>JBLHGI010000088.1:0-18309 GCA_047616505.1 Planctomycetota bacterium
TACGAGCGCATGCTACAGCACGAAGGCGCCCTTGTCGTGCTCTACGACATCCCGCCAACAGACGATCACCCCTTCGTCAATCTCTTCCTGCCCAACGGACACAATTGGAGCGAGAAAGACGGCTGGCTCTTTGCCGATCTCGGCGCATTCTACGTCGGACTCGCCCCCTTAAGCCCCTACGAATGGACGACGATCCGCGAGGCCAACAACGCCAATATTCTCGTGCGCGAGGGCGATCTAATCGACGGCTGGCTCTTGCGTCTAAATAACCCTAGTACTGGGATCGTATTGGAAGCAGTCGAAGCAGACGAGGTCGAGAGTTTTGCCGCTTTCTGTACAGAGCGCGCCGCACTCGCCCCCGACCTGAGCCAGTGGCCGGACAAAAAACGCGTAACGGTGCAAACGACCACGGCCCACGTGCTCGATATCACCTTCGACGGCGCGCATATAATCGACGGCGCGCCGGTCGATTACAATTATCCGCTCTACGCAGCACCGGGCGTCGATGCGCCCCTGGGTTCGGGGAAGATCTCATTTACGCGGGGCGCAGACAGAGCAGAGGTCGACTTTGCCATAGATCCAGACAAACCGCTTCTGCCGATGCGGGTCATCGGTTGACGTGATATAGTCTATCTACCACAGCAGATCTACATCGTAGTTTGCAAAAGCCGCATCTTTAGTCACAATCGCAGCCCCTTCGACCTGACTTTGGGCAATGATCATACGGTCAAAGGGGTCGCGATGATGGCGTTCTAAAGCTCCAGCCCTAAGCGCATGCTCTATAGTAATGGGCAGGGGCGTCATATGCGATTCCTCTACTAACGCAGCAAAATTCTCTGCAATCTCCTCTGCTGCGGGCAATTTGCCTAACCTGTATTTAGTGCTCACTTCCCAAGCCGTAGCGCTGCTGATCAACAGTTCGTTAAATGGGTCAGCAATGAGCACGCGCGGAGCCTCGGGCAACTGTGGATCATCCGTCCACCACCACAACAAAGCATGCGTATCCAATAATACCTTCATCGCTCCCACGCCTCTAATTCTTCAGTGGATAGCGGCTCAAAGAAGGCGGTAGTGATACGCCCGCGCACCATGCCAGGTTTGCGTTCCTGCGCCGGTGGTAACGGGCTCAACAGCGCATAGGGTTTACCTGCTTTGGCCAAAATGATCTCTTCGCCATTGTGCACCCGATCGAGCAAACGCGATAGATGCGTCTTGGCCTCGTGGACATTGATAACAACCGCCATAGGAAACCTCCTTAAATTGAGTTGACAATAGTAAACTTAGTCGACTTAGTCAACTTCGTAACGACACAAAACACTACGGGACACACGCTCGGTTTTGCCTTTGACGGTGTCCATACAATCGATTACGATTATCCACTCTAAGCACCATGGCTACCGCCCCAACACACCACTCCTGCCGATGCGGGTCATCGGCTGAGCACCTGAGGAGTATCCATTGCAACGACGTGAATCCATCGACGAATCCCGCAGCCAAAACGCGCCAGTCCCCGCTCGCCAACTCTTAGCGGACCTGCGCACCCGGCCCTCGGCACCCCGCAGCGGAGAACTCATTCACTTCGCCGGCGTCGGCGACCGCGATGTCTACAATATCACCGCGCCCTTCGACCTAGCGGGCGAAACTCTCATTGCCGGACGGGTGGAAGCACGCGATACAGAATTGGCTGAGACGATCTTCTTCGCAGAGGGCAACGATCGCGTATGGCGACCGCGCGCCGGGGCGCCAACCTTTCCCAAACTGCAGGACCCCTGCATCGCCTTTATTCAAGGTGAATTCGTAATCGGCGGCGTCGAGTTCCCGGTCGAGCTACCGGGTCGCGATACGCCGGGTTGGCGGATGAGTTTCTATCGGGGGAAAAGCCTCGACACCTTGCGCCCTTTCCTACAGGGCCCCGACCATATGAAAGACATCCGCCTCGTCGAGTTGGCCGACGGCCGCGTCGGCGCGTGCTCTCGACCACAGGGAGAACGGGGGGGTAGGGGACAGATTGGCTTTGTCGCGGTGGATAGCCTCGACCAACTCACGGCCACCGCCATCGACGCAGCGCCCTTATTGACAGGTCAGTTTCTCTCGGATGAATGGGGGGGAGCCAACGAATTACATCAGCTCAAAGACGGTCGTATCGGCGTGCTCGGCCACATCGCCTGGATGCAGGGATCCGGCTCAACAGAAGAAAAACACTACTATCCCATGAGCTTTATCATGGACCCAGCAACCAGCGAACACACCCCTCTGGAAATCATAGCAAGCCGCGACGACTTCCCCGCGACCACGCCCAAACGACCCGGCCTGCGCGACGTCATTTTCTCCGGCGGCCTCGTGCGCGACGGCGATAGCACCTGGCTCTACGCCGGGCTCAGCGATGCCACCGCTGGCCGCGTTCTCATCGCCGACCCCTTCGGCGATGGTTGAAGACTTTGCTCGACGATGGCCGATATTATTTTAGGGCGAGTTTAAAGACGGCGATATAGCTGCGCCCGCTACGCCCTTATTCCCATACTTCCGTCTCTTGCCAAAAACTCACCCAGGCAAACCAAAAGCTGTTGTGTGCGGGAATTTGCCTTAGCTGAGCCGAATTCATATCGACCCCGTCATCGATCCGCTCTCCACATCGACCGCCGGCTGGGTCGTGCCCCCTGTAGGCGTGCCGGAAGAGAGCGGCACATTATCGCCATCCCCGCCACAAGCCGCCAACAGGACCGTCGTTATCAGTGCCGTTAAATACGTTATCAATCGCATAGCGCAACTCCATTTCGCATCGTAGTGCGTAAAATACTACCGACGACGGACAATAAATTATCCCTACAAACTTGACACTCCCCCCTCCTTAAACCAGACTACTCTCTACTAATAAATCCAGATCCATCCAGACCAGACCGCCAACAAATCGAGAACATACCATGACCGCTAAAGTCACCCACGTAGAACGCTTTACTCTGCAAGTCCCCTTCGTCGACCGCGTGCGCACCGAAATGGAACGCGCCGGCATCCACACCTGGTCCGAGCTAGAAATTACGCGCGTTGAGACGGACGCCGGCATCGTCGGCTGGGGCGAAACGATCCAGAACTACACCTGGGGAAAGGTGGGCGACCACGAGCGCATCATCGGCCGGACCCCCTTTGAAACGATGTGGGACGACAGCTTGGGTGCCGGCCTACAGATGGCGCTTTTCGACGCGGCGGGCAAACTCGCCGGCGTGCCCGTTTACCGCCTGCTCGGGACCAAGTGCCGGGACTGGTGCCCCATTTCTTTCTGGGATCACGATATGTCGCCGGAGAAATATGAAATCGAAGCGCGCACGGCCGTCGAGCTCGGCTATACCTGCATAAAAATAAAAACGCGCCCCTGGTTTGACGTCTTTGAAACCGTGCGCCGCATCTCCGAGGCGACCCCCGATCACTTTCGCATCGACGCCGACTGGAACGCCTTTTTAAATAACGCCTCCAACGCCATTCCCGTACTGCGCGAGTTGGAACGCACTTTTCCCAAAATCAAAATTTTCGAAGACCCCATCCCGCGCAACGACGCAGCGGGCAATCGTTTTCTGCGCACGCAGATCGAGAGTGCGATCGCCCATCACTACGGCGTTATCGGCCCGCGTGAAGGTATCGAGATGGGCGGCGTCTGCGATGGCTATGTGCTCGGTGGCGGCGTCTCGCAAATAACAAAACAGGGCGCCACGGCCGCCTCGCTCAATATGCCATTCTTTCTGCAAATGGTCGGGGCCGGTCCCACCACCGCCCTTTCCCTGCACTTAAGTGCCGTGCTCACGCACTCACAGTGGCCCACCATCACCTGTCACGAACTCTACGAACACCACCTGCTCACGGAGCGAATTCCCGTCGTTGGCGGCCACGCTCGCGTACCGGAAGCGCCCGGTTTGGGCGTGGATATGGACGAGAATGTCCTTGAAAAATATCGCGTCGAAAAGGCCGACCACGAGCTGCCGCGCCGCCTCATCAAGGTCTCTCGCCCCGGCAACGTCAATGTCTACTTCGCCAATTCGAGGCAGAAGTGGATCTTCTTCGGCAACGGTAACCAGCCCGTAGACGACTGGGGCTGCCACACTGACTTAGTCGAAGACGACAACAGCAAAGAATTCGACAGCTTGCATGCGAGTGCCAGTCATTCGCCCGTGCTCACACAGGAGTAAATTCATGTCCTTACAACACGCCGCCGACCTGCCGTTTGAAGCCGTAGGGGCCGGCAAGGGCACCAAACGCCAGGTGCTTATCGGCCCCGAACAAGGCCCTCATTTCGCCATGCGTCGCTTTGTTATGCAACCCGGCGGCGGCATGCCGCGCCACACCAATACCGTCGAGCACGAACAATATGTGCTGCGCGGCCGCGCCACCATCGGCATCGGCGACGAAGTAATGACCGTACAACAAGACGACGTCGTCTATATACCCGCCGGCGTGCCACACTGGTATCGCGCCGAGGGAGAAGAAGCCTTTGAGTTTCTCTGTATGGTGCCTAATCTACCGGACGAAATTGAAGTTTTGGACGAAGGCTAGCGCTCCTTTGACTACGTGATAATGAATCGCTGGCTCCGTTTTGCCCCGATATGAGCCTTGCTGTTCTGCGCGCCAGCTGTGCGACTACATGCCGATGTATTTGATTTAGCCGGCCTCAGTCTCGAAGAGCTGATGGACGTCGGAATTTCCCTAGTTTCGCGCAAGAGCGAACCGCTCTTTACCGCGCCGGCTGCGACCTTTGTGCTGACGGGCAAGGACCTCAGGCGCTCGGGCGTAACCAGCATTCCCGAAGCACTCCGCCTCGTCCCGGCCTATCCGTAGCGCGCCTCGACGCCAATAAATGGGCCATCAGTGCTCGTGGTTTCAACGGCCGCTTTGCCAACAAGCTCTTGGTGCAAATCGACGGCCGCAGCGTCTACACGCCGCTATTTTCCGGTGTATTCTGGGAAGCACAGGACGCGCTCTTAGAAGAGGTCGAACGCATTGACGGCATTCGCGGTCCCGGCGCCACGCTGTGGGGCGCCAATGCCGTCAGCGGTATCATCAATATCGTCACCAAAAACAGCGCAGAGACGCAGGGGCTTCTATTGCAGGGAGGCACGGGCTCTTTTGAGCGAGGCTTTGCCCAAATTCGCTACGGCGGCCAGTTCAACGAACAGACCCACTACCGTCTCTACGGACGCGGCTTTGCGCGCGACGCCTTTGACGACAGCAGCGGCCTCGACTCCAACGACGATTGGCAGGGATTGCACGCAGGTGGACGCCTAGATTGGTCGCCGACGCCCGCCGACGCTTTCACGCTACAAGGAGACCTCTACACCAGCGAGATCGGCCAGGCCTATCTCTTTGCCGATCTATAATCGCCCTACAGCCGCCGCCTCGACGACCGCACAAACTGGTCCGATACGCTCTTTGTAGAACAGCGCGACACCTATGATATCGACGCCTACTTGGAACTAGACCTGCGCCTGGCCTGGACGGCATCTGAAAACCTTGAACTCGCGTTGGTTGGCCGCAACCTACTGGGCGGGCACCCCGCCGAATTCAAAGCGCTCTTCGTCGAAAACCTATTTACGGAGACTCCGCGCAGCGCCTATCTAATACTCAGCTATCGCCGCTGATTATTTTCTTCGACAAAAGCCCCCGATCCGCGCGGATCAGGGGCTTTGACTATTCGGCAAAATTGTTTTAGCAGCGGTTCTTAGCAGCGATCCCAGATCGCGCGCACCCGATCCTTCATCTCTACAGCCTCTTGCCAACGGTCGGACAACTCGTTGCCATCGGCCCCCTGCATAGCATAGGTCGGCGGCCCCAACTCTACGACAAAGGTCATTACATCGTCTTCGCCGGCGCGCTCCTTAAACTTCTTAAAACCGTATTCCCACCAACTCTCGTAGAGATCGACCCACACTTTATTATGCGCAAAACCCGTAGGCACCTGCACCTGCTCGCGCGAAGCCACGCGCCCGTGGAATGCACCGCAGCGCGCGAGGATCTGCTCCATATAGGTTTGGTTCTGCTCCGACAGCGGCGGCCCGGAAAACTCGCGCCCGACCAAGAAATGCGAAAGGTCGCCACAGAGTACCATATCGGGTATCGCATCGAGCAGGTCTAGAGTAAAATACATGTCCGTCGTCATGCGGTCGCGGTGCGTCTCAATAAACAGCTCATACCCCGCCGCGGCCGCCATATCCATACAGCGCACGAGATAGGACACGCCGTCGGCTACTTTGCGCGGCATCGGCATCGGCTGCAAGTTAAGATGCGAAGCGCCGCCGTCTGCAGCCGCCTTGAGATCGTCGACGAACTCTTCCGGCGTCCACGGAAAAACGATATTCGAGCGCTTTAAATTGTGCTGATCACAGAGCGGTATCATTAGGTCGCGATTGCCCTTGTCCTCCATCAGAAACTCCACCCCATCAAACCCCGCCTCGGCAATTTTAGCGACCTTCTCCTCCATACTCCATTCTTCTCCCCCATACGGCAACCCCACCATGCCCCAATACGACTGATATACCTGAAGTTTCATCTCTTTCTCCTTGTAAAGTATTTCATCTACCAAAGACGCATAGTAAACAGATCTGCCGCTATGAGTCAATACCGCCTCTATTTTGCCCACCGCCCCCTTTCCCTATTTTATACCCATATCTAACAACAGAGGAACTTACCTTGATCCAACTCAAACAACCCTACCTGCTTTTCTTGGGCGATGCCGCCGACCAACTCGCCGCCAAAACTGCCAACGGCATCGCGCGTTGGCGCCCCGAGTGGTGTGTCGGACAGCTGCGCCTAACCGACTGCAAAGCCGATATCGGACTGCCCGACATGAGCCTGGAAGAAGGTCGCCAAGCCGGTGCGCAGACTTTAATTGCCGGCGTGGCCAATCGCGGTGGCACCATCTCCGCTCTCTGGCGCGAAATCCTATTACAAGCCGTGGACCTCGGCTACGATATCGCCAGCGGCCTACATACTAAACTGAGCGCCATCCCCGACCTGGCCGCACTCGCTGCCGAGCAAGGGGTCCAACTGGCCGATGTGCGCTATAGCGAGCAAACTTTCACCGTCGGCAACGGTCTCAAACGCACGGGCAAACGCCTGCTGACCGTCGGCACGGACTGTTCTGTCGGCAAGATGTTTACCGCCCTGGCCCTAGAGCGAGAAATGAAACAGCGCAGCCTGTCGTGCACCTTTCGCGCCAGTGGCCAGACGGGCATTTTCATTGCTGGTACAGGCATATCTGTCGACGCCGTCGTCTCCGACTTTGTATCGGGGGCAACCGAAACGCTATCGCCCGCTAACGATCCCGAGCACTGGGACCTAGTCGAGGGGCAGGGCTCGCTCTTTCACGCGTCCTATGCCGGTGTATCTCTCGGCCTATTGCACGGCTCACAGCCCGACTGCCTCGTCTTGTGTCACGATCCAGACCGCACGCATATGCGTGGTTTGCCCGATCACGGCCTGCCAAGTATCGCCGAATGTATTCGCCTCAACGAGCAGTGCGGACGCCTGACCAACCCCCATTGCCGCACCATCGGCATCGCCGTCAACACCTCTAAGCGCAGCGAGCCAGAGGCATTGGAATTACTCGACACGATCGAGCGAGAGACGGGGTTGCCTTGCATCGACCCCGTGCGCCAGGGCGCCGCCCGCCTCGTCGACGCCTTGTTATGACACGCCTCGAAGTGCGCGGCGAGAGCTGGCCGCTAGCGCAGGTTTTTACGATCTCGCGCGGCAGTAAAAACAGCGCCGATGTCGTCGTGTGCACGCTGCATCGCGACGGCTACAGCGGGCGCGGCGAGAGCATGCCTTACCCCCGCTACAACGAATCCGTCCAAGGGACCATGCAGGAGATCGAAGGCCTGCGCGCTGAGATCGAAGCCGGATTAGATAGAATAGAGCTGCAGACTCGTTTGCCGCCCGGCGCCGCCCGCAACGCGCTGGACTGTGCCTTCTGGGACTTAGAGGCCAAGATGACCGGAAAAGCGGTCCACGAGTTAGCTGGACTACCCGCTCCAAGTCCGGTGCAAACGGCCTATACGATATCGCTCGACACGCCAGAAAAAATGGGGGCTGCCGCCGCGACCAACGCCAACCGCCCCCTGCTCAAGATCAAACTCGCCGGGCAAGGAGACCTCGAACGCGTCGCCGCCATCCGCCAAAATGCCCCGAACTCCACGCTGATCGTCGATGCCAACGAGGGCTGGACAGCAGATAGAGTCGAGCGCTCTGCCGACGAGTTGGCTCAATTAGGCGTCGCCCTCGTCGAGCAGCCCTTAGCCGCTGCCGACGATGCCATACTCGCCCAGCTCGCACATCCCCTGCCCTTCTGCGCCGACGAGTCCTGCCATATAGCGGCCGATCTCGAAGCGCTGGCCGAACGCTATGAGTATGTCAATATCAAGCTCGACAAGAGCGGTGGTCTGAGTGAAGCGCTAGGGCTGCTAAAAAAAGCACGCACGCTCGAACTCGGCCTAATGATCGGCTCCATGGTCGCCACCTCGTTGGCGATGGCGCCCGCCGCACTTTTGGCTACCGGGGCCGAATACGTAGACCTAGATGGTCCGCTGTTGCTCTTAGAAGACCGCCATCCCGGTCTGCGCTACGAAGGCAGCACGCTCTATCCACCGACCCCCGACCTCTGGGGCTGATCCTATGGCCAGCATACATCTCACCCCCGACTTGCTCATCTCTGCTGAGCGCCAAACAGTAGCCGCAGCCACTTGGCCCCAGCGGCGCACAGAGCTATATGAAACGATTGTGCCCCACGAATATGGCGGCATGCCACCGCAAGGTGCAAAAACACACGCCATACGGCACAGCCACTCCACCATTGGCGGTTGGGACGGGGTGACCTACGCCACTTTTGAGGTGCACACGACCTTTGCCGACGGCCAAGAACTCAGCCAAATGCTGTCGCTGTGGATACCACCGGGCGACGGGCCTTTCCCCGTGCTGCTCAACGGCGACGGCTGCTGGCGCTACTTTGACGATGCCACCGTTCAGCGCACGCTCGCACGCGGCAATATAGCCGCCTCATTAAACCGCACCGAAGCGGCGGCAGACAACAGAGATGCCTATAGAAAAACGGGGCTCTACCGCATCTTCCCAGACGCCAGCTTTGGCGTCTTATCCGCTTGGGCGTGGGCCTACCATCGCTGCATCGATGCATTAGTCGAAATGCCGCAAGTTCGCGCCGACGCGATCGCCATAAGCGGGCATTCGCGCGGTGGTAAGGCCGCGCTACTAGCCGGCGCTACCGACGAGCGCATTGCCCTGACCAACCCCAACGATTCGGGTACCGGCGGTTCGGGCCCCAACCATCTAAAAGCCGAGCGCGCCGAAACGGTGGACAGTTTTTTTGACTCGGGCAATATTTTTTGGTTTGGCCAGGGTTTTGCCGACCATCGCTACCGCGACGGCGAACTAGCGTACGATCAACACTTTCTACATGCCCTAGTGGCTCCGCGCGCACTCCTGGTGACAGAGGCATACGAAGATAAAGCCGCCAACCCACCCGGTTCGTACGCCGCATGCGTAGACGCTCAAGCAGTATACCAATTACTCGACGCACCCGGCAAAATCGGCTGGGCCCTGCGCGAGGGGGGGCATGGCCATAACCCGATCGACTTTGAAGCACTACTCGATTTTATGGACCTGCATTTGCACAAAATGCCGCTGCAGCGAGATTTTCAACGCCCCCTATTCCCAGAACTAAAAACCCTACTAACGGACCTACGGCCTTAGAAAGGCAGCACTCATGAGCTATTTCGCCCCCCTTTTCTGCGCCCTAGTCCTGAGTTCCTGTGCCACTGCGCCACGCCCCACAGCCTCTATCCCTTCAAACGCACCACCACTTTTTGACTTCGATGATATTGGCCATACCACTTTTCCCATAACCACCAATTCACCAGCAGCTCAGCGCTACTTCGAACAAGGCGTTTCTCTGCTGCACGACTTCTGGTACTACGAAGCGCTGCGCTCTTTCCGCCATGCCGCCGCACTCGACTCGACCTGTGCCATGGCCTGGTGGGGCATCTATCAGACCCCGCGCGGAGGGCGCGCCCTAAAGCGCGAGGCAATACGCAAAGCACGCCACTACGCAGCGCAGGGGGCGGACCGCGAAATACGCTATATACGCGCGACAACGGCACTGGATTCGCTTGGTCGTAAAGCTTATATCGACGAGATGCAAGAGTTAATCGCACGCTATCCCGCCGATGTAGAAGCCAAAGTATTCTTCGCGCGCTTCTTACAGCGCGGCTACAACCCCAACGCGCCACGCGAAAACGAACCTGACCCCGTAGAACTCTTAGATCCGCTGCTACAAGCGCACCCAAACCACGTCGGCGTCCACCATTATTATATCCACCTCATAGAACCGGGCAGCCACCCCGAACGCGCCATCGAGAGCGCCCATAAAATTGCCGCCTTGGCACCGGCCTCCGGTCATATCGTGCATATGCCAGGCCATATTTACTATTTGACGGGCGATTTCGAAAAAGCGCGCACCTCTTTTTTGGCATCCCACCGCGCCGACTCCACCTATATGGCCTCGTATAACGTGAGCCCTACGAACTATTGGAACTACGTGCACAATCTCAGTTATATGGTGGCAAACTGCGCCGAAGACGGCCGCTATCGCGACGGTTTGGCCTGGGCGGCCCGCTTGGAGCGCGTGCCCCTGAATAGCCGTCGCACCATCACATTCTATCAGGGCCGTCTAGCGCGAGCACGCCTGCAGATACGCTATGGTTTCTGGGGCGAGGCAGAGCAGAGCCTTGAAGCCCTCGTGCAAAACGACACGCTAAAGAACACCTTTGCCCGCAGCTACGCGCTCGGCCTACAGTTCTATGCGCGTGGAATGGGTGCGATCGAACGCAGCGATGACACAGCAGCAGAAGTTAATTTGAAAAAGATCAAGAATATGAGCTGGTCGTATCTCTTTGGCAGCGGTCAGCGCAACGACCGCTACTACGCTCGCCGCCGCGTCCACTATCTCGATGTGCTCGCCTACGATCTAGACGCACATCTATTGAGCCTGCGCGGCGATAGAGAGGGCGCACTCAGCCGCCTAGATGATGTGCGTCGTGCCGCCGCCAAACTGCCCTACGAAGAACCGCCCGAAATCGCCCGTCCCATCGCCGAAAGCGAGGGACAAGTGCGCCTGCGCCTGGGCGATTGGCAAGGTGCGCGCGACGCCTTTTTGCAAGCCTTGGAAAAGAGGCCACAGAGCGGACATATACTGTGGGGACTAGCGCGAGCCTACGCGATGGGAAATGAGGAGCAAGACCGAGTAGCCAGCTATAAAAGGCTGCTCCGCGTTTGGCCCCATGCCGACCCGGACCTGCTGCCCATAAAAGAGGCCACAGAGCAACCGCAAAAGAAATAGCTCCGCAGGATTGACCCTGCGGAGCTATAGCAAACAATAATGCTACGCCGATTCTACCGGCGCATCAGCTAAACCTACTCGCCCAAAGAATAGACATCGCGATGGCAAGCCATCGTGATGTTTTTCCCAAGATCGGCTATTGCCAAACGTCCGTATTTTGCCAAAAGGTGACCCAGGCAAACCACATGCCGCTATGCGCTGGTACCTGCACTAAATGTTCGCCAATCAACTCACCTGACACAGCCTCTCCCTGCACTGTCCAGAGGGTCCCCGTCTCGCGGTCGCGCAGACCGAAATACGGAAACACTTCGCTCTCGACGCGTTCAAAACTCAGCACGCGCTCGCCCACCTGCCGCGCATAGGGTATAGCGAGATGGTGTTCGCGATCCCAAACCACCGCAATATCCACACCGCCCACTCGCTCGTTGAGCACGGCATGTTCACCGAGCCGATCCAGCGGATACGCCATGGCGTGACCGTCCAAACGCACCCCCAATACGCGGTCTTTCGCAGCGAGATCAACGGCATAAGGGTTTGGATTGCGGCTCAGAGGCGTTTCGAGCGCAAAGAGGAAATAGCTGTTATCCCTGCGGTAATCGCCGTAGGGATACCTCGTATAGAGGTCAATATTATACGTGCCCTCGGCCACTACGAGCGTCTGTGGATAAAGCTCTTTCCAAGTAGCCCAAGTCGTTTCGACTACGGGCAAGAGCGGCAACTCCTGCTCTTTCCACAAACCCGCAACCCCTTTAAAGGCCATCTGCGGATAGAGCGTCGCTCCATCGCGCCGATCGTACATGATTAGATTGCTGTTAAAGAGCAAACCCGAGACGCCGAGTTCAAACTGTTCACCGTTCTCATCGGTGGTATCAAATACCAGACCCGTACCCGTCAACGGACAAAAAGTCACGGAAATCGCCTGGCCACCGATGCGGTCGTTAACGATCTCATGCCACCAGCCAATATTGTGTGGATAAGCCTTGGCCTGACCGTCGATCACTACGCCCAGCACCATATCGCTATCGCTGAGATAGCGCACAAAGGTGCGACTGACAAACTCGGGATTGGTCAGCGCCGGAATGCCATCTTTGCCCGGTCCACCTGAAACGATGGAATCGTAGGGAAATTGTTCGAGATCGAGATAGGTGCCAAAGTATGGGCCATTGCCCGCCGGCGTCGGTAGTAAGGAAGGAGGAGCTGCCACTTCCTCAGCCGATGTATCCGTTGCCAGATCACCGTCGACGACCTCTCCTGCCCCATCGGCAATTGGCCCCTTATTAGAGACGGTCTCTTCCTCTATCCTCGCAGTGGGATCGCTCGCAGTGGGGTCATCTTCAGCGCGCGATGCATTAGTTGGCGTTTCGTCACCGCAGGCAAATAATAGCGGCACAATACAAAAGATAAGATGACATCGCTTTTTCATATTCGTCCCTAAGTCGGTGCGGCAGATCGGCCCTCTTCCACGCGAACTCTTGGCTTTAGATGCACACAGCTACCAATGCGATACAAATGTGGAGAAAACAGATTCATAGTACAAGCTAAGTTCTCTCGTTTAAACGGCCTGTGAATTTTCACCTAATCATAGGTGCGTATAAAATTGGGAAATAAGCGCCAAGCCCTTTATATTTCCCGCCATGCCTACAACGCTCCTACTCGCCACACACCGCCCCCAGCCCCATTGGCAGCGCGCCGTTCCACCCGCTATGCGGCCCGCCGATATCGCTACGGTCTCGTGGCAACTGGTGCCGGGCGGTTTCCATTGGCAGCAGACCATAGCTCCAGAAACACTCACAGACCTCTACGAGATCTTGCCCTGCCTCTCTTTGCAGAGCCAACATCCCTGGGGCTATCAGTGCACGCTTGAATACAGTACGGAAAGCGGCCCCAATCAAAGCAGCCGCCTCGCGCCCATCGGTGCCTTTACCAACGGCCATAACGAGCAAATAGATGGCCCCGTGCGGGCCGAAGTCGATATCTGGCGTATCGATACGCCTCTATCGCACGCCACCCTGCACTGGCATCTACAGTGCCCGACCCCGCCTACAGATATCTCGGCACTGCTCTCCGTCTCGTTGCGCCAAAGAGGTGAGCTTGCCCTCCCCCAAACGACGGCCAAAAGCGTCGAACTCGCGGTGCCAATGCGCAGCCAGATGCTCTTACGCGCCGATCTGGCCAGCCACGTCTGCTCGCCTACTTCCGTCAGTATGCTGTTGGATTTTTACGATAAAAAAAATGACATCTACGATATAATTGGCGCAGCACAGCACCAGCCCAGCGCTCTCTACGGCGTCTGGCCAGCCAATATCTACGCCGCTGTACAGCGCGGCTTGATGGGATACCTCTTGCATTTTCCCGACTGGGATACGGCGCGGCACTTGCTCGACAAGGGCTTGCCCATTATCGCTTCCGTGCGCTATAAAGAAGGGGAATTAAACAATGCGGCCATTGCGCGCACGCGCGGCCACTTAGTCGTCGTGCGCGGCTATGCAGGCGACAAAGTTTTCGTCAACGACCCGGCCGCCAAGACCGATGCAGAAGTAGCGCGAGCTTATGATCTGAGAGAATTCTGCGAGGTGTGGTTAGCGCGCAGCGCCGTTGGCTACGTGCTCTTTGCGGAAAGTTAGCGTTGCTGGAACCCCAATAGCGTCAGCACATTCGTCGCCTGTATCCCCTGCGACTGCACCAACAGCGAAGCGGCGGCCTGCGACAAGATCTGCGCCCGCGTCAACTTGGTAATCTCTTCGGCAAAATCCGTATCGCTAATCGTCGCCTCGGCGGCCTGCACCTGTTCGATGCGATTCTCGGTAGCCGACAAATTAAAGCTGAGCCGATTCTGTAGCGCGCCGAGATTGCCGCGCTCCTGCGAAACTTTGGTTATCGCGCTATCGATGCTCGTAATGGCAGTGCGCGCCGTCGACAGACTGTTGACGCCGGCCACACTCAAGTTGAGTTCGGTGCCACTGGCCGTCAGATCGGGTATCGATAATTCCAAGCGATTAAAACTAGCATCCGCCGGCCCGACCTGGAACGAAGCACCCGTACCCGCCTCGACAATCAATTGGCGCCCATCGAGGTCGCCGTCGTTAAAGGATCCCGTCGCGCTGGCCACTCCAACCCCTGCCAGCGTCACTTGAATGCCCAAGCGGTCAAAATTGCCGACAACCTGCGTGCCCGTCGCCACCGTGCCACCATCGAGTATCGTGCCCATGGAGATCGTCTGCGAGATACTGCCATTGCCCAACGTCAAGTCGCCGTCGGCCGTCGCATCGACAAAGGTAAAGGTGCTAGCCGGTGCGCCCGATATGGCGATATTCGTAACACCCGTAGTATTACTCGCCGTCAGCGCACTCGAGTTGGAACTGACGGTGTTGCCAAAACCCGTCAGCAAGACCTGGTTGTTAAAGGTCGTAGCTTGGGCGATGCGATCGATCTCGCTGCTGAGTTGGGTAAATTCGGTCTGAATGGATTCGCGGTTGCTGTCGCTAACAGTACTCGACGAGGACTGCACTGCCAACTCGCGCATGCGCACCAGTACGGCATTAACTTCGTTGAGCGAACCTTCGGCCGTCTGGATGAGGTTGGTCGCCTGCTCGGCGTTGCGCGCACTGACCTGTAGACCGGAGACCTCTGCACGCAGCCCTTCGCGTACGGATAGCCCAGCCGCATCGTCGGCGGCGCGATTTATGCGCAGCCCAGACGACAGGCGCTCCAGACTAGACGCGAGCGAGCGCGTACTGGCATTGAGGTTCCTCCGCACATTGAGCGCAGAAGAATTGCTATTTATACTCAGGGCCACGGGATCATCCTTGGGGGAAATTCCAGTGCTGACCCTAGTAGTATACAAAACTTAGCCCGA
Source organism: Planctomycetota bacterium (assembly GCA_047616505.1). Classification (GTDB taxonomy): domain Bacteria; phylum Latescibacterota; class UBA2968; order UBA8231; family UBA8231. Next base: position 15,246 of record JBLHGI010000088.1, read on the forward strand.
GAACTCTACTATGTACGCTATCGACCGCGCTTCGCCCGCGCGCTCTTTACCGAGACCGCAATCAATCGACAACGTGCCACACCACTGCGATCGGACATATCTGGATGGACCAAACTACTCACGCTCTTTTTAACGCCAACGGCACCTGGCGCACCTATACCCCGACCGATGGCCTGGTCAGTCTGCGCATCGACCACATTGCCGAAGACCAAGCAGGACAGCTCTGGTTCGCCACCATGACCAATGGGGTCAGCTGCTTTGACGGGGAGACCTTTGCCAACTTCACCGAGAAAGATGGCCTGGTCAGCAACGCGATCATTTGCATTGAACCAGATTCGCATGGCAATATCTGGTTCGGTGGCCACGGCGGCATCTGCCGCTATGACGGCCGCTCTTTTCATCAGCTCGACACCTCTATCTGGGGCGATCGCTGCTTCATTGGCTACTTGGCATGCGACCGCAACGGGGGGCTGTGGATAGCGGGGCGGTCCAATCGCCAGGATACCCCTATGATCGTCGCCCATTACGACGGTCATACCCTACGCGACCTATCGCACCAGTACGCCGTAGAATGCGGCACCGCCGATGATCGCTGCTGGGGTATTGCCCCAGACGACCAGGGCCGAGTATGGTTCGGCGTAGGCCGTATGGTCTGCTACGATGGAGATCGCTTTCACTGCTTCGGCGAAGAGCAAGGCTTGCCAGCAAGCACCTGGGCCGTAGCTCAGGCAACGACGGGAGGCCCCCTGTGGGTCGGCGGCATGGGTGCTTTAGGGCGCTTCGATGGCCATACCTATGAGCCTATCGATGTCGAGATTAACGGCTACGTGCGCAGGATCCAGTCCGACCACCAAGGTCGAATATGGGTCTGCACAAATAGAGACGGGGTACTCTGCTATAAGGGAACACAGTGCCAACGCTTCACCTATCAGGACGGCCTGCCCTATCCCTTTGCCGATGCGGTACAGGTAGACCGCGAGGGACAGATCTGGTTTGCAACATGGGGCGGCGGAGTGGGTCGTTACGATCCGCTCAGCATAGAAAAAATAGGCACCGACAAACACTTACCCGATGCAGCCGTCACCACCATCGGCCTAGATACGCAGGGGCGAGTATGGGCCGGCTTTGGTTCGATCGAAGGTCCCGATGCCGAGGTACTCGCATCGTGGGACGGTCGTGTAATCACCCTATGGAATCAGGAGACAGGATTACATTCCGTCGACTGCATGGCAATTCATCACCATAGAAAAACCGGGGATCTGTGGTTGGGTGACTGGCTAGGCCTAGTGCGCTACGACGGCCAGACCATTATGCGCCTGGACAGCGCTCAGGGTTTTACCGGAGAGCGGGTCTATAGCCTCGCCGAAGACGATGAGGGCGTGCTCTATATTGGCCACGGCGATGCTGACAAGATGTATATAACCACCTACGACGGCGCGCAGTTTTGCGAAGTCTTGCACTTGGATAGAATGGGTCAGACCTACATTTCGGCAATACTCAATAGAGGCGATGGTGACCTGTGGTTTGGCGTCGGCGGGCTGGGCGGACAAATGGCTAGCCGGGGCATCGGACGCTATAATTCTGCGCAGGGGCTCATCTTTTACGATGCCGATGCGGGCTTGTTGGATACGCGCATCGAAGATCTTTGCGCAGGTCAAAATAACAGCATATGGATTGCCACCGTGGGAGGATTAAGTCTTTTTGATGGAAAGGAGATGCAAAACTTCACCACCGAACACGGCTTGCCGAATAACCACATACAGTGCCTTTACATGGATGAGCAAAGCCATCTGTGGATCGGCAGCCAGGCCGGTGTCAGTCGCTACGACGGCCACGTATTCCAGACGATCTATTCCGAGCATATTAGCTCCACGTATGAAATCACCGCCGATGCCCAAGGGCGCATGTGGTTTGCCACTCAGGACGGCCTAGTAGGCTACAGTCCACAGCATATCCCGCCGCGCGTCCGCATAGTGCAAACTATCGCCGACCAAGTCTACGCCGATAAAGATGCAATCGAACTAATTAGCTCGGGCCAGCAGGTCAGCTTTGAATATCAAGGTCTGTCCTCACGCACTCACTCTCAGCACATGCTCTACGCTTGCCGCCTGCGTGGCTACGAGGAAGACTGGCGACGACCAACGCGAGAATTGCGCGCTTTTTACCACGACCTACCCGAGGGCGACTATTGTTTTGAAGTCAAAGCCATCGACCGGGACTTGAATCAATCCCAACCAGCGCAGTTACAGGTAAAGGTTATAGCCGACCCCTATACGGCGGGACTGGCAGCCGCCTTAAGCACCGATGCCATAGGTGATTTTGTCGGCAACAGCACAGCGCTGCGCCACACACAAACCCAGCTAGCCCAGGTAGCACCGACGCGCGAAACGGTGTTGATCCTCGGCGAGACCGGCACCGGCAAGGGGCTAGCCGCCCGCGCCGTACACAGTCTGAGCCCGCGCAAAGACGGTCCTTTTATTCAGGTCAACTGTGGCGCTATTCCCCGCGACCTGATCGAATCCGAACTCTTTGGCCACGAGCGCGGCGCTTTTACCGGAGCGGTGAGTCGCAAGATGGGCAAAATTGAATTGGCCCGAGACGGCACCCTCTTCCTCGACGAAATCGGCGATATGCCCCTAGATGCGCAGGTAAAATTGCTGCAGCTATTAGAAGAGCAAACCTTTATGCGCGTAGGCGGCACCGAGACCTTTCCAACTAAAGTTCGCGTAGTGGCAGCGACGAATAGGGACCTGTGGCAGATGGCAACGGAGGAACTCTTTCGCGAAGACCTCTATTTCCGCCTGCGCGTCTTTGAAGTGCAACTGCCCGCGCTGCGCCAACGGAGCGAAGACATACCGCTACTGGCGGCCTATTTTGCCGCGCGCATGGCAGCCCATCTCAACAAGCCCATTCGCGCCTTATCAGCCTCAGTAGAACACTTGCTCAGCACCTATCAATGGCCGGGCAATGTGCGCGAGTTAGAGCACACCATCAAGCGCGCGGTGATCGTCTGTCCAAGCGACGAGATTCGCGCCGAAGACCTGGCGTTGGAACTGGGAAGCAC
>JBLHGI010000089.1:0-18237 GCA_047616505.1 Planctomycetota bacterium
TCCCGCGAGCGGCCGCGCCGTCGCTGGGCACAACTCTCCTGTCCTGTATATACGCACTTTTCACTACGTCGGGAAGAATGCCACAGAGCCCCTCACATACAGTTTAGTTGCCGCATCGTAGCCATTACTACGCCGAATGATCTGACCTCAAAATCCCGTTTTCGCAGTGGTCGCTGGGCTTAAAAACGGAAAAACCTTAGTAAATAGGGGGAGTTTCAGGGTTTTTTGCAAAAAAACCCCAAAAACCCCTGAAAATAGCGATATAACACTTGCATTGGTTGGAATCTGCCGGTAGTTTTTTACATTCATTAACCACATATACCTGGGGAGGTACTACAATGTCTAAGAAAACCACAGCTTTGAAAGAAGCTATGACGAAAACGCAGCTGCTCGCCGAGATTTCCGAAAACACTGGCTTGGCGAAAAAAGATGTCGCCGCCGTATTGGACGACCTTGCTGACCAGGTTGAGCGTCACGTCAAAAAGGGCGCCATAGGCCATTTTACGCTACCCGGCCTGCTCAAGATCAAGACCGTCAAGAAGCCGGCCCGTAAGGCTCAGAAGGACGTTCCCAATCCCTTCCGTCCGGGCGAAACCATGGATGTTGCCGCCAAGCCGGCCAGCGTTCAGGTCAAAGCATTAGCGCTGAAAAAGCTCAAGGACTTCGCCAAATAGAGCGAAGTTTTAGTATATAAGAAATCCCCTCATTGGTTTGCGCCAATGAGGGGATTTTTTTGTTGTTCTCAAGTTAACTGCCCCGATCGCGATTAACTCAAAATCCGCTCATAGGCGGCAACCAACAAATCGACCAAATAATTAGTCGGGAGATGCCTGCAAACGCTCCTGCAGTGCCGGCAGTAGTGCCAGTAGATCGGTAATATGCACATCGCTATCCATAACCAGTGCTTCGCGCTGCAAGCGAAGAAATTTTAGCTGCCTACCAGCTACCTTCACACCTCTTTCCCACGCCCCTCACTGGCGTCCCCGTCGAATAGGCAGCACGGCGCACAGTTGATGAAAACAGAGCGGAGCATTAAAATACAGCGCGACTAACAACAACATAACATTCTCACTAGGATCTAGATGAATACCGACTTTCGCGACTATATTGGCGACTACGCCTCATCTGAATATTTCACCTTTTTGCCACCGCATCTAAAAAATAACGCCGAGGCGCTGCTCCAACACGTATTGGATGCAATCGAAAAAAGCGATGAGGAACTGTCAGATGATCTACTAGAACGCGTCCTGATAGAAAATGTCGCCCCCCTCGACCTACCCGAACCCGTGCGGCGCGATGCTCCGCAACTAGTGGAGGCCTTTTTTGAATACCTAGACGCAGCGGGCAAGGCACCCGGCACAGCGCGCTGGTCCGCCGCGATGCCCGCAATAGCCGATCGCTACGCCGAACGCTTTCGCAACGACGGTAGCGTCAAAGGCGAGACGGTGCGCCATTCTCTTGCCAAAGTTGGGCGCAATGATCCATGCCCTTGTGGTAGTGGGAGAAAATTCAAGAAATGCTGTATCGATTTGCTGAGCTAAAGCGATGTGCTAAAAGAGGTCAACAGCTAAGTTTCCCGCGTTAGCGCGCCCTCAACTATAGTGCGGAACTCATCGAGACGCATCGGTTTTTCCAAAAAACCGATAAAGTTATGGCCTTCGATCTCGTTGGCATCGATATAACCAGATAGGGCGATAATAGGTAGGTCGGAGAATTCCCGTCGCAGTTGATCGGCGAGGGCAAAACCATCCATCCTCGGCATCTTGATATCGGCAATTACTAGGTCGGGGCGCTGAGCGCGTATACTAATTAGCGCTTCCTCACCATCGCCGGCCTCACTCACAGCATAGTCGGCGAGGGCATCGCGCACGAAGTTGCGCACGGTCTCTTCATCGTCTACAACGAGGATCTTCAGACGCTCTTCCCCTACTTGTTCTTCAAGCTGCTCCCGCACTTGCTGAGTAGAAATACCGCCCTTCTCTGCCAGCGCGCACACGGCAATATCGAGCATATTGCGCGAGGCCTGCAGCTCTTTTTCTGCCTGTACCCTATTGAGCAGATAATCGCGTGCACGCGTATTGTCGTTGACGATCTTACTCGAAAGGATTTCGATGATATTCTGGTAGATGCGCATGCGCATCTCCGCCTCGCTGCGCAGCAAATACTCAAAAGGCGCGCGCTCAATGACCAGCACCTTGCTCTGCTTGATCGCCTCGACCGAAGCAGACCGCTTATGGCGGTTGAACATTCCCATCTCGCCAACCGTAGTAATTGGATGTAAGATTGCGAGACCTATTTGACCATCTCCCATAACGCCCAGTTCGCCCGAGATGAGGATAAACATCTCGTCGCTATCAGACCCTTGGGCACAGATGGTTTCTTTTTCTTTAAAGGTCTTTGCTTCACACAGACCGAGAACTTTCTGCACTGCCGAAGGGGATAACCCCTTAAAAATAGGAATCTTCTTTAAGGTCCGTAACAGTGCTTTATTTTTTTCCATTACACCCACCGCGATAATTTATATGTGTGCGCTGAAAAATACGGCTAGGGCAGGGCAAGCTCAAGAACAATTAATGCGGGTGGACCACCAAGCGGAACGAGGTGAAAAAATGCTGAAGATCCGTATTGCCATCCATATCATCAGCCTCTCCACCCGCCATCAACTGATAGAGGCGCCCCTCACTCCACATGCTGAGCAATACGAGTGAACTCTCATCGGCTGCGCTGATTTGCACTCGGCGGGCAGGCAGGCCAGCCAATGAATCGGCGCTTGTTTCGAGAACTTCCCCTTGCATTTTCTCGACCAGCACCTCACGCACTGCCACCAAGGCACTGTCGGCCGTAACAGTCGCAGGGATATCGCCGTAGGCAATGGCATACTGAACATCGCTACGGACGAAGGTGAGAAATTGGAACTCGACTTCACCAAAGGAGTATTTCTCGCTCAGCTGAAGCTCTTCGGGATCCCCAACAACAGCAGCGACAAAGGCTCCGGGGGCATATTCGAATTCTCGCCACTCCGGCTCGCCGCGCATCCAGCTGCTTAATTGATATGCCGCAATAGCACCCAGTACCAAGAAAAACATCTTGATAGATGTGGTATCTCGCGCTTCACCGCGCTCTTCGGTCTTATCTTTTTCCACCCATTCATCCTTTTTATTTTCGCAATAGCTAGCTAAATATAAACAAGGACTACCGACGCCTGCAGTTGCGGTCTCGGCATCGATAGTCCTTTTCTACGTTATGCGCAATACACAGAGGCTGTCAGTTCAGGCCTGCTCCAGCTTTTCTTCAGCACTATCTTGGGGAATATACCCCAAAACTTCGCGCGGGTGTTCTATATCTACCCAACGCCAGCGATTGTTGGAGACACCGTAGAATATATCGAAGTCCAAGTCTTCCGGCGCTTCGATCGAACGTTCTACAAGCTGCACTATATCGCGCTGACTGCACCAAACGGCGCCACCGCGCTCATTTTGCGGATGGTCTTCGGCGTTGACCCAACCAATTCGCAGGCATAGAACCGACATATTGTGCACATCGGAATAGTAACGTGCCAACGCCTCTCCCCAGACTTTAGAGGCCGGATAGAGCCCCGTGGGACGATGAGGCCACTCATGGGTCACCGTATGCAATTCGCTGGGAATCACATCGTCGAAACTACCTTCTCCAATTGCTTTATAGGGGGCTTCCTGCTGATAGCCCCAAGACACCATGATCGAGCTCGCAAATACTACGCGCTTAACACCGCAGCGATGAGCCGCTTCAAACACATTGCGCGCGCCGACAATATTGCTGCTCAGCACATTCTCCCAGCTCGCATCAGGCCGTGGATCAGCAGCCAATTGCACCACCACGTCGACACCTTCCATCGCCTTTTCCAGCGCGCTGAGATTCGTTAGGTCTGCGAGGAAAAAACGCTCCTCTGGTATATCGCCAGCCGCTTGGGGGGCGCGCTCAGAGGCGTGGCGACGGCGAGCCAAACCATAGACATCATACGCATCTACTCGCTCGTGCAAATGGCGAAAGACGGCTCCCGCAATCAAACCGTACACACCAGTTACTAGTACTTTTTTAACAGCCATCCCCTCTCCTTTATGCCAACTATTCTAAGACGGCAATATAGTCCAATGCGCGGTAGCGCTGGTTATAATCCAGACCAAAACCGACGACAAATAAGTCATCAATGGCAAAACCACAATAATCCACGGGCATGTCAATACGACGACGAGCGCGTTTGTCCAACAAGGAGCAAATCTTTAAAGAGCGGGGACGACGCGCGCTAAGCTCTGCGAGTAAATACTGCATCGTCAGCCCTGTATCGACGATGTCCTCGACCAAAATGACATCGCGCCCGGCAATATCCATATTGAGGTCTTTTATCAAACGCACACATCCACTACTCTCCTGCCCATCATAACTGCTGACATCGACAAAATCGTAGTCGATGTCGGAGCGCGTAATTTGCGGCCAATAGGCGACTAACGCCATCATAAACGGTGCAGCCCCATTGAGCACTCCGATGAGTAGAGGTCGAGTCTCGGCGTAGTCTCGACTCAACTCCTGCGCCAATTCGGCAATACGCGTTTCTAATCTTTGCCGATCAATGAGTGTTTTTAACTGCACATCACCTACCATATGGGCATCTATTATACTCATTGGCCATTGTTCTCGCCAGCATCCCACAGCGCGTCAAATGCCTTCATCAATACAGCGCGATCCTCTACCATATCGGGAGGTAGCTGGCGTTCTATAACAAACACACCCGTGTCTGAACTTTCTAAATAATTACATATCGCACTAATGTGAAATTCTCCACGCGCCGTGCGCAAGCCACTGCGACCAAGCCGCTGGCGTAGCTCTGCGTGTAAATGGTATTCTAGAAGGATGGGGAATTGCTGCAGCACTTCCACACAGGCAAAACGAATACGGAGTGACTCAAAAAAGGCCAGGGCCGAAACGCTCTCCTGATCCCATTCATTCTTTTTTATTTTCCACTGCGGATCCATAGGCACCCCCTACATCTAAAATACGCCCTGAGATACACCTGACACAAAACAAAAGTGTGCAAGCCTTATTAACAGGCCTGCACACTGGAAAGGGAGTGGCATGGGAGAATTTAGGCGGCTTGGCGTCGATGCAAACCGCTAAAGGGGTCGGGATGACAAATCACGCAAATGATCTGACCACCATTATCGCGCCACGTAGAAGAACCGCAGCAATCGCATTGGGGGGAGCGATCAATCAGATCCGCAGCTGACACCGTTCCATATCTCGTCAGTTCGCTCGCCCGCCGCGAAACGAGTTGGCACAATTCTTCAATAGTGCAGAATGTAACCGTTCCTTGCAGGCAGGCTATATCCATGCAAGAACAGATTACTTCAAGGTCCTGCCAAGTTTGAGCACTGTGAATGTCCGCGTGAAAGCGGCTAGTGGAAATGCTTCTATCTACAGAGTTCATGGCTCGCCTTTCTTCAGCTCCCGCTTTCTAGCTTTCCGCTAGATCACAGAGAGCGGGGAGTTTGCGGGCCCAGGACGACAGAGCGAAGGGATGTTGGGTAGCCAATTTACTAGATATCGTCCCGATCCCGCTGTGAAAAGGTTTTTATGCTTCTATTACGGCCTCTTCTTTTTCTTCTACTAATTCTTCGGCACCCATATTGAGCGCCTGTCGAACTTTCGCCTCGATCTCGCTGGTGATTTCTCGGTTGTCACGCAAGAATAAACGCGAATTCTCACGCCCCTGCCCCAAGCGCACATCTCCATACGAAAACCAGGTGCCGCTTTTATCGACAATACCACTATTAACACCCAGATCTAAGAGGTCTCCCTCTTTGGAAATACCTACGTCATCACCGCGAAACATGATATCGAATTCAGCTTCTCGGAAGGGCGGAGCGACTTTGTTCTTGACCACTTTTACGCGCGTGCGGCGACCAATGACTTCGTCGCCGTCTTTAATGGCGCCGATACCGCGAATATCTAGACGCACCGAGGAGTAAAAACACAGAGCCCGTCCGCCTGTCGTCGTCTCGGGGCTGCCAAACATCACGCCAATTTTCATGCGCAACTGATTTATGAAAATGACCGTAGTACCCGATTTCTGCACCGATCCCGTCAATTTGCGCAGTGCCTGCGACATCAGGCGAGCGTGCAGGCCCATATGCGAATCGCCCATATCCCCCTCTAACTCGGCTTTGGGAACGAGCGCGGCAACTGAGTCAACGACGATGATATCAATCGCGCCGCTGCGCACAAGTGTATCGGTTATCTCCAGCGCTTCTTCACCTGAATCCGGCTGGGAAACGAGCAAATTATCGACATCGACACCGAGCTTACGCGCAAAACCAACGTCGAGAGCATGCTCGGCATCGATAAAAGCAGCAACTCCCCCCATGCGCTGTGCTTCGGAAACGATATGTAGTGATAACATGGTCTTACCGGCAGCTTCAGGACCAAAGAGCTCTATGACTCGACCACGGGGAATACCCCCGACCCCCAATGCCGAATCCAGCGATATAGATCCAGTCGGGATAATATCTATATCCATCGTCGTCGATTCGCCCAAGCGCATTATAGACCCCTTGCCGAACTGACGCTCAATCTGATCCAAAGCCAGTTTAATTGCCTTGTCTTTGTTGCCTTCTTCGCTCTTGACGACGACACTCGTATTTTTGTTTTTGCCCGCTGCCATGACAGATCTCCTACCGAAAGGGAGTTTGTAAAGGGGTACCAAAGGACTATACATCTGTTAACTGCACATAATAATAGTATATTTACGTGCAGTGATCAAGCGTTTTTTTAATTAGAACTGATTAAGCTGCTAAAAAAGGCATACAAATTTCATGCCACTTAGGATTTAAAATCGTTAACTACTGTAATTATTTGATTTATGTAATATTATAATTATGACAAGAAAAACTATAACGCGTAGGGAAGGTGACACTACTGTGAAATAAAAATCATAGAACCGATCCAACAAGCACTGCTATTCAAATGCCAAGCTCTCCGCGGCCTCTAAGCCACCGACACCGACTACTTCCATCCCCTCCAGCTTCTTCAAACCCTTGAGATTACTGCGCGCCACTAAACAACGTTCAAACCCCAAGCTGCGCGCCTCTGCAATTCGACGCTCAACCTGGCTGACTGGACGCACTTCTCCGCCCAATCCGATTTCCCCCATCGCCACGGTCTTTCCTTCGATTGCACTATTGCGAAAGCTAGAGACAATAGCCAACCCAACCGCTAAGTCGACGGCGGGTTCATCCAGACGCAATCCGCCAACTACGTTGACAAAAATATCGTCGCCAGAGAGATCGTGACCGCAGCGTTTTTCGAGAACGGCTATAATAATAGAAAGTCGTTTGGCGTCGATACCCGTAGCTACGCGCTGGGGATAACCGAAACTAGAGCGGCTCACGAGCGCTTGGATTTCTACCAATAGCGGGCGCGTACCTTCAACACTACAGACAATAGCCGATCCCGAAACGCCTTCGGCGCGTTCGGCCAACAAAATTTCCGACGGGTTAGAAACTTCGCTCAAACCCTCTTCGCGCATCTCGAAGATACCGATCTCATTAGTCGAACCAAAGCGGTTCTTAGCGGCGCGCAATATGCGGAAATGGTGGTGGCGTTCGCCTTCCAAGTAGAGCACAGTGTCCACCAGGTGTTCGAGTACGCGCGGTCCCGCGACCGTTCCTTCTTTGGTGACATGACCAACGAGAAATACCGGTACACCAGTCTCTTTAGATAAATACACCAAGCGCGCCGCACATTCACGAACCTGGGTGACACTGCCGGGGGCACTCTCCAACTCGGGCAGGTAAATGGTTTGGATCGAGTCGATGACAACCGCCATCGGGTTGGCTTTTTTGAGTTGGTCGAGAATCGTGGTGAGATTCGTCTCGGCCAAGACCTCTAGCTCATCGGATAAAGCACCTAAGCGGTCGGCGCGTTGGCGAATCTGTGCCGCCGATTCTTCTGCCGAGATATAGGCAATGCCGAGACCATTCGCCGAGAGTTGGCCCGCCATCTGCAGTAACAGGGTCGATTTTCCTATCCCCGGATCACCACCGACGAGTATCACTGACCCTGGCATAATACCGCCGCCGAGTACGCGGTCAAATTCCGAAATGCCTATCTGCAGGCGCTCGTGGTCCTGGCTCTGCACTTGGGTAATGGGTTGTAACTCTGCCCTTGGAACCGCCGCTATATGCTCCCGACGCTTGTCTACTTCTATAGGCTGCTCTTCTACGCAGGTATTCCACTCACCACATGCAGCACAGCGGCCAAACCAACGTGCCGCGCTATGACCACAAGATTGGCAGACGTACGTAGAACGCTTCTTCTTAGCCATGATCGCTCTCAGGATGGGGTGCAGGTAACGACAATGCGGGGAATATCGTTGAGATCTGCAACCACTTCAACCCCTTTATACAAACCGGACTGCCGCACTAACTCAGAAACCGCCTCAGCCTGGTCGTCACCTACTTCAAAGAGCAAATGACCACCGGGAACGAGGAAACGAGCGGCTTCGGTAGCTATGCGCCGATAGCAATCCAACCCATCGGCGCCACCGTCTAGTGCCAAATGTGGTTCGTAGTCACGCACTTCTGGTTCGAGCAAATCGATATCTGCATGACGCACATAAGGAGGGTTGCTGACGATAAGATCGAATGTCTTATTTTCAAGGGAATTAAAAAGATCACTACACAGCCATTCGACGCGCCCATCTAGACCACAGCGCTCGCCATTATCCTTCGCCACGGCTAATGCCCGCGGTGAGATATCGGTAGCCACGAGCACGGCTTCGAGGCACTCGTGCGCCAAAGCCAGCGCAATCGCTCCCGAGCCACAGCACAAATCTAAGCAGCGAGGGGCCTCGATAGCGCTGGCCTTGTCCAATGCAACATCGACCAGCACTTCCGTTTCCGGACGCGGGATCAGGACATCTGCCGTCACCTTGAGTTCGAGATAGCGGAAGGCAGCCTCGCCCACTATATACTGAAAGGGAGTTCGTTTGAGACGCTGACGAACGTAATCTCGATAGAGATTTACTTCGTCAGCATCTAGAAGGCGATCAAATTGTAGGTAGAGGTCGAGACGCTTCACACCGAGCACAGCCGCCAATAACAATTCGGCCTGTAGGCGTGCGTCGGCTAGCTTCCTAGCGGCAAAGAAGCGGCTCGTCTCTTCAAGGATCTCAAGTAGTTTCCAGCTGCGCTCTGACGCCATAGCAATTTAGTTGGTAGCAGAAGTTGCTTGCAGGTCCTCTTCTTGTGCGGCAAGGGCCAATTGCTGCACGAACTCACCTAGGTCACCATCGAGAACTTCCTCGAGGCGATAAAGCGACAGCGTGATGCGATGGTCCGTGACGCGCCCCTGGGGATAATTATAAGTGCGAATTTTGGCACTGCGGTCGCCGGAGCCGATCTGCCCAGAGCGTGTCGCATCGCGCACGGCCTTTTGTTCTGCCTGTATTTTGTCGTATATGCGCGCCCGTAGGATCTTCATCGCCTTGTTCTTGTTTTTCAACTGCGATTTTTCGTCTTGGCAGGAGACGATAAGCCCCGTTGGCATATGTGTGATTTTCACCGCCGAATCCGTGGTATTTACACTTTGACCACCTGGACCACTGGAGCGATATACTTCTATTTTCAGATCCTCTGTCGCGATGTCAACTTCGACAGCTTCCGCTTCTGGCAGTACCGCCACCGAAGCGGCCGAAGTATGAATTCGACCCGAGGTCTCCGTCTTCGGCACGCGCTGCACCCGATGCACGCCACTCTCATATTTGAGCTGTCCAAAGGCCTCCTTACCCGTAATCGAAAACACCACTTCTTTAAAACCTCCCGACGGGTTAAGGCTTGAAGAAAGGGTCTCGGTATTGAGGCCGTTGCGCTCGGCAAAGCGCTGGTACATTCGATAGATATCGCTGGCAAAAAGCCCTGCTTCGTCCCCCCCGGCACCAGCGCGAATTTCTATAATAGCATCGCGACTATCATTGGGATCCTTGGGGATAAGCAGTATTTTTAACTGTGCTTCGAGTGCTTCGATTTCTGGGTGCAGTTCGTCGCGCTCGGCGCTGGCCAACTCAACCAACTCGTCATCTTCGCCAGCAGCTATAATCTCCTCCGCCTCATCGCAACGAGCTCGAGCCTGCCGGTAACGCCCCCCCGTCTCCATGAGTTCGCGTAAATCGCCAACTTCGCGGGCCAATTTCTGGAACAAAGCAGCATTTTGCGCTGTCTTTGGATCTGCTAATTGGTCATTGAGATCTTCGTAGCGTTTGCTATATTCCAGCAACTTATCCAGCATTTCAACTATTCCTTGCGTTAGAAGAAATCAGATGCCCGTAGCTTTTTCACTCTCCGCTATGGCTCGGCGCAGTGCCACTAATGCGACCTCGAGCTGGCTATCGTCGGGTTCGCGAGTAGTGATACGCTGTAACCATAAGCCCGGCTTCATTAAAATGCGCACCAACGGGTTATTGCGCTTGCGGCCGGAAAATTTGAGCAACTCAAAACTACTACCAGAAACCAGAGGTAAAACAGCCAGATGTGTCGCAAAACGCTCTAGCAAATTTTGCGCATGTCCAAAGGCAACGACGAAAAGTGCATCGGCTACCGCAAAAATAGCGATCGAAAAGAGAGCTACGATTAACATAAAACTGGTGCCGCAACGCGGGTGTAAGCGACCGTATAGACGCGCCTGCTCTACGCTAAGCTCAGCTCCCGCTTCTAACGTAAATATACTCTTGTGCTCTGCGCCATGATATTGGAATACCCGCTGTATTTCAGACCAGTGGCTGATACCCCATAGATAGAGCACCAATAATATCGCACGCACTGCGCCGGCCAACGCATTGAACTGCAACACCCCACGCTCTAACTTTACGGCTTCAGCAATGGCCAGCGGAACAAAGAAAAATAGCCCCACGCCAAGAGCCAACGAGAAGGCCAGCGTTGCGACCAAGCTCAACTGGTCTTTCCAACCATCCTCGCGCTCTTCCGGTGCATCTGTGCTATCGCGCATCGCCACATCAGCTGAGAAATTGAGCGCTTTAAGTCCGATAAACATCATTTCGAAAAAGGAGACGGCTCCACGCACTATCGGCACTCCTAATAGACGGTAGCGCCGGCTCCATGCCTCATAGGCTTCTTCGCGCACCACGATCTCTTGGTCCGCAGCCCGCACGGCAGTCACAATCTTTCCCGGTACGCGCATCATCACCCCTTCGATGACGGCTTGTCCACCGACTGGTAAATCCTCTGTAAGTTGCTCTCTGTTCATAGTCTTCTGTACACTAAAAAGGCGATAAGGTCTGTCCCAATGGAACAAACCCTATCACCTCATAGTCGAATCCCGTTTAGCTAGGACTGCGCGGCGTCTGTTTCCTCGGTAGGAGCAGCGGCCTCTTCCTCGACAGGAGCGGCCTCTGCTTCTTTGCCATAGCGGCGCTGGAACTGCTCAATGCGACCACCACGATCGAGAAGCAGCTGCTTCTTACCCGTGTAGAACGGATGCGAAGCAGCGCTTACCTCTACGCGGATCACCGGGTAGCTGTTGCCGTCTTCCCATTCCATCGTCTCTTCCGCCTTGAGCGTCGAGCGCGACAGAATCTTAAAGTCACAGCTAGTGTCCAAGAAGATCACGGACTGATAATCAGGATGAATTTCTGTTTTCAATTTATTTCCTCCCAGCCCCGTTACGGGAGCCAAAATCTCTCTACAGTAGAAATATAAAATACGCTGCGCAGCGAAAAATGCAAGGTCCGCACAACGCCGCTATCACTTATTTAGTCGTTCATCGCCTTGAGAAACTCCTCATTCGAAGAAGTCCCCTGAATGCGCTCCAGCAAAAACTCCATGCCTTCGACGACTCCCATCTGGTTGAGGATGCGCCGCAAAATCCACGAGCGACTCAACTCGAACTCCGAAAGCAGCAGTTCTTCTTTGCGTGTACTCGTTTGCGTAACATCGAGAGCGGGATAGATACGGCGACCGCTGAGCCGGCGGTCTAACTGCACCTGCATATTACCCGTGCCCTTAAATTCCTCAAAGATAACATCGTCCATGCGACTACCGGTCTCGATCAACGCCGTGGCAACAATAGTCAGACTACCACCTTCTTCTACGTTGCGCGCAGCTGCAAAAAAGCGGCGTGGCCACTGCAAAGCAGTCGAATCAACACCACCCGTAAGAATGCGCCCCGAATGCGGCGTGACCGTATTATAAGCTCGCGCCAAACGCGTAATACTGTCGAGCAGGATCACCACATCGCGCTTGTGTTCAATTAATCGGCGCGCTTTCTCAATGACCATTTCAGCCACCTGTACGTGACGCGTAGCAGGTTCGTCGAATGTCGAACTAATCACCTCACCATTTACCGAGCGCAGCATATCGGTAACTTCTTCCGGACGCTCGTCGATGAGGAGGACGATAAGTACGACCTCAGGGTGGTTAATTGTAATTGCATTGGCCAACTTCTGTAGCAACATAGTTTTGCCAGTAAAAGGCGGGGCGACGATCAAACCGCGCTGCCCCTTACCGATCGGTGAGAGCAGATCGAGGGTGCGCGTTGTCATGTCTTTGGGATCGTGCTCTAATTTGAAGCGTTCGGCCGGATGTAATGCTGTAAGATTTTCAAAGATGGTCTTGTTTTTAGTTACTTCTGGATCTTCAAAGTTGATAGCTTCAACACGCAGCAGTGCAAAGTATTTTTCATCGTTTTTAGGCGGGCGAATTTGACCAGAAATGGTATCGCCTGTGCGCAGGCTAAAACGCTTGATCTGCGAATGTGATACGTATATATCGTCTGGGCCCGGTAAATAATTGTAGCTGGGGGAACGCAGAAACCCGAACCCTTCTTCCAATACTTCCAGCACGCCCTGAGCAAATATCAGCCCACTGCGTTCTGTTTGGTGCTTGAGAATGGCAAAGATTAACTCCTGCTTACGCAAGGCGGTGAAATCGGCGACTTCTAAACTTGTGGCCAATTCCTGCAGGTCCAAGATGCTCATGCGCTGCAGTTCGACGATGTTCATCTTTTGATTTTGGTTGGCAGGCGGCATTCTATCTCCTTGCGACCTTTACTGAGGATTTAAACACTTAAATTATAGAGTGTAATTGTGCCGTCGCTTTTATCGACAGTTCCACACTTACATTATCTATTATGGGCAAATTTGCATTGGGCAACCACACGCGCCGTCCTAACGGACAATACAGTCACCGCTCGCTTTAGTCTTGGGTTTGTTAAATGGTTGAACAGGAGGATTACTGTAATGTTTCAGCAGCCCTAATGCGCGCTCGTCAAAAATCAAGGGAAACCGCTCTAACCCTTGACAGACTATTTGAGCGCTATGCTCTGGTACTCCGTTTGTGCGGGATATGAATATAGAAGAGCGGGAAGCAAGAACAAATAAAATTTATAGTGGAAGATGGTATTTGTCAAGGGTCGAACAACTTGCCCCGAGCGATCTCGCAACAAGAGAGATCGCTCGGGGCAATAATTCACATTATTTAACCGCCAATAATAACAGAGGCATTCGCAATCACCTTACCAAAATCGTCGGCAAAGCGAAAGAAATCTCCAAAATCGACGCTACCATTGGGAATGATATCAAAGAGCGCATCATACCCAGCATCGCCTTGACTTGTACCAAAGTGGTCAGCAAAAAGAAAAAAGTCGTCAAAATTCACCGTGTCACCTTGGCGAGTAAACCAGCCAAGTATAACATTACCATTATCGTCTAATGGCGTCTCAACAGGCACCAGCACAGAAGTGGATTCATCGTTCAAGGCCAGCACACCGCCCAAGCTATCAAAGGCATTAGTGCCTGCCGTGACTTCTGTCTTGAGCGTCTCCAGTGCTACTGTTGCGCTCGGCTCCTCAACACCAGCAGCTGGTTCGGCAATCTCAAATGAGACAATAACACTACCAACGCCTAATTCCGTAATAGCGATGCGTGAGGGGTCAATACCCAGTAGAGTAGCCAATTGCTGGATAAACTGGCCCGAGAACAAATCAACGGCCCCTTGGTCCGTCAGGTCGAGGCTGCTGTCGATCGTCATCTTGCCTTTGATCGTCGTTTCTATAACCACCTCTGAAGCTCCCCCGACCACTACAATACGGGCCAGATCACTATCAGAACCAGCTACTACGTCCAGGCCAGATTCGTTGTCCAAATCGAAGGGGCGTACAGAATAGATGTAAGACAAACCGTCAACGACGGCATTGTCAATATAATCGGAGACCCCTGGGCTTACTGTCGCCAACAAAAGATTCACTCCATCGTTCCCCTGACGATATACGCGATATCCTCGCACATCTCCCGTAGGAACAATGACCCCGCCAACGGAGGTAAAAGAGCGAGCATCATCGACAGAAAGTGACCAAGTCAACACGACATTACGCGTATCGGCACCCGAGGCAACCAATGCCTGCAAATTCGTTACTGGCGCGGGAGGGATATTGTCAACAGCCCCTACCGGATTAGTCGTTGTGGCCAACTGAGCCCCTACAGCACTAACCCAAAGCGCCATTACGGCGCTTAACCACAGTGTTTTCTTTAACATTTTCACCATATGCCCCCTTCAAAAAGGACGGTATTTTCTGTCAATAAAGCGGAGATTAAATCTAAACTGCCTTACTGGCTCAGGTCAAGCTCTTTTTCAGACACAAAAAAGCGGCGCGCCACCGAAGGTGACGCGCCGCTTTCTATTTTCTAACTGAGTAAATAACTACTGTGCAATAACCTGACCGCGAACTTCACCCGCAGGCACCACCGTCGTATGGACATTGACGTAGATATTACCCGCTTCTAACTCGGTTACCAGAGCAGAAGTCAACGGCTGATCAGCGTCAGTGGCCGACCAAATACCGGAAGCTGTCCACGTGACGCTATCCGCCGTCGTGAAACTCAAGCCCCGCA
This sequence comes from Planctomycetota bacterium, assembly GCA_047616505.1. GTDB lineage: Bacteria > Latescibacterota > UBA2968 > UBA8231 > UBA8231. The sequence continues at coordinate 14,933 of JBLHGI010000089.1, forward strand.
CGACACCGCCAGTCGAGCCAGCGGCCGCATTGTGAAAATGCGCAGCCGTCAAGTCAGCCAAACCCGTTACTGAAAGGCTGTAGGTAAACTGTGTCTTGAGCGCGTTGAGCTTAAATGTGCCACTACCACTGCCCGTGCTCGTCGTGCTGGCCTGCGCAGCGTCAATTGTAGCACCGAAGTTGCTCGAACCGACATAGACACCGGTCTTGCCAAAATTGTCGGCGAAGATAAAGAAATCGTCGAAATCGACATCGCCGTCTACGTCCATATCCGTAGCCGCTTCAAAAGTGGCCTGACCAAAGTTATCTGCGAAGATAAAGAAGTCGTCGAACGTGACGCCAGCACTGCCATCGAAGTCGCCAAAGATGCGATTGCCAGCAGCATCCAGGAGGATCTGTAAATCACCTGGATCGCTACCGCTACCGGAGACTGCGATGCGAATTTCGGGCTGATCTGCATCGTCGCTGGTAACGACAATCGTACCGCTAACGGCTCCAACTACAGTCGGTGCAAATGCCACCGTAACACTAGTAGACTGACTACCGGCCAAAACGAAGCTGCTGGCATCAAGAGTAAAAGCTGCATCACCCTCAACTGCCAACGAACCCGTCAAATCCAAGTCACCAGAGTTACTGATATTGAGCGATAAGCTCTTGTTCGAACCGAAGAAAACGCTGCCAAAGTTGAAAGCACCGCTGACTACGATATTCGGCAATTTGAGACCCGACGTAATAGAAGCGGATAGAGCGACATTCGTTTCGCGGTTGTTTGGATCATTGGTCAGTATCGTCAGCGTGCCAGCGTAGGCCCCATTCAAATTGCCCGCGGTCGCCGCATTAAAACTAACATCGAATGAACCCGTCTCACCAGCAGCCAACGACAACGTCGCAACTGAAGTCGAGAAACCAGCACCTGTAGTAGAAGCCGTCACACTCAAAATAGCTTCGGGATCTTCGGCTGTATTGGTGAAGCTAAAGGTATCAAGAAGAACCTCGTCTATAGCTGCAACACCAAAATCGATACTCGTAGCATTGGAAAAACCCACATCAAGCACCGGACCAGCACCTGCTACACTGGTAAAGGCGTTAGGATCGGTGGCCACTGCAGTCTGCAGACGAGCAGCTACGTCATCGGCCGAATCGGCGGGATCATCGGTGATTTCAAAGTCGACGATAATACTGCCAGCGCGAAGCCCCTTGATGATGATGCGATCAATAGGGACGTTCAAAAGGGTAGCCAAAGTAGCGCGGATATCAGAAAGGAACTGAGGCTGCGCAGTGCTATCTGGCAAAGTTCCGCCTAAACGCAAACGCGCCGCTTTGCTGATTATCGAACCCGGCGGCACCGTGGGCTTACCACCAGCAGGCGGCGGCCCCAAACTGATCTGCTGCGACTCAACAGCGCTGCTAGCGTTACCCGATCCGTCAATAGCCGTGACCGAATAGATGTAGGTCAAACCGGCGGCAACCGTAGCATCTACGTACGAAGCGCTACCTGGGCCAGCGGTGGAAACCAAAACGTTTTCGCCGCCAACGGGACGACGCCAAACGTTGTAACCAGCTACATCGTTAACACTAATGTATACACCACCCGAAGTGAAGTCGGAACTGGCCGGAGCCGAACGACCAAAATCATCAGTCGCTAGAGTCCATGTCACCGTCACATTGGGGACGCCCAAATCGGGAACTACAGTGATTGTGCCCACTGGCCCCGGAGCGAGATTGTCTACACCAGCGGCCGTACCTGAGCTGACCGTAATGGCAGCGTCGGCCGGACTGGCGTACACGAGAAAGGAACTTAACCCCAATAGGGCTAAGCCCGAGAAAAAAACTTTTTTGCCTCTCGACATGTCCGATATCCTCCTCATCGATGCTGTCATTTTCTATTTCCAGTAATGGCCGGAGATAGATGCAGCTCGTTGATCCCGGCCCCGGTAGAGGGCACAAATGATAAAATGGTTTGAACTTACGGGTATAATATTTACTTCTGAATTCGGTAGAGAATTGTCGTAAATTTATAGTATTATACTTAAGAGTCAAGCAATTTCTTAAGAGTCAAGCAATTTCTTAATTTTATGCCTACCACCTCCCTTTCACCCAAATCAAGTTGCTGCTCCTATCAACAGGTAAACTATATAACACTTACATATTACTAAATTAAACTATGATCCACCTTACAAACCGTGATCCAGCACACCACATAGCGACAAATCCCGCCCACCTTGACCAAGTTCTGGCGGAAAGATATCTTAGCGAACTCTGTTACTAATGGTAAACAATAGGGAAAAGACGACGACCTAGCAATGGCCCGTATACCCGAAGACATCTTAGAGCGAATTCGCGATGCTGCGGACATTACTGAAATAGTATCAGAACACGTCCAACTTACCCCCAAAGGGCGCAATCTTTTCGGTCTTTGCCCTTTCCACAACGAAAATTCCCCATCCTTCAGCGTGAACCCCGAGCGCCAGATATACCACTGTTTTGGCTGCGGCGTCGGCGGTAATGTATTTAAATTCCTTCAGGAAATCGACCGAGTAAGCTTCGTTGAGGCAGTCAAATTTCTCGCCAATCGCACGAATATTCCCATCCCCGCAAGCGAGGGCCCATCTCGTGCTGTCAGCGATGCCGCCGACCAGATATACCGCGCCAACGACCTAGCTCATAAATACTTCCACCATATGCTGCTCAACGATACGGCTGGCGAGGAAGCGCTGACCTACCTGCGCAATCGACGTCTTAGTGACGAAACAATCGAGCGCTTTGGGGTAGGCTATGCCCCAGCCGGCTGGGACGGTCTGCTCAAGGTAGCCCATCGACGTGGTTTTAGCCCACAGGCCATGGAACAGGCCGGACTGGCTCTGCCACGACAAAGTAGCAACGGGCATTATGACCGCTTTCGCGACCGAGCCGTTTTCCCCATCGCGAACCTCTCTAATCGCACGATAGGATTTGGCGCACGCGCCCTGCAACCGGACCAAGAACCCAAATACCTCAACTCTCCCGAAACGAGTATTTACCACAAGGGAACCGTGCTCTACGGGTTAGCACAGACGCGCGATGCGATTCGCCGCCGCGATTCCGTCATAGTAGTGGAAGGCTATATGGATCTTCTGAGCCTAGTACAAGCCGGTATCGAACATGTGGTCGCCACTTCGGGCACGGCCCTTACGGAAGAGCACTGTCGTGCCCTAGCGCGCTATGCCCACCGAGTAGTATTGCTCTTCGACGGCGATGCCGCCGGCTCTAACGCCGCCATGCGTGGACTCGAGATATTGCTGGGCACCGGCGTTGATGCCCTCGTTG
>JBLHGI010000090.1:0-18219 GCA_047616505.1 Planctomycetota bacterium
GATTCGGGTTTGAACAATGTTGATAGCGATCGAGAAATGGCTGATCTGGCAGAAAATCACCTCTTTTTTAATATTGGGCAACGCTTGATTCGCGGTTCGTTCGACGGGTTGAAAAAAGCCATTTCAGGCCGAGTCGGCTAGGCGATTGGAATAGGGGATAGGCTATGCAGATCTTTGATTCACTAGATATTAGCTCGTCGGGCTTAAGCGCACAGCGCCGCAAGTTGACGGCCATTGCCAGCAACTTGGCCAACGTAGATACCACCCGCACGGATGAGGGTGGGCCCTATAAACGCCGTCGCGTTGTTATGCTCGAAGCGCCAAAGATGAGCAAGTTTTCGACGATGCTCGATAGCGCCGAAAATCGCTTGCGCACCACCGACGGTAAGCATCGCGCAGAAGGAGAACCACGACAGGGTGAATTTTTTGTTGGCTCGGGTGTGCTCAGTCAGGAAATACGCGAAGAGCCAATCAAGCCGCGCATGGTCTACGATCCGAACCATCCAGATGCGCGCGAAGACGGTATGGTGCTCTATCCAGATGTCAATACGATTACCGAAATGGTAGATATGATTGCCGCCTCGCGTGCCTATGAGGCCAATATTACGGTAATGAATGCGGCCAAGGACATGGCCAATCGTTCGCTGGATATTTAAGTAAGGAACCGAGGGAACGGGAATGAATATAGACAGGGTCGCACCTAGAGCAGCTGAAATTGGCGTAAGGCGAACGGAGTCGCCGCGCCGCGCCTTTGACCTGACGGTGTCGGATCAGGGGGTCGAAGAACGCCGCGAGGTGGCACCGGCACCCCGCGAGACTCCGGCGGTAGCATCGACGCCAGAAATGCAGGAGTTACTGAGCATAGAGGAAACTAGCGCGCTGCACGAGGCCTTTTTTGTAGCGGAAAAAGCAGAGTCGCCCGTTCAGGCACCGCGCCCTGGTGGAGTGTATAACCTGCGCGGCCAGGCTGCACAAAGAACGTCGCAGATATCGAGCGGCGCCATGTTGGATATTACGGGATGAGCGCCATGAACGGCCCGCAAAGAGATGGCAAGCGCAGCAATATGGCCATAGTGGGCTTTGCTCTCGTCGCATTGAGCCTCACAACAGTCTGGGCCGATTCTTCTGCTGATGGCATTTTTGCGCGCAGCTACGGAGGCGATGCCAAGTTGGATATCATCGGGCGTAGTGCCAATGTCGAGCGCCGCCCTAGTCGTCGACGTGAACCTGCCGTCGCAATACCGATAAAGAGAAAAGTGGGCGTAGAAGCCTATGCTCAACTCATCGAAGAATACAGCGCCAACCATGCGCTCGATCCGAATTTGGTCAAAGCCGTTATACAGGTTGAGTCCGGTGGTGACCCCAACGCCCTGTCGCCGAAAGGTGCGGCGGGGCTCATGCAGTTGATGCCGGCAACAGCGGCCGAACTGGGTGCGGGCGATCGCTTTGATCCAGAGCAGAACATCGCATCGGGGACGCGTTATTTGCGCGGCCTCATCGACCAATTTAAATCGACGGAAGTGGCACTCTGGGCCTATAATGCTGGGCCCAACGCCGTGCGCCAAGGGCGCATGCCGTTAGAGACCCAAGAATACGTGCCCAAGGTGTTGCGTTTGCGTCGGGCATTTGCCAGTGCGGAGGTGCAGTAGTCATGCCCGTGACGATGGTGAGTGATTTTAGTGGGCTCGGTGAGATTAGTTCGAAGCGCCTACAAGTTAATACGCCGCCCGAGGCGCGTTTGGGGGATGATGTTGAGCGCCCCGATTTTTCGGACCTTGTCAAAGAATTTTCGCGCGATGTAAACGATTTACAGCACAAGGCCGGTAATGCTATCGATATGTTAGTTACGGGCCAGGCGGCCGATGTGCATCAAGTCATGGTCGCCGTGGAAGAGGCGGGAATCGCCAGAGATTTAATGTTGGAAATACGCAACCGGGTGCTCGAGGGGTATCAAGAGCTTATTCGCATGCAGGTCTAAGTACCTGCGGAGATCTTTAAATGAATTTACCGACACAAGTTTCGGACATCAGCGGCCGCTCGCAAGAGTGGTGGAACGATGCACCACCCGTACAAAAATACGGTGCTTTAGGTGGTGGTATCGTCGCTCTTATGCTGTTCGTCTTTATGATGACTTCCATTTCGGGAGGCGATGGCAAATGGGAGGGGCGCATCCTCTATGCCAATCTCGATTTTGAGGAAGCGGCCGAAATTAGCAACCGCCTAAGCGGTTTGGAAGTGCCGCATCGGCTGAGCGCTGATGCCTCTGCGATTATCGTGCCTGAAGATCGTGCAATGGAATTGCGCGTTCAGTTGGCCGGCGAGGGGTTTCCCAAGAGCGGGCGCATCGGCTACGAGATTTTTGACGAGGCGCAGCTGGCGATGACTGATTTTTTACAGAAGGTCAACTACCAGCGCGCGCTACAGTCTGAGATCGAAGAAACACTCATCAATATAAACGGTGTCCGCGATGCGCGCGTGCACTTAGTAATACCTGAACCCAGTCTTTTTACGGAAGAACAAAACCCCGTCACTGCTTCTGTTACCTTGACTCTAGAAGGCAGTAGCAGGCTCAAGCGCGAGCGTATAAATGCGATTCTCTACTTGGTCAGTGCTAGCGTCGAGGGGTTGGATCAAGAGAACGTAGTCATTATTGATTCGGGCGGTAATCTGCTCTCAGAAGAGGGAGATGCGCTGGTCAAGATGGCCAACAAGCAGTTTGAGATGCAGCAACAAGTTGAACGCGTGCTCGAGGAGAAAGTGCAGACGCTGATGGATCAAGTCATCGGCAAGGAGCGCTCGCGCGTGCGCGTTAATGTATCGCTCGATTTCGACCAGAAGCAGTCGCAGAGAAAACTAATCGAACCAGGCGCCTCGCAGGTCGTTATCAGCGAGGAAACGCAAGAGAAGAGCTCGGCCGAACGAGGTACAGAAGAACAGGCCATACGCAACTACGAAGTTAACGAGACGATAGAAAATATCGTCGGTTCCGTGGGGGCTGTAAGCCGGATTTCAATGGCATTGACCATCGATAAAACGAAAGTCATTATCAATCCGAACGGTCAATATGTCGAAGAAGACCGCGCCGTCGAGGAGATTCAACAATTGGCGGATCTCGCCAAGGGGGCCATTGGGCTCGATGAGGGCCGCGGTGACGAAGTTACTGTGTTTGCTATGACCTTTGATAAGACGCAGGAGATTCGCGCCCGTGAAGAGGCGAATGCACAGGAAACCCAAGATTTTTGGACGGATATCGCGATTAATGTTGCCAAAATTCTCGGTATTATTGCCGCGCTTATTACGCTGCGCTTTATCATCCAGGCCATCGGCCGTGGTGTTGGCGTCGAAGAGGAACTCGAGGTATTGGGCGAGATTTCCTCCGATATCGAAGAAGAAGAATTTGAACGCCCGGAAACGCCGCACGAGATGATTCTCGGACGCGTGCAACAAATGGTGCGCGAACGGCCCGAAGATGCGGCTAAGCTCATACGCACCATGCTGATGGATGGCGATAGCTAATAACTGGCCTTATTTGTGTATATTGCTCTTGATTGCCTTGTAATAAAGACACGAGAGAAAGGGAGTCGTTTTGTCGAAGGTTATACGCACTGCGCGTTTTGCTGGCCCATCCGTTACGGTTGGGGAAGCCGAGCGCGATCTCTACGTTGGCATAAACGAGAAAAAAAATGAAAAGAGCTTGGAATCCCTAGGTATAGCTGCCCTATTGGAAGCAGATATGGAGACAGTGCAGCGAGAACTAAATGCCGAGTGGGAGAGCAAGATGCAACAAGAAGTTAGCTATGTGCGTGGAGAAGGCGAAAAGCGTTTACAGGAGGCAGAGGCAGCTTGGCAGGGCGAGCGCGAGACTCTGAACCAGCAGCGCTATGACGAGGGTTTAGAGGAAGGGTTGGCTCAACGCGAAACAGAGGCGCAAGACGCGGTAAAGCGCATGGAAGTTTTGCACCAATCGCTTGTCGCCGAGCGGGTGCAGGTCCTCGTGGAAGCCGAAGTGGCCGTTGTCGATTTAGCGGTGGCTTTGGCGCGGCGCATTATTGGGATCCAGGCCGTGGCCAATCCAAAGGTGTTGATACAGGTTGCACGAGCAGCTCTGGAGCACTTGAGCGAAGCCAGTAATCTCGAGATCAAGGTGCATCCTGACGATTTGGCTGTGGCCCGACGCTTTGCCGCCCATTGGGTAAAAAAAGTGGATCAGGATGCGGTCTTTAAGGTACGCAGCAGTGCGCATGTCGGCCGCGGTGGTTGTATGATCGAAGGCCTCGAAGAGAATGTGGATGCACGCTTGGACGAGCAGCTTAAAATTATGCATCAAACGCTGCGCGATGCGGTGCTAGGACAGGAGCACGACGAGCGCGAGAAGGCACTCGCCCAGATAGAAGGGGAGAAAAGCGATGAATAGCGCAGCGTGGTTAGATGCGATTGATCGCGTAGACCCATTGGTCCACTACGGCAAGGTGAGCGATATCGTTGGGCTCGTGGTGGAAGCGATTGGGCCGTCGGACGTGGCGCTGGGGGAGTTGTGTTATCTGGGTGATCCAGAGCAAGACCCCATACGCGCCGAGGTCGTAGGATTCCGCGGTAGCAAAGTACTATTGATGCCGCTGGGGCAAATCGAGGGGATTCGCCCTGGAACCGGTGTTTTTCCAGCACGCACATCGCTACATGTGCCCGTGGGGCACGGATTATTGGGCCGCGTACTCGATGGTCTGGGAAATCCTATTGATGGGGAGGGGCCAATACATGCAGAAGAGCGACGCAGCGTTCACGCTCCTCCTCCAGATCCACTGAGCCGGCGCCGCGTGCTTGAGGCGCTGGGTACTGGCGTACGCGCTCTCGATGGTTTGGTTAGCTGCGGCAAGGGGCAGCGCATGGGCATCTTTGCCGGTAGCGGTGTTGGCAAGAGCACTTTGATGGGTATGGTATCGCGCCATTCGGACGCCGACGTAAATGTAATTGCCCTAGTGGGAGAGCGCGGCAAAGAGGTCTTAGATTTTTTGGAAGACAGTTTGGGTGACGAGGGGCTACAGCGCTCAGTCGTCATCGTGGCAACTTCGGATCAGCCGGCGCTCATCCGGCTCAAATCGGCCTTTGTCGCTACGGCCATTGCCGAGTATTTTCGCGATGAGGGTAAGGACGTGATTCTGATGATGGATTCGCTCACGCGCGTGGCGATGGCTCAGCGCGAGATCGGTTTAGCAGCGGGTGAGCCGCCGACTACGCGCGGTTATACCCCCTCTGTTTTTGCTCTATTACCGCGTTTACTCGAACGCGCCGGCATGACGAAGAAGGGCAGCATTACGGGGTTTTATACGGTGCTAGTAGAAGGTGATGATATGGACGAGCCTATTGCCGATGCTTCTCGAGCTATACTCGATGGACACTTAGTGCTGTCGCGGCGTTTGGCTTCACGGGGTCATTATCCTCCGGTCGATGTGATGGAAAGTGTCAGTCGTGTTATGAAAGATGTGACGAGTGATGCGCACTGGCGGGGGGCGATCGAGATTAAATCTATGATGGCTGCTTATGCCGAAGCAGAGGACCTGATCAATATTGGCGCCTATGCACGCGGTAGCAATCCGCGCATAGATCAAGCCCTGCACTATGTCGAACCGATCAATGAGTATTTGCGCCAGAGTTTAGAGCCTGGCCGCGGGGGTGAGAGTTTCGATTTTAACGTTCAGCGCTTGATGGGTATTATGGCGGAGCCCCCATCTGCGCCGGTTTGAATATGAGGTTTGAATGAAGCGATTTGGTTTTCGCTTTCAGCGCATCCTAGAAATAAAAGAGAGTATTGAAGATGCACGTCGCGCTGAATTGGGAGAGGTGATGGCCGTGCGCAATCGGGAGCTCGATCAGCTTGAAGCCATGCGCGGCACGCTGAACAGTTACCGTCGTGCCGGCCCTACGTTTCTTGCCGCACGTGTCGATGCGCCGCTGTTAGGCATAAGTGCCAGCTATAACTTACGTCTGGAGCGCGAGATTGGTGAACAACTAGAACATGTGAGGCGGATTGAAGTCGTGGTTGAAGACAAGCGGAAAAATCTGTTGGAGGCGACGCGCGAACGACGAGTATACGAAATTTTGAAGGAACGAGCTGAAGAGGCACACCGTAGCGAGGTGAATCGCCAGCAGCGGATTCAGTTGGATGAGATCGGAGAGCAACTTTACGCGCGGCGGGAAAACGAACGAGCCAAGCTAGACGCATAGGAGCGCAATATGTTGGAATTATTAGGTGGGGGCGGATCGACTTCCGTCGCTCGCGGCGTAGGTGCAGGTGCAGAAAAAGGTGCGGGAAATGGTTTGGATTTTGCGCAGTTTTTACAGGAAGCGCAAGAGCGGGAACCGACGCGCGCCGAGACTGGGCCGCAACAAAAGAAGAAGGCTATAGCGTCGTCAGAAGCATCCGAGAGAGAAGATGTGAGAGATGCGGCTGCGGAGGCCGTTGATGAGAGCGAAGGTGAAGAGGAACTCGAGGGTAAAGAGGCTGGGGATACGACCCAATTGCAGACGCAGCCTTTAGCTGATGTGCGCGTCGGTAAGGCGGTCGCAGAAGAGCTCGCAGAAGAGCTCGCAGAAGAGAGTGCGGCTGCTATAGCTGAGGAATTAGAGGGAGTATGGGTTCCCCCGAAACCGGTAGCAGATAGCGATAGTGCAGAAGGCGCGGAGGCCAGTGAGGTCGATTTGGGTGCAGAAGCGGACCTACCAGCGGTAGCGCTTGAAGCGGCACCGCTAGAAACTAAAAGTCCATTGGGATTGCTCAACTTTACGGAGTTGATGGACTCCGACTTAGTCGTGGAGAAAAGCCCAGAGCAGATTGTCTCACGCATAGTGCAGGCTGCAGGATCGCAGATGCCGCTTATGGAGGAAGTAGCCGAAACCGTTCTGCCGCAAGTGATTCGCAGCGTGGCTTCTCTGGTGCGCGCAGGTGGTGCAGAGATGCGCCTGCAGCTGCAGCCAGCAGACTTAGGTGAAATTGAACTGAGAGTGCGGACGACAGAGGCCATGGTGCGCGGCGAGATGTTGGTGCAAAATCCGGAGGTTAAACAGCTCCTGGATCAGCACATGGATCGATTGCGGGCAGCCTTAGCAGAAGAGGGGTTGGAACTACAGGGCTTTAATGTCGATGTGGGCGACCAGTCGCGCTTTGCGCGCGATGGCGAAGGTGAGCAAGAGGGCAGTCGCCAACGGCAGGGCGCGGGCAATGGCATAGAAGGAGCGGAGTCGACAGCTGAAGATGCTGTAGCTGCCGCGTCGCCACGCCGGCTCGACAACGGCGATATGGATTTCACCGCTTGACCTTCGAAAGGGGTAGGCGATCATGAATATAAGTAGTATTACGAACCCACAATCCGGTGCCCAGACGCCGGATGGCAGTTCGCGGACAGAGTTGGGCAAGGACGATTTCTTGCAGCTATTGACGATGCAACTGCGCTATCAGGATCCACTCAACCCACTGGAGAACACGGAGTTCATCGCCCAGATGGCCCAGTTTACCTCACTGGAACAACTGCAGAATATCAATACTAACTTGACGGCGGATAAGGGCAGCGAGGACAATTTACAGCTGGCTTTTGAAAACAACTTAGTCACGTCTCTGATTGGCAAAGATGTGGAGATTGCCGCCAACGAGGTTGAGTATGCAGGTGAAGATGCTGAAATGGCATATAGCATCGGTGCCGGCGCTCGCAATGCGACGTTGAGTGTAATTGATGGGCGCGGTCAACTTGTGCGCAAGTTCGAACTCGACGTAACGCAAGCGCATGGTAGCGTGGAGTGGGATGGCAAGAGCGATTCTGGAAACAAAGTCCCAGAGGGGGCATATCGCGTAACGGTACAGGCTGAAGGATTTGGAGGTGCACCCGTTAGGGCTGAAGCACTGGAGCGCGTACGCGTCGAAGCGGTGCGCTACGGCGAGAGCGAATCGTATCTGTGGGCTGGCGGACGCGAGCTTACGATGGGCGATCTGCGCGGTGTGTTAGAACGGCGCTAAAAAACGAGAATTAAAACAAGGGGCGTCTGAAGACGTCGAAACGCGGCTTTAGGGATGGGTCGCGCGGCAACGGGAGACTCGCTCGGGATGGGCGGGGGCCGACCCAATAGCCAGCGGTACTTGCAGAGGAGCAGGCGAAATGTTGGACTCGATTTACATTGGCATCACGGGCGTCAGTAGCCACCAAACGCGCATGAACGTGATCAGTAATAATATAGCAAACGTCAACACGACAGGGTACAAGGGCGAGCGCGTCACTTTTTCGGACGTCATGAGCAAGACCCTGAGCGAAGGTGGACCACAGCGCGCGCAAATATCTGCCACGAATCCGAGCCAAACCGGTTTGGGCGTTGAAGTGGGCAGCATTGATACTATCCAGACCCAGGGTACGCTACAGACAACAGGTATAGAAACGGACTTGGCCATTGCGGGCGATGGATTCTTTATTGTTAGCGATGGCAACCAGCGTCTGTTTTCTCGCGATGGAACCTTCTCGTTCGATACCAATGGCAGGCTATACGATCCGGGTAGCGGTCTGTCTGTGCAGGGAAATTTGGCCAATGTCGACGGTACGTTTAAATCGGAAGTGGAAGATTTAGTGGTCCCACTCGACCGCGAGTCTGAAGCGGTGGCGACAACGGATATCCGCATTTCGGGCAACCTAGACGCCAGTGGTAGCGGCACGGGAGCACCGGTGTGGACGGGTAAGACGCTCTTCGGTTTACCTGCCAATGTGACAAGTAATCCCAATCCAGGTTTCCCCCTTGATCTCACAGCCCTAGGGGATGCCGGTTTGAAAGTGTCGATCAATTCGGGCGGCGAAATAACCGAAAGCACGCTCAATGTGCCGGCTAAGAGCTATGCCAATCGCGTCGAGTTGATCGCCGAACTCAATTCTCAGATCAGCGTCAATGGGGCGCTGAAGAACCAGGTTTTGTTCAAGACAAACGATCTGGGTGAATTGATTTTGCGCACGGCAGAAGGGGGCGAACAGATCTCGATTCAGGTGGATAATGCCGATCCCAATGTCAATGTCGCTACGAGCCTAGGTTTTACCGTGGCGACGGCGCAGCAAGGTGCCAAGGCCTTTAGTACTGATCCGCTCAATAGCTTGGCCAATATCGGTGCCGATCTGACCGATGGTGATATCATTCGTTTTACAGGGGTCAAACCAAGCGGCGAGCGCTTTGATGGACGTTTTACTTTTGCGCGCGATTCGAGTGATACGATAGATGATTTACTGACGGCAGTGAGCAATATCTATGGTGGCGTCAAGGCCGGCCTCGATACCGAAACGGGACAATTTATCCTCACCGATGCCGTTACAGAAGACCGCATCGTCGGTTTTGAGGTCAACTTCTCCTTGCTCGATTCTGGCGTTGGATCGGGATTATTTGGCGATACACCGCCCTTTGAATATAGCACGAATACGCAAGTTTTTGACCAGAAGGGAAATGCTCATTCGCTTACCTTGTTGATGACAAAGGGAGTCGTTGATAACGAATGGAACTGGGTCGCGACGGTGGATGGATTGACTCCACAGGCGGGTAATAACGGCAAGGTCGTATTTAACGAAGATGGCACATTGCGCTCTTTTGATTCGGCCGATAAGTCGCCGATTATCTTTCAACCGGGAGAAGGTACACCGGAGATGAGTGTCGATATTGGCGCCGATAGCACCGAGAAACTCGGCGGCTTGACTCAGTTTGTAGCGCCATCTTCCGTTTCGGTGCGCGAACAAGATGGCCGTGCTTCCGGATCTTTAGTCTCGGTTAATTTTCAGCCCAATGGCAATATTGTCGGCCTATTTAGCAATGGTACCTCCGAGAATATGGGGCGCGTGTCCCTTGCCTCCTTTGGCAACGAAGACGGCCTGACTCGCCAGGGGAGCAATATGTTTATGCAGACCGAAGCCTCGGGACAGGCGGTAATTGGTCAGGCCGAGAGCACCGTGCAGGGCAGTATACGATCTGGCCAGATAGAGATGTCAAATGTTGACCTCGCGGCCGAATTTACCAATATGATCGTCACCCAGCGCGGCTTTCAGGCCAACGCGCGCAGCATTACTACATCTGACGAACTGCTGTCCGAGGTGGTCAATTTAAAGCGGTAAGTTATATTTGACGTATAATATATAGTTAATTGTAGCGAGGCCGAGGTGCGATTATGATAAAACTGACCCGTCTGAACCAAAGTGAAGTCGTGGTGAATGCGGATATGATAGAGTTTGTAGAAGCGATTCCGGACACGTTGGTCTCGCTGGTTTCCGGCAAGAAGGTCATGGTTTCCGAACCTGTGGAGCTGATCGTCAATTTGATTGTCGAATACAAAAAGTCCTGCAATACACCGCTGTTTAGCGGGGCGTAATAGAGCTGGGTTGAGCTATGGATATTGCAACAATTATAGGTATAGTTTCTGCGTGCACTTTGATCATTCTCGGTATGGGCGATGTGACGGCCTTTATCGATGTACAGTCGGCGACGATGGTCATCGGCGGTACGATTGCGGCGACTTTGATTGCCAACCCACTGCCAGAGGTAGTGGGGTTAATGGGCGTTTACATGAACGCGATCAAAAACTCGGGGACTGCGCCCAATGAATTGATCGAGACGATCGTCGGTTTTGCTGAGACGGCGCGGCGCGAAGGGATTTTGGCCTTGGAGGCGGCCGTAGAGGAGGCCGATGATGCGTTCTTGAGCGGAGGTATACGCCTAGCTGTAGATGGTACTGAACCTGATCTCATCATGGATATTTTGGAGACGGAACTGCGTTTTGTCGAAGAGCGTCACAAGGCGGGGCAGGAGGTTATATCGCGCATGGGGGCGACGGCGCCGGCCTTTGGTATGATTGGCACGCTAGTGGGATTGGTTATCATGCTCAAGAATATGGACGATCCGGCTGCTATTGGCCCCGGTATGGCTATCGCTCTTTTGACGACACTCTACGGCTCTATTATAGCGAATGTATTTCTCGAACCTATCTCCGCCAAACTCAAGACGTATTCGGCGAAAGAGTTGCTAGCAAAGCAAATGATTATCGAAGGCATTATGGCGATTCAGTCGGGTGATAACCCGCGCATTGTCGAGCACAAACTCTCGGTGTTTTTGCCTCCTTCTCTACGCCCATCCGGCGAAGAGGGGGCAGGCGGAGAATAGGGTACCGCAATGGCCAAAAAACAGAAATGCCCGGACTGCCCGGCGGGTTTGCCGGCCTGGTTGGCTACCTTTGGCGACTTAATGTCGCTGCTGTTGACCTTTTTTATTCTGCTGCTGTCGTTTTCGACGACGAGCCAAGCGGATTTTGAAAAGGCTATGGGGTCGCTGCACGGTGCGCTGGGTGTGCTGACGGGTGAGCCGATTATGACCTCGCCGATAAAACTGAATATACCTATCATCCGCGGCGATATTACCGAAGCGCGCCCGACCTTGAACGATGCTAAGGCGGAGATAGAGAAGGAGGTCGAGGCCGAAGGGCAGCAGGAGAACGTAGAGGTTATCCAGTCTGAGGACGGCATTACAATTCGCATCAAGGACAACGCCGTCTTTGGCAGTGGTGACGCAGATATCAAGACGGGGATCCTACCGCTGCTCAATAAGATAGGCGGTGTATTAGCGCGTCTGCCCAACCCGATTGAAATCGAGGGGCATACGGATGATTTACCGATAAAGAATGACGAGTTTCCCAATAATCACTGGCTGTCGAGCGCGCGAGCGCTGGGCGTGCTCGATGTATTTCACAACGAAGTCGGCATCGCAGCCGAGCGTTTGACAGCCATAGGACACGGCGCATTTAAGCCGCTGGTCGAGAACGATTCGGAAGATGGGCGTGCCAATAATCGGCGCGTAGAAATCAAGGTGCGCCACAAGCAGGACAGTGAAGGCGCCTCACCCGAAGCGGTTAGACAACTATTGCAAGAAGCGCAAATCGGCGTAGACGGCGAAGGGGAAGAATAGGAAGGTTTCCATGGCAGAAGAAGCGGCAGAAGAAGGCGGCGGAGATGGTGGCAGTGCGCTAAAGAAATACGGTCCTTTAGCGGCTATTGTGCTCTTGGCACAGGTAGTATTGGCTTGGGTCGTGATTCAGTTTACGCTCAAAGACAACGTGCCGGATCAAGCCCCAGAACAGCTGATTCCCGAACAGGCTAATGTGGAAATACGCCAGGGGCAAGAAGAAGCGAAGAGTCGCCTGCCCTATCTCTACGTGTCTGAAGACCTCAATCAGATTACGGCGAACCCGGCTGGGACGAATTCAGAGCGTTTCGTCGTTCTTGGCGTACAGTTGGGGTTAGAGGCCTATAATCGCGATGAGGCTCCTCCGGACGACGATATAACATCTGCCTTGGGGGAAAATGCCCTAGTATTGGATAAAATTGCCCTCTACGATTTGAAGGTTAAATCGACGATAGTCAATATTCTTCGCGGCAAAACAGTGGATGAACTCGATGCCCCCTTCATCCACGAGGTCCAAGACCAGATCCGCAAGACGCTCAACAAAGAGATATTTGAACGGCTTTTTAAAGTCGATGAAGAAAATAAAATTGAAGTGCGTGTAGTAGAGGTAAATGTATCGGATCTCGTCATACAATAAAATGGCGCAGGTCTGATTAAGGAGCAAAGCATGGCCGATATACTCTCACAGGAAGAAATAGATGCGCTGCTTTCGGCGACGGATGGGGACGATGGCGGTGGCGGTGGTGACCTAGGTGATATGGGAGGGGGGGACGGTGGTTTTGACGATGCCGGTTCCCAGCGCATCATTACTTCTTATGACTTCAAGCATCCGGCGCGGGTTAACAAAGATCAATTGCGCACGTTGGAAAACTTGCACGATAACTTTGCCCGTCTACTTTCGTCGACCTTTTCTGGGGCGATGCGCGCCGTGGTCGATGTCGATACGGCCTTCGTAGATCAGACGACTTATGCCGAGTTTATCATGAGTTTGTCTAATCCATCATGTTCGTATCAGTTTACGTTGGGGCCGACCAATGGCCAGGCTATTATCGATTTTGCGATGCCGGTAGTTTTTGCTTTTGTCGATCGCATATTTGGCGGCAAGGGGTCTTCACAGGGAGTAGAGGCACGTCAGCTCACGCCGATTGAGATTGGCGTTATCAATCGCATCGTCAAGCGCGTGATTGAAGATTTAGAGGCGACGTGGGAGCCTATTCTGCGCGTGGAGATTACGGATATCGAACTGGAAACGAATCCGGAGTTTATGCAGATAACGGCGGCATCTGAAATTGTCATTTTGCTGGCGTTCGAGGTTAACTCGACGAATGCCTCGGGTTTGGTCAGCCTGTGTTATCCATTTTTTACACTGGAATCGATTCTGCCGCGCCTCGGTCAGCAGTCCTATGTGCGCACGAGCCGCATGAACCAGGAAGAAATGCTGCGTCAGAATAACCTGCGCCTGCAAAAAACACATTTGCCAATCCGCGCAGAACTGGCTCGTGGTATGACGACTTTTCGCACGTTGCAGGACTTGCAGATTGGAGATGTGCTCACCCTCGACACCGAGATCAACGAGCCTACAATAATTTACGTCAACGACGAGCCTAAGTATATCGGACGTCCCGGTAGGATGGGGCGAAAAAATGCGGTGCAGATCGTCGAGTATATCGATGCTGAGAACGAAGTGCTCTTCAAAAATAAGAGCCAGCCCACGATTGACTAAGAGGCGCAGCGACAAGCTGTTGACCTTGTGGAGAAAGCCATTATGGCCGAAGACGACGATTTACCTGAAGATGAACTAGAAGCTCTGGCCGATGCCGTCGGCGGTGGAGATGACGAGGGAGGAGACGACCTCGATCCGCTCGCCGAAGAGATGCTGAAGATGATGGAGGAGGAAGGCGACGGGGATGATATGGGTTCACAGGAAGATGTGGACCGCATGATGGAAATGGAAATGCTCAAAGCCATGGAGGATGAGGGCGGCGGCGGCGGCGGCGGCGGCGGCGGTGGCGGCGGTGGAGATTTTTCTGGTGGTTTGGCGCCAGCGGGCGGCGGTGGCGGCGGTGGCATACCGGCTAATATTGCTCGCTTGATGGATGTTAGCTTACGGGTAACGATAGAGTTAGGCCGCACTAAGAAAACGCTAGAAGAAGTGTTGAGTTTGGGTGAACAATCCCTAGTCGAATTGGATAAACAGGTGGGAGATCCGGTAAATGTTCTCGTCAACGGAAAACTGTTCGCGCGCGGGGAAGTAGTCACTGTATCAGAAAATTTTGGGGTGCGTATTACGGAAATTATGGGCAATGTCACAGACCTATAGAAGCTCTCATTGGTGTTGAATGAGAAATTATTTCTCACAGATGGAAGATTATGCCGTATCCATAGGCTGAATGGCATATGGTGAAGGAATTGTTGTGCCTATGATTCATAAGCACATGTAAAATATATATTTATATATAATATTTGTAGGGGCGTTGCACCTGTGCACGCCGTATGAGGGGCTTTAGAGCCTCTCTTTTTTTTGTTCTGGGGTATGGCATATATGTTGCTCAAAAGTGAGTGGGTATCACTCAAGAGCGGAAGACATGAAAAACATACAGCAGAACAGATGGCAGGCCGCACAGTGGGTGGTGATTGTCCTCGTATGGTGGGCAACGACCGCCGCAGCCGAAGAAGCGGCAGTGGCAACAGAGCCGGTTGTTTCCTCAGGGGGAAATGCCATTGAGCAGGTGCAGGAAGCTTCGGAAACGGGGGACCCTGCTGCTGCACCGGATGTATCACCTACAGCGGATTCTACTTCGGCCCCACTCTCCTTTACACTAGGTGCAGAAGAGGATGTAGAGGAGAGTATCTGGGGTATAGCCATGCGCTTAGGCTTTGGTTTGTCCCTGGTTGTGCTCTTGGCATGGGGAACGGCTTTTCTGGTGAAGAAGAGTACGCTCGGACGCCAGCTAGGCACGGATAGCGGCTCAATTCGCGTAGTTGAGCGCGCATACCTCGGACCGAAGAAAGCTGTTATTCTGGTAGAGATTGGTGGACGTGCGCTCGCATTGGGCGTTACGGAAACAAGTATTGCGACGTTATCCGAGTGGGAAGCAGGGGAAATCGAATTAAAACCCCGTGATACTACGCCTTCTCCTTTTGCTGCTCAATTGAAAAATATCCTCGGGCAGAAGCCGCAGGGGGAAAAATGAGCGCATCGTTGAAAAGGGCAGCCTGTCCCCGTTGGATCGGGGTGCTGATTGCGTTATGTATCTGTGGTTTTGCCGGCGATGTGCTGGCACAAACTCTGCCCAAGATCAGCCTGCAGGTCGAAGATGCTCAGCAGGGAGCAGATGCCGCCGTCTCGTTACAGATCATTTTTCTGCTGACGATTCTTTCTCTGGCTCCTTCGATTCTCATAATGATGACATCGTTCACGCGTATCGTTATTGTGCTTTCCTTTTTGCGCACCGCCATCGGCACGCAGCAGATGCCGCCTAACCAACTCCTCGTCGGGCTGTCGCTCTTTCTGACCTTTTTTGTGATGGCACCGGTGTGGGAGCGAGTTAACGATGAGGCGATACAGCCCTTAATTGAGGATGAGATCCCCTATGCCATTGCGCTCGATCGGGCTATGGACCCGATCCGCGAGTTTATGCTCAAGCAGACGCGGCAGAAGGATATGGCACTCTTTGTACGCATGGCGCACATACCGCAGCCGCGCAACTATACGGAAATTCCCAACACCGTGCTGATACCTAGTTTTATCATCAGCGAGCTGCGCACTGCCTTTCAGATTGGTTTTATCCTCTTCATACCCTTTTTAGTGATCGATTTGGTCGTGGCGAGTATTTTGCTATCGATGGGTATGATGATGCTGCCGCCGGTCATGGTTTCGTTGCCATTCAAGATTCTGCTCTTCGTATTGGTCGATGGTTGGAATCTACTCATACAGTCCCTAGTTAAAAGTTTTCACTAAGAGAATACAGAAATGACTCCAGAATACGTCATAAAGTTAGGTCAGGAAACGCTGATGTTAGTACTCTACGTCGCAGGGCCGACTTTGGTGGTAGCGCTGGTCGTTGGTCTGGCCGTCAGTATCTTTCAGGCCGTGACGCAAATACACGAGATGACATTGACCTTTATTCCCAAGATACTCGCAGTTGCCGCCGTCGTTTCGATCATGTTGCCCTGGACGATGAGGCGCATGATCGACTTTACGACGGGTCTTATCAGCAGTATTCCCACGATTGTTGGTTAGGGAGCGGACGTGGCATATTGGCTCGAACAATTCCATATTTTCTTGCTGGTATTGCTACGCGTAAGCGCACTGCTCGTGGTGGCGCCGATCTTTGGCCATCGCCTCTATCCGGCGCGTGCCAAGGTCGGCATGGCCTTTATGATCTCGCTCGTTATTTTCCCTTCCGTAGCCGATACGGCGCTCAATGTGCCGGTGGGGTTTCTGCCTTATGCGCTGGTATTGGCCCGCGAGGTACTGATGGGGGTCGTGCTCGGTTTTGCCGTGTTGTTGCTCTTTATGGGGATCCAGTTTGCCGGCCAATTAGCTGGTTTACAAATGGGGTTTGGCATAGTAAACGTCATAGATCCCCAGTCGCAGGACCAAATTTCGATCATTGGGCAATTCCTCAATATTCTCGCCATTTTACTCATACTCTCCTTGGATGGACATCACATTATTCTCAATGGTTTGATGGCCAGCTTCGATACGGTACCGTTGGGAGGAGTTGTGCTCAAAGCGTCGATCGTGGAAAAGATGATCGTGCTGACGAGCGAGCTCTTTACCATCGCTATAAAAATCAGCGCGCCGATACTTATCTCACTCTTTCTCGTATCGGTGGCCATGGGTGTGCTGGCGAGAACGGTGCCGCAAATGAATGTCTTTATCGTCGGTTTTCCAGTACAGCTGGCCGTGGGGCTCTTTGTGTTGGTTGCCTCATTGCCGCTCTTCAGGATCTTACTCGTCAAGTCGCTACATATACTCGAACGCGACTTCTTCTCTCTCATCGACTTTTTTGCTTGATGGGGCGCTGAGATGGCTGAAGAATCATTCCAAGAAAAAACAGAGGAAGCAACGCCTAAGCGGCGTGAGGATTCGCGCCAAAAAGGGCAGGTGGCACGCAGTAGCGAATTGAGTTCTATCGCCATTCTCATCGCCGGTTTACTCGCTCTATCTTCGCTGGGCCCCTATATGTACACCCAACTGAGTATCTTTATGGTCGACGCGCTAACCAATGGCATTCACACCGAGATTAACGCGATGACCTTGCGCGGATCTATTGCCACTTGGGCCTTTGGTTATGCGCGCATTGTCGGCCCTATGGTGGTGCTATTGTTGGTCGCTGCACTCGGTGTCAACTACGCACAGGTCGGGGTGCTGTTCACTCTTAAGCCGCTGACACCCAAAGCCGAGCGCCTGAGCCCGTTGAGTGGCATCAAGCGCATTTTTTCTAGTAAAGGCTTGGTGGAACTAGCCAAAAGCTTGTTCAAAATCAGCGCTGTCGCCTATGTGACCTATCTGACGATAGACGGCAATTTAACCGACTTTGTTAGCTACATGGATATGAGTGTTGGGCAGATATTTTCGCTCTGTGGCAGTATCATCCTCAAGCTGACCTTTCGCATTGTGTTAATGCTGTTGGTTATGGCCATACTCGATTACGCCTTTCAGCGCTTTGATTACGAGAAAAGCCTGCGCATGACGAAACAAGAGATAAAGCAGGAGTTCAAGCAGCAGGAAGGTGATCCGATGGTGCGTGCGCGCGTTCGCAATTTACAGCGCGAAATGTCCCAGCAGCGCATGATGGACGATGTGGCTACCGCCGATGTGGTAGTGACCAATCCAACCCATGTTGCTATAGTGCTCAAATACGATATGGATGCAATGACGGCGCCGCGCGTGGTGGCCAAGGGGCAGCGCTTAGTCGCGCAACGCATAAAAGAATTGGCGCGCGAAGCGGGGGTACCACTGGTGGAAAATAAACCATTGGCGCGCGCGCTTTTTAAAGCCGTGCGCATCGGCGATGATATTCCGGAAGATCTATTCAAGGCGGTAGCGCAGGTATTGGCTTTTGTATTCCAGCTCAGTCGCGGCAAGAAGAGGGCGACGTGAAATACGCGAATACAATAGGAGGGTATGGCCGTGCGTAGATGGATAAATATCCTCTCCCAGCACACCGATATATTGGTGGCCATTGGCGTGATTACGATCCTCGCGGTGATGATCTTGCCGCTGCCGACTTTTGTGCTAGACTTCCTGTTGAC
>JBLHGI010000091.1:0-18099 GCA_047616505.1 Planctomycetota bacterium
TCGTTTTTTATAGCAGCCACGAGGCGCTCGACCGTGCCTCCGCTGGGGCTACTTCGGTAGGTTCCTGTCCCGGGGCCGTAGTCGGTATGTCCAAGTCTGTCAGCGACTGTTCCGTGAGCTTGTTGCGGCTATACATTGATAGGGTGGCTTCGGGGCGTAGCAGAGCGCCATCTAGGTCCGATATATATAGACGGGGCAAAATATTTTCGGTTTTTGCGTATATGAGCTTGCCGTTAGAATGGGGATGGGTTTTATTTTCGCGCTAGAATAAATACGACCCGCAGCCAACCGGTGTATCTGGAGCATTTGCATAGGCCAAGATAAATGGTTGGTCTACTACATCGCCTTAGCAGGAGGGAGTCCGTTTTGGTCGACACGCGCTACTTGCTCGACGACGAGCAAATGAAAGAATTCATCGTCAACGGCTTTGTCAAACTCAAGACCACGTTGCCCGCCGAAGCGCATCAAAGTATTTACGAGCGCACGGAAGAGGTTTTTGCAAAAGATGGTAACCCTGGCAACAATATACTGCCGCGCGTGCCGGAGTTAAACAAAGTATTTGCCGATCCGGTAATAGTCGGCGCTCTCAGCAGTGTACTCGGTCCCGATTACTCTATGCACACGCACCGTCATCCGCACATAAATCGCGGTCCCAACGAGGGTGGCGGCTGGCACAAGGACAGCTATTGGGGGTTCCGCAAAGTGCGCTGCCACCGCACGCGCTGGGCGATGATCTTCTACTATCCGCAGGATACGCCGTTAGAGAATGGCCCCACGGGGGTCATGCCGGGTACGCACTGTTTTGAAAAGCGTGCCTCGAGCGAGGCCGAAGAGGTGCATTTCCCCATTACGGGTGAGGCCGGTAGCTGCGCGCTGGTGCATTTTGATCTTTGGCATCGGGCCATGCCCAACAATATCGAGCGCATGCGCTATATGATGAAGTTTCAATTTACGCGTATGAGTGAACCAACGGCGCCGACGTGGAACTGTCAGGACAGGAGTTGGTCGGGTGCCGATGGCGATATTATGTCGGCCAAGCTGTGGGATTGGCACTGCGGTGGCGGGGCGTTACAAGGTGTGGATGGCCGCCCTTTGCCAGTGCTACAGGCCGAATTAAAAGATGAGGATGCAGCGGTGCGTTTGCGCGCCGTTAACGAGTTGGGCTTTAAAGGTGCAGAGGCAACGGAGGCGGTCGATGATTTAGCGGCGTTGCTGCGTGACGAAAAAGAACCGGTGCGCACGAATGCCGCTTATGCGCTGGGTGCTATGGGCGAAAAGGCGGTGCCGGTTTTGGCCGCAGCGCTGGGTGACGAGTTGGAAGAGGTGCGTTTAGTGGCGGCCCATGGATTGGCGCAGGCCGGTGCGGTCGCTGCTCCCACTCTTTTGGCCGCCCTGCAATCGAGCGAAGAGTCGGCGCGTGGTTTTGCCGCCTTTGCACTGGGCGATATGGGTGCGCAATCGGGTGTAGGTGCGGCGATGGCGGTGGCCGTATTGGCTGATGATCCGTCGGAGTGGGTGCGGCGGAACGTTGCCGAGGCCTTGGGCCGTATCGATGGCGATGCCGATGCGGCGGTAGCGGCGCTTTGCCAACTTCTCAAAGACGAGGACGGACAGGTGCGCTATGAGGCGGCGTATGCGCTGGCGCGTCTGGGGGAGAAGGCGGCGGCGGCGGTGCCGGATTTGGCGGCGGCACTATACGATACGGAAAATCGCTATGTCAGCGGCCATAGTGTTACGGCGCTACAGTGCATTGGCACGGCGGCGGCGCAGGTGGCGCTTTTTGATTATCTGAGTGCTACGCGTTGGTGTTCGATGACGACTAAAGAGAGTACGTTCTAAGAGGTGCTTGGGAAGCCGATGAGGTGTTGGTAAAAAGGAACATCGCAACTCGGTCTTCGGCCTCAGACAGCGATAACCCTTTTTACCAACACCCCATCGACTTCAGCAGACCTGGAGGTAAGGGGTTAAATAAAGATGAATTTTTTGGAAACCTGTGGGCTTTGAAGCCTGCGGGTTTTTTTGTTGGGAGAACGAGTTGGGTGATTTATTTAGTGTGGTGATGTAACCTTTCTTGGGTGGGATGGGACTTGGGGTGTAGAGGGCCTTCTGAATCGAGAGTGGTTTTTTATATGGTAGAGTTGAGTGCGCTGGTTATAGCGGCGCAGCGGGTCGACGCGCCCGTGAGCGCGGTTAAGAAGCGGCTCTTTGACGCCAGGAAAAGTCTTGAGAAAAAGATGTTTGATATGGTGACGGAAGATCTAAAAAGAGAGCGGCCGGAAATACAGTTGGCCGACAAAGTGCAGTTTTTTATCGCCCTGCGCGCACTCGATATGAAGGCGATTCGCACGCTGGTAAAAAAGAACCCCGAATCGGTGCACGTAAAGACTGAATGGACAGTGGCTTCGGAGGGGTATTTCTGGCCGATTAACCACACGGCTATTTCTTGGGCTGCTGCAACTGGAGATGTAGAACTGCTGGAGTTCTTGTTGGAACAAGGGGTCGATATAAATGAGGGCGAGCCACTGCGTATGGCTATTAATATGGGCGAAGTAGATATTGCGCGGCTCATGTTGGAGCGGGGCGCAGATCCCGGGGGATACAAGCTTTGCATTGCGGCTATCCGCAACGAACGCGAAATCATTGAGCTGCTAGTAGATGCTGGCGGACCGGTAGATTTTAGAGATGGAGTCGGTCGCACACCTGCCGATTGGGCCCAGTTCAAGGGGCACGGTGAGTTGGTGGAATTCCTGATCGAGCGGGGTGCGAAAAAACCTAAGATACTGCGCCGTGAGAAATCGAGGTGGGTGCGCACCAAAGGTCGCGCAGCCCCGTTGGCTCTGTCGGTGTTGGGACGCGTCGTTGATGGAGAAGGCAATGCGATAGACGGTCGGGGAATTTTAACGGGCGATCGCTCCGCGATCTCTTTGCGCGAAACAAATACCGGATCGACGGTGTTGGAGACGGGCATTAAGGTTGTCGATTTTTGTGCACCGATACGGCGCGCGCACTGGCCGAAGACCTACGCAGTCAGGGGCGCGAGGTATTGCTGGTGATAGAGAATCAGTTGGCGCTGGTCGAGGGGGTGTTGCCTCTTATGCAGGCGAATGTTTCTATTACCCCGGAAGCGGCGGTTACTACGCTATATGTCGGTCATCACACGGTGGGAGTTGAGCCTGTAGAATTTCCCGGACTAGATGCGATTATCAGTTTTGACGCGCTCTTTTTCTTAGATGAACCCACAGAAGATGAGCGCGTGGTGCTGCGCGCCCGCCGTCTGCACGGCTTCTTTACCCAACCTTTTATGATAACTGAACCTTGGACTGCCATACCCGGCGAGAGCGTGCCGCTGACCGAAACGCTGAAAGGCGTGCGCGAAATATTTGCGGGTCAGCACGACGAGGTGCCCGAGCAAGTGTTTAATATGGCGAGGATGATGCAGCAGGTCTTGCAGAAAGCGAATAGTAGCGCCTGAGAAATGAGACTTGGGCCCTACTCTTAAAACCGGCTTCGGGCTGTGGAAACTGTGTTCCACAGCCCTATTTTTTGAGGTAGAAGGTATGAGCGCACTCGATAAATTCAGTCTTTGCGCTCTAATTTCCACACGTCGCTCTGCATATTATTGCCGGCGACCATCCACAGCGCATCATCGAAAACAAAGACGCTGGCGGCGTGGCGTGGCGCCCACGGTGTCTCTACCTCGGACCATTCGACGCCGTCGGAGGAGCACCACACGTCGCTGCGATTCTGTCCATTCCACCCTTCTAAAACCCAGAGCCTGTCGTCGAAGACCGCCACCTCGTGGTATTGGCGCGGTGTCCACGCAGCGCTCTCTGTATGGCACTGCCAGTACGCCCCGTCGGCGCTGCTCCACACGGAATTGTAGAAAATGCGCTCGGGGCGCTCGGGCGTGTCGTAGAGACCGCCGCCCAAGATCCACATGCGACCGTTAAAGACGGCGCTGCCGCCGATCATGCCGCGCGGCGCCCACGCGGGCTCTTGGCGGGTGATTTGTTGCCAATGCACGCCGTCTTCCGTGTTCCAGATATCGTCGTAATAAGCGTGATCAGCGGCGGCTATTTGCGGCACGGTCTGCCCACCCATCACCCAGATCTTGTCGTCAAAGACGACCGTGTAGTGCAGTGCGCGCGGCCCCCAGGGCACGGGGTCCTGCGCGTTGACATGGGTCCAATCGGTGCCGTCTTCGCTGTTCCAGACGTCATAGTGGTAATGACCCTGGTTGACGTCGCCGCCGACGATCCACATGCGGTCTTGGTAGACGACACAACCGGCGGTGTGTCGGCCTTCCCAGTCACGAGTGTTGTCGAAGCGATCGTCGAAAAAGGTATTCGTTTTTATCAGATCCCAGTCGGCACCGTTGGTCGAAGACCACACTTCATTGTTACAGATGCGCGGGAAGTGCTTTTTGTCGTCGGGGTTCCAACCGCCCAAGAGCCACATGCGATCTTTAAAGACTAAGGCACCGGCGCCATCGCGCGCGGCAAAAGGGGCGCTGTCGGTGATCTGGGTCCAGTGATAGCTATTTTTTGTCATAGTTGGCCAAATCCAGTGCTTAGAGGAGCTTATAAAGCGGCTGTGCCGCGCACGATAGGCGTGTTTTCGGGTGGTTCGTTTTCGCGGCTATCTCCGAGCAGAGGTGCGGTGGCATCCATGTAGTGAATGGCCAGTGCGCGACGCTCGCCATTTGTCGTATTGGTCAGGGTGCGATGCGGCATGGCGCCGTGGTGCAGCATGATCTGTCCGGCTTTGAGTTCGATGGGCACGGCGCGCGCTTCGTCGATGTCGGTCATGGCATATCCCGACTCTAAGCGCTCGTGTTCGCGCAGGCGGTCGTGGGCACCGGGCAAAACCCACATGCAGCCGTTGTCTATGGTGGCATCGTCAAAGGCCATCCAACAGGATACGACGGCGTTGTCCTTGCCGACGCGGAAATAGTAGTCGTCCTGATGCCAGGCGATCTCGCCGCCCGTGTGGGAGGGTTTGTAGAGCCCTTGGCAGAGTATGAGGCGCAAGACAGGGCCAATGATGCTCTCGACTCTGTCGAGCAGGCGCGGGTCGCGAATGAGGTCGCCGAAGCGCTTGTGCAAGAGGTGAGCGCAGCGGATCTGATAGACCTCCGTTGGGGTGCCGTCGTCGAGCTGGCCGCTGCGGATATTTTTTAGCGCTTGCTCACGGCGCAACATCTCTAGGCACGCGTCGTAGGCACGGCCATATTCGACTAGCTCACTTGTAGTAAAAACGGGGTCGCAGACTAGATAGCCCTGCGTTTTAAAATGCTCGACTTGTTCGGGTGTGAGGGCGTGCGCGGAGAGTATGGCCATTTGCATCCTATATAATAAGTCCGCTGCGGTCGGTGGGCACAGCTCCCGCATGCCCACCTTCTAATTAGCTTTTTTTATCTTTTGGCTCCCGCTTCTTTTAAGATCGCGGCAATTTGTTCATGGCCGCAGTCTAATGCGTGCTGGTAGGGCGTTTTTCTGGGCTCGTAAAAGCCGCTGCAATTGGGGTCGACGCCGTTTTCTACAAGCAGCACTACGCGGCTGGCAAAACCTTCTTTCACGGCGTGTTCGAGCAAGAAATTTAGCGTGCCGGTTGAGCTGTTTTCCTGCCAGTTTATTTTGTCGCTGGCCTCGAGGCCATAGCTGAGCAATAGCTCAATGCATTCGTTGCCGGGGCCGTGGCGGAACATGCGGTTGTAGAGCGCCTGGCCGTCGTTGGGGCTGGCGCCTTCGTCTAGTAATAGGCGTGCCAATTCCGTGCACTGGTAGTGCGGGGGCTGGTTGGCGGGACCGCGCTCGCCCTCGCCAAAGACGCCCGTGAGTGCGGTGAAGATTGAGCCGTAGTCGTATTTAAAAAAGGCGTTGGGATCGGCGCCACTGGCCAGTAGTAGCTTGGCGACTTCCAGCGGACTGTGTGCTGGATCGGCGCTCTGCACGCGTGCATAACATAGATAGAGCAGTGGTTGTAGATTGCGTGGGCCGCCCTTGGCTGTCGCCAGCGTCGGGTCTTCTTTGAGCAATACTTCGGCTGTTCTTGCATCGCCGACGGCAGCGGCTGTGAATATGTTGGCTGCCGCTAGCGCGGGTTCTTTTGCCAACAAACGCTGGGCTTTCTGGTAGCGCTCGCTGGCATCGCGCTCCGTATACATCAAACAGGCTTGGTCGAGTAACTCGTCGCCGATCACGGCATTCTCCTTTATATAATTTCGAGGTAGTCGCGGCTGGGCAACTCTGGGAAGGGTGCCGTCGGCAAGTTTTGGTACCAGTAGGCGACGGAGGCGATATCGTCCTGCAGGGGTAAATAACGACCGCCGCTACGCCAGCCCAAGGCCTGCATCGTCACGCGCATATCTTCTTGAAAACGCACGGGGTCCGTGATGTGCCAGCGGTACAAACCAAAGCGCGTCTGCGAGCGGTAAACGCCATCGGGGCGCAGTACCTGGGGCAAACCCGCGTAGGGCGTGGTGTATTCCTGATACTGGTGCGTCTCTTTGTTCTCGAAATTATAGGATCCACAGAAGTAGTCTTCGGTTCCCGTGCCGCAGATGGTGGGAAACTCTTGGTCGCCGTCCATAAAGAATTTGATCTCGCCTTCGCCCCACCAGCCGGAATTGTTCACCCCCCAAGCCATATAGGTGCCGGCGTAGTGGCCGTGGCCTTCGATGCCGTCGACAATCGTGTAGACGTCTTTGTAGGGCAGTGGGTTGGTGCGGCGAAACTGCGCATGAAAATACGCTATATTGTCGGGCACTGGGGCCAAAGAGTAGTTGATCTGATAGTAGAGACGCATGTCCTCGTCGTTGTTATTTTCCAACGTCATGCGGCAGCCCTTGGCAAAGGGCATGCTCCAATAACAGTTAAAGGCGCTGCCCGGATTGACGCAGACGGCGAGTGAAGAGACCTGGGCATATTGGCCCCAACCGCAGGCGAAGAAGTCGCCGACGGGGCATTCTACCGAAGGGTGCTCTTGGTCGTCCCAGTAGATGCGCAAGATGCTGGTGCGCCAATTGCCCGTCGGCGTTAGCCAGATCTGTTCGATGGTACCGGGGCCTTCTATTTGGGCCATGGTAAAGGTGCTGCCCGCTTCGACGACGACAGAGGGCGAGACTTTCCAGCCCTGGCCCAAGTCGCGCGCGCAGGTAGCGCCGGTGCCCTCTGTGGCCATGCCGCCCTGTCCCTTTGCACCGGTGAAATTTTCAGGGCTGATAGAGCGGGATTGCGCGTTGGAGAGCGTGGAGAGTTGTTGCATCATGGGATCGGACCCTTTGCTAGATAGTTTTACTAGTAGAAATATACGTGCAATATATAAGTCTGTTTACAAACCCGGATACCAGCGCTCGGCATTTTTATAGTAGAAATTTTCCAATAGGTCACCCGTCAGCCCCAAGCCTTGGACGGAGCGGCCACGTACGTCGACGATATCGCTCGATTCGTAATAAGCAAATTCCATCTGCCAGCGCGCATCGGCTGATTCGAGCCGCTGCTGGCGTTTCTCCTCGTCTAGCTCGGAGCTAAAACCGTTGTGGACCATGTCCGATCCGTAGAGGATCTGCTCGGGGAAGGCCTCAAAGAAGGCGCGGACCTTGGCCGTATCTTGCCAGGTCAGGTCGAGCATGCGCGCCGAGGTGTCCACTGCGAAATTGGGAAAGTCCTTTAGGCGTTGGGCCACTTCGTCGACGTCCCATTCGAGGCTGGCTAGGTGTGCGCCGATAATGCGTAGCTTGGGGCGTTTGGCGACTAGGTGGTCGCGTGCGGCGATGATTTCGGCGTGCGAGGGGAAGTCCGCTTTGCCATACATATGCCACTGTGAGTTGTTCTTGTAGTAGCTGTAGTGCGGGTTGTTGGGATTGTCTAGTGGTTGCCAGCAGGCCAGAGGTTCGCCGATATGCAGGAGCAGGGCGACGTCCTTTTTTTCTAGATAGTCGTAGATCGGGTCGAATAGCGCGTCGTCTACCATAATAAACTCGCCGCTCGGTTTTTGCACCTCCATACCGATATTCTTCCAGATCTTACAGGCGACGGCCCCGGCCTCAAAGTAGCGCTCTAAATCGGCGATACAGCGCTCGGCATAGTCGTTCTCGTCAAAGGTGGGCAGGTCAAAACCGGCGCACCAGCCGTAGTGGGCCGAGTCGTTGTCGGTCAGCTTTTGCCAGCGGGCGGTGCGTTCGCGCCAGCGTTCTTTGTCGGGAGTGGGGACGCTGATATTGAAGAGCTTGAGCTGGTGGCGGTCTAGGAGGGCGCGGTCTTCTTCGTGATCGCCGGCGTAGTGTATGTGGGCGTCTATGCGTTTCATGGTGTGTCCTTTTAGGGAGGTAACAGTCGGCTGGGGGTGGGTCCTTGCGCTCGGGCCCGCGCCCCCGGCCCGCGGCGGGGGGGGGGGGCGGGGGGTGGGGCGCGCCCCCCCCCCCCCCCCCCCACCCCACCTCCGGACCTACTGAAGGTCTTTTGTTAAGATGCAATTTACGCTAGCGGGGAGTTGGGGTAAAGGAGAGTTGTCGTGGAGAGAAAGAGTGTCTGAGTGGTAATTGGTGAATAGGAGATATATTGGGTAAATCTACCTTTGAGTACCTTTGTATTGGCGTTGCAGACGGAAAAGAAGATCTCGAATAACAGGGAGATCCTCTTTTCCGAAACTACGTGTCTTAGTTTGATTGGCCTTGGGGAAATATGCTCAGCTCTGGAAAGAAATCTTCTAGCAGCAGATTGGAATAACACAGCTCGACGAGCCCCGAAAACTCGCCTTTGGCACCTGTGGCACTGACTGTAAAAGCCAGCAGGCCAACGATCTCGTGCATCGCCGTCGCGCGCGGCGCAAAAGCGTCGGCATACAGTTGGACCGAGCGCACAGATACGGGTTTGAGCGGCTGCCAGAGGCGTTCGACATCGCTCGCCAGGCGCTCGACAATGGGCTGCATGCGCTGCATATCCGCGTCTGCAATGGCTTCGCCGGCCCCGACCTCTAATCCCAAGAGCCCTACGACTGTATTGGGGCCGATGGCTCCGACGATCTGACCGTCCATGCCGTTCATCTCAATGGCAAATACGCAGCTTGAATGGTTCAGCGAGTTGGCAAATTCCCAGTAGGTCGTCTGGTCGGTGAAAGCGGGCTCTACGCTGACGTGCTGCACAGCATCGCTGGAGAGGCTGGCAGGCCAGGTTTCCAGCAGAGCGGAGTGCATCGTTTCTAGCCCGATCAGGTGCACTTTTTGCATTAAAGGACTATTGGTATACTGGTACTCATCGGCGTTGGCCACGAGCGCATCCCAGTGGTCGAAGCCGTACTCGCTGGCGACCATGACCTGTGCCTGCTCTACAGAAAATGATGCCTTGATTTCGTCCTCAGTGCGACCTACATACTGGGGGAAAAAGCGCTGAATTTTTTGGATGATCTGCGGGCAGTTGCCCACCTGTAGCTGACCGATTAGGGCCGGTGCCATTTTTTTGCAGCGTTCTAAGAAACTTGGTCCCTCTCGCTCTTCTTTCAGTTCGCCCACGTGCTGCGCTAGTTTTTGCCAGGAGTTGAAGCCGTACTCGTGTGCTAGTACCTGCTGGGCCTGGCGCAAAGTGAATACTTCCCGCGCCGATGGGGGCAGATTCGGCAAGGCCTGTTCGATGCGCTCAAATGCTTCCGGCTCTTCGGCCTGGAATGCGTTGAGCAGCTTTCGCGCCTGCTTTTTTAAGGAATCGATCTGTGGGCTTGGGGGTAGTTGCTTGGACATAGAACACCCTCTCTCATATACGCTCGGGGTCCGCTTGCATCGAGCTTGAAAGAAAGGCTATGGTAGTGTTCAGAAGGTGGGTTATACCCTTGCCGCGGACTGGAGGCTCCCTTTAGAGCACTGGTTGCTAAGGTAGTATGTAAAAAGAGAGAATCAAGAAGAATTTGTCGCCCTGTTCTGTTTTCGTCCCAGCGACGAACAGATCGATCCCATCACAACTAATCCGGCCCCCAAGAGCGCCAGCGCGTTGAGCTGCTCGGTTTCTATGGCGTCGGTAAAGAGGGCAGCGAGCGCGGCAATGGCTACGGTTAGCAGGGGCGTGAGGGCGACGATGACGCCGGTGCGCGAGGCCTCTAGGTGGCGCATGGCTTCGGCAAAGAAAAGGTAGGAGCTGAGTGTGAGGAAGACGGAGACGACAAAGAGCAGCACGTGGAACTGAGTAAAGCTGGCTAGCTGCCCTAAGTGTACAAAGGGAAAGAGCACGACGATGCCAGTGGCGTAAGCGACGGTGAGTACGGCTCCACCCGATATGTAATTGAGCAGTTGCTTTTGCGTCAGGCTGAAGGTGGACCAGAGAAAGGCCGAGAGTGCGATTATTAGCAGGCCTTTGGCGTAGGTATTTAAGCCGCTGAGCAACTCGCCGTAGCGCTGGTTAAAAAAGAGTGCCATGCCAACAAAGAGCACTATAAATCCCAAAAGTTGCAGGCGCGAGAAGCTCTCGCGAAAGACGATCAGACCGCCCAAGAGCACAAAGACAGGCGCGAGTTGCATGACGATTTGCGCCGTGCTGGGGGGGATATAGCGCAGGCCGTCTAAGTAGAGCGAGAAGTTGCCCGTCATGCACAGGGCACAGACGGCGAGTAAAGCGAGAGCGGGACCGCGCAGCGCAAATACGGGAGCGAGTTCGCCACGCCGCGCCGTCAGCGGCCCGATTATAACTAGGGCGGCCAAGAAGCGACACCAGGTCAGGGTATAGGGGTCGATATCTTTGAGCAGAACTTTGAGAATGACGGGCAGGGCGCCCCACATTAGGGCCGTCATCAGGGCCAGGCTCATGCCGAGGGCGTGGCGCCCGCTGGCTACGTGTCTATTCACGGCATCTTTCTGTTAAAACAATTCGGACGATGTATTGACTATTTACCCCATATAACTATATCGGTATATTAGCATTTACCCAGTGCAATGAAGGGGTATTTCCGCTAAGAAAATCGAGAAAAAACGATGCACCGAATCTACGGCGACCGATGACGGAACCAGCGCGCCCCTTGCCCGATACCCACAGGTCTTCCATATGGGGTCTCGACCCGGACTGGACCCTGCTCTTTCTCGGCTGGCTCCTTACTTTTGTATCGACCTTGGGAAGTTTATTCTTCAGCAACGTTATGGAATTTGCCCCATGTGTCCTGTGTTGGTATCAGCGGATATGTCTGTTCCCGCTGGTCATCCTGCTCGCACGCGGGCTCTTTCCGTTCGATCGAAATGTCGTCAAATACGCCTTGCCATTAGCGGCCTTTGGCTGGCTATTGGCAGCATACCACAGTCTGCTCTATGCGAAGTGGATCCCGGCCGACATGCAGCCCTGCGGCAAGGGTATATCCTGCACAGAGGAGTATATTGAACTGTTCGGGTTTCTGTCGATCCCGTTCCTTGCGCTGCTCGCTTTTACCGCGTTGCTGCTCATCCTGATCACTCTGAAGAGGAGAAGTTCCGAATGAAGCGTATCCTGTTCGCCGCAACATGCCTTGTCTTGGTTGTGGGTTTCTTTCTCGGTGCTTCGTATTACAAGGCACAACGGGTAGCAGAACTCGGCTTTATGGCTCAGGAGCAGGCCTCGACTTTTGTCCGGCCTCATTCGCCCACGCTCGGCAGCGATGACGCCAAGGTCTATATCGTCAAATTCACAGACCCTGCGTGCGAGACCTGCGCGTCTTTCTCGCCGTTTATCAAACAGGCGCTGGATGCCTTTCCGGGCCAGATCAAGTTCGTCCTCCGCTATGCCCCCTTCCACGAGGGATCCGACGGGGCCGTCCGTATCCTAGAGGCGGCGAAACGACAGGGGAAATTCTGGGAGACCTTGGAGTTACTCTATCGACAACAGGACATTTGGACTCGGCACCATCAAGTATATATCGACGAGATCTGGCCGCTGCTGTCCGAGGTGGGTCTCGACGTTGAGCGTGTGAAAGTAGATATGAGGGATCCGGGCATTACGGCGATTATTGAGCAGGATCTGGCCGATGCCGAGGCGCTGGGTGTGCGCAAGACGCCGGGTTTCTTCGTCAATGGAAAACCACTCGAGCCTTTTGGAGCCCGGCCGCTGGCTGCGCTGATCAAGGCTGAGATCCAGGAAAAATATCCCGAATAAATATTCTTTCTCCTACCGAGGATATATCGTCCGTTCGCTAGGTATCTATTCACGGCATTTTCTGTTAAAACAGTTCGCACGGTATGTCGATTGTCTGCACTTGGCCGCTGTGGATAGAAGCGGTGATCTTTTCAACCAAGAGCGCCGAGACAAAACCTTCGCGTGGTCCAGCGGGCAGGGGTTTGCCATGGAGAATAGCGTCGACTAAAGGCTGGAAGCGCGGGCTCTCTCCGAGCCGCAGCGTTTCGCTCTCCAATTCGCCCGTCGTTGGGTTGGGTTTAGAGAAGGTGGCCGTTTTAAAGTGCTCGTGCAGCACAGCCGTGTGCTCGCCATCGAAGAATTCAAAAAACCATTTGGAGAGCAGTTCGTTGCGCCCGGCGTCTGTCATCAGAAACGTGGCGACGGCGCCGTCGGCAAAGCGCAGCGTGGCGGCCGCCGTATCGATCATATCCGCACTACCTAATTGCCCAACATGAGTGACTTGGCCGCCGGTGGCGTAGACCTCTACGGGAGCAGAGCCGTGCTGCCAGCAGAGCAAGTCTAGGGCATGCACGCCGACGTCGTATAGGGGGCCGCCGCCCAGCGTTGGGTGCCAACGCCAAGTACTGAGGTCGGCCGCGGCCTGCGTGCACTGCACGTGGCTGGCTTTGAGTGGGCCGAGGCGTTCTTTGATTTTTTGCGCGGCCTGTGAGAAGCGAATCGAAAAGTCGAGCATGAGCTGGGTGCCCGCTTCTTTGTGGGCGCGACTAATGGCCAAGCAGTCCTCGCTACTCATGGCCATTGGTTTTTCGAGAAAGACGTGTTTGCCGGCGGCAAAGGCGGCTAGAGCCAAGTCTTTGTGGGTGTCGTGAGTGGTGGCTATCGAGACGATGTCGATTTTGGGATCTTGAAAAATTTTGCCGGGATCTGTCGTATAATACGAGTCGGGATGGGTTTCGCTTAGGGTGCGAGCGGCTGCTTCGTTTATGTCGCAGAAGGCGTGTGCTCGTATGTCGGGTGTATCGGCTGCCCAGCGCACTTGGGCGCGGCCGATGCCGCCGCAGCCGATTAGGGCCCAGTTGAGTGGGGTGGGGGTTTTGTCCATTGGGCATTTCCTGAAGGGGGCTGGTTTTTGTGTTGGCAAAGGTGGGCTTTGGATTGGTCTTGCGCAAATTATTTGTATGCGTGCGAGGGAATCGGCGGAGGCATGGCAAAAAAGATCTATTGCAACTCGGCCTTTGGCCTCAAACAGCAATAGATCTTTTTGCCATACCCCCACCAATTCAGCCGATTGGGAGGGAATTGGAGAAACACTGAGAGAGGGAGTAGGGAAAAGCCTAAGAACGGGTGGATTATTTTGCGAGGGGAGAAAGAGCCCGACTTTTCGCTAGCGCACGTTGCTTAAAGGGTGCGGAATAGAAGATGGCAAGGCGCTGCGCTAGTGCTGTGAATTTACAATGCTCGATTGTCGAGTGAATACACCCCGTCGTTGCCCAACTCGGAAACGGCGCGGAAGAGGCTGCGCCGCAGTGGCGGCATGGCCATAATGGTCTCATGGTCGAGGTTTAGCTTGTGCCACTGAGCCCATGCCGAGTTGTAGCAGTTGAACACGGCGCAGCGTGCGTTGTTGGGGTTGGTCCAATCGTTGGCGGCGTGGACTAGGCTTTCGGTGAAGATCACCACCGAGCCGGGCGGGCAGGAATACTCGTCCATGGCTTGGCGCAAGCTGTCTTCCCAGGGCGAACCGGAGATGTTGGACGCATACGGACTGGGGCCGCCGTAGTTAAAATGAGCCTTGTGCGAACCACTGAGGAAGGTAGTGCCCCCCTGCCCAGCTACGACCTCTTCCAATTCCCACACCACCCGCGTCAGCCCCGAAAAAATCTTGCCGCCGGCCACTTGGTAGCGCATCGCGTTGGCCTGCTGTGGTGGACGCACTACGTGCGGTAGCCCGTTGTCACCGCGCTCGCTCGTATTCCAACCGGGCGGGCGCACGGCGATGAACGAGCCCTCAAAGCGAAAGCCATAGCGGTCCTCTTTGACGAAGGGGGGTTCGCAGAGGATCTCCGAGAGGATGCCGGTAATAGCGGGGTGATCGAGTAAGTCCTGCAAGACGCCCTGATAGCTGTTTTTGGCGCCGGCGTATACTTCGGCCTTGGCCGCTTGGATCTCTGCCGCTGTCAGCACCGAGGGTAAGAGAATCCAGCCGTGCAGGTCGAAGAAGAATTTCTGTTCGTTGGTCATGGGCACGGGCTTTGTGCTTGCGTTTTCCATAGGTGTCTTTCTGGCTAGTGCATTTTTAACAGGCGGAGTAAGTAGCGTTAATTGGATCTTCAGCGCGACTTTAAGTACTGGCCGATGCGCTCTAGCCCCACTTCGATTTTTTCTATATCTAGCGCGTAGGAGAGCCTCACTCGGTCGGGCGAACCAAACCACTCGCCCAAATAGGTGATGACGTTGTAGCGTTCGTAGAGGTCCCAGACAAAGTCGGCCGGGTCTTCTACTTTGGGCATGACGTAGAACGCCCCCTCGGGTTTCCACAGATCCAATCCCAAATCGAGCAGCCCTTGGTAGATTAGGTCGCGGCGCTGGCGCCAGACTTCGAGCTGTTCTTCGATAAAAGAAACGGGCACGCCGGTCGCGGCCAAGGCCATTTCCTGGCCGAGGATATTGGTATTCATGGAGGTGTGGGTTTTGATGTCGATCACTTCCTGTACGAGATCCTGGTCTAAAGACCACAGATAACCGACGCGAAATCCGCACATGGCAAAGGTCTTGGAGAAAGAATTGATCGTGACCACGTGTGGCCCGGCAATCAGGTAGTTTTCGCGCACGTAGATGAGGTCTTTATAGACTTCGTCCGAAAGCACGTAGACGCCCAACTCGCTGGTGATTGCTTCGATCTTTTTCAGCGTTTCGATATCCTCGACGCGACCCGTGGGGTTGGAGGGCGAATTGATAATGACGGCCTTGCAGTCCTGCACTTTGGCGGCAAAATCGTCGAAGTCGATACGCCCGTCGATCGAGTCGGTGTAAACGGGCTCGAGCCCGGCAAAGCGCGCCATATGCGGGTATGAGTAGTAGTAGGGGCGCGCCATTAGCACTTTGTTCTTTTTCGAGTCGCCGCGACGGGCGATAACGCGCAGCACTAAATCGAGCGCTTCGGAGGCGCCGTTGGTGACGACAAAGCTGTCGGCCGTCGAGCTGGGATATTGGCGAGTGAGGGCTTCGCGCAACTCGACCATGCCCTGGATCAGGCCGTATTTAAAATCGCGGTAATGAGGCAGAATTTTGTAGACGGCTTCCGGTGGCGGCAGGTCCGGTTGGCCGGAGCCGAAGGAGATGATATCGTCTCCCTGTAAGCCGATGAAGAGTGCGGGGGAGAGTTGTTCTTTGCCCATGGTGTCCTTTGGTGGCAGCTGGTGACGGTGGTATTTTGGTGAGGTGAATAGCCAAAGGTACGTAGGGGGGGAAATAGACACCAGAGAGAAGATGGGGGATTTAGCTAGATAACATTTAAAGCTATTGGGGATAGGGCGAGAGGTCGAAGCAGGTGTGGCAGACTAGGCACGTAGCCGCCTTGTCTGTGCGATGGAGGGGGTCGAGCCAGAACTACCGAGCTGGGCATATCGATCTCAAGCCCGTTGCAGATGACCTATGATTCGTTGGGTCTCGCCCGCGCTGGGCGCTATCTTTGCCCAACGGAGTGCAACAATCAATCGAAAGAGATACACCCCATGATTGAAAGAGGTGAAATTGCCGTGGCCAACGGCGCGCACTGGGAGCGGGAAGTAGAGCGGAGCCAAGGTTTCACCGTCCCCTGGTTAGGCCTAGATCGCGAAACGATCCAGCAATATATCGCGGGCCAATTAGGGCCCGTGCCCGCTTCGCTATTTGTGATGTATCCAACTAGTGCACTAAAAAATGTGTTGTGTTTGGCCGCTGGGGGGGACAGCAGTCCGCCGTATTCGGTTTGCTCGGTGCGCAGGTAACTTCAGTAGATATTACCGAGGGCCAAGTTGGAAGGGGACTGCACGGCGGCAGCGCACTACGGCTATAAAATCGATACGATTCGCGCCGATATGCGCGACCTTTCAGAGGTCGCCGATGGCTCGTTCGATCTCGTCTACCAAGGCCCTTCGATGAGTTGGATTTCCAATGTGCGCGAAGTCTATAGCGAAGTGGCAAAGGTACTGCGGCCGGGGGTTGCCTATCGCACAAGCCAGCCCTACGTAGAGCGCCTGTTTCATCCCGAAAACGGCCTCTACGATTATCGCCATTATATGGGCGATATATTCAACCGTAGCTGAAAAAAGCGCCTAAAAAATTAGGCGCTAAGAAACGAAGAATATTCTTTGGGATATCGTAGCACCGGTCGAACAGGAGCTGCTCAGAAGGAAGTGTTCGCATAGTGGCATGGGCCTCTCGGACGAGAGTACGCGCTCTCGTCCGAGATTGATTTTATATCGTTTTAGCGAATGGCGATCGGCCGTCCCGGCGATCCCGTGCCGCCTTTAAAGCGCGTCGGCGCAAAGACGAACAAGAACTCGTAGGCGCCGTCGGCGATGGCATCGGCAAAGATCATGTTCTCCAAGTTGAAGATCCCGTTCTTGGTGATCAACTCTTGATGCACGGGAAAGGTCAGCTTTGGATCGGGGTTGGGAATCACTTCGGTCGCCCACTGATCGGAGCCGATCATAGACGGCTTCTTGGAGATAATCCAACTAGCCGCCTCCATGCCGATACCCGGTGGGTCGGTATGGTACTCGTCCTCGTCTCCCCATAGCGCCGACCAGCCATAATTAAAAAAGAGCGCGTCGCCTTCGCGGATGCCGTTTTCGTCGATGCCCTGTTTTTTTAGAGCACCGCGGATATCGGCCACCGTTACTTCGTAACTGTGTGCCAAGTGCTCGACGCCCTTATAGCCGGCGATATCGATGAGCAGGCCGCGCGTTACAAAGGGCTTTACGTGCTCGATGCCGAGTTTTTGCAGGCCGTAGGGGCCTTTCATTTCTTCGACGGGGATACCGTTATAAAAGATGTCCTGAATGCTGCCGTCGGCCATTTCCATCTTGGTGCCAATATGCCCGAGGCCGTCGAACTGCGTGCCCACCTGGCCGATCTCGGTACAGAGGAACTCGTCGTGGTACATGAGCATATTGTTTTCGCCGAAGGGGCCACCGGTAGGTGAGCCGGGGATGAACATGGCGTAGGTGCGCTCGCCAAAGAGCGGCATGTTGCGGTCGTAGACTTGGCCCAATTCGTAGACCTGACCCGTTTTCACCAGCTGTACGGCTCGGAGCAAAACCTCGGGCGTAAGGCGATTGGAAGCGCCAGCCTGGTCTTCGGGGCCCCAAGGCGAGGGCCACCACGGGCCCTTTGCACGCGTTTGGCCTTCGAGTGGGGCGACGAGAGCCAGCGCCAGAAAGACGAGTGCAATGCGTTTCATATGCGTATCTCCAGCAGTGAAGTTGTCTTTAACGCGTTATGTGTGCGAGGAATACTCTGAATGGTATACGCAAAAGCGGGGCCGGCATCAAGGCGGGCAGGGCGCGTTGGTATGGACAAAGCGGGAGACAGCTAATTTCTTAGATTGGGTGAAAAAGAAAGAAATATCCTCTTGGAATAGTCCGTTGCGCAATGTGGCCTATATAACCGTTTTCCCCGCTGTGCTCTACGCCGCGTTGCACGGGATGGGATACCAGTGGCCCGTGCACCTGTGGGGCGTGGATTTATTCCGTTATTACCCTCCGGTCTACCTAGTGGTCTTTTTGTCGGCAGCGGCGCTGCTGACCAGTTTAGCGCTAACTCAATACTATCTGCGCGCCGCGTTACTCGCGCGCCGTTTTGCGCGCTGGCTCGAAAAGAGCGACGGGACCGGTGCGGCAATGCTGGCGGGTGGCGTGCTGCTGTTTCTCCTCTTGGCCTATGTAGCGCGCGTGCGGGAACACGCCCTGGGCGACAGCGCCTTGCGCTTTATAGAGTTGGAGAAGTTCCACGGAATTGCCCGCGAGTTAGC
>JBLHGI010000092.1:0-18081 GCA_047616505.1 Planctomycetota bacterium
GCCATCGCTGTTATAGCCGTTGCTACCGGTGCCGGCGATAGTGGTAATGAGGCCGCCGCTATCGACCTTGCGAATTCGATGGTTGTTCTGGTCACCAATATAAATATTGCCCGAAGCGTCGACGGCCACGCCCGTGGGAAATTGGATTTGTGCGCTGGTCGCCAGCCCCCCGTCACCGGAAAAACCGCCCGAACCATTGCCGGCTACCGTGCTGATATTGCCCGCTGTGTCCACCTTGCGAATGCGGTGGTTGTTGTTGTCGGCGATGTAGAGATTGCCCGAGGCGTCTATGGCGATGCCCAAAGGAGATTGAATTTGCGCACTGGTCGCCAGCCCCCCGTCACCGGAATCGCCCCCCGCGCCTGTGCCAGCAAAGGTAGAAATATTGCCCCCCGTATCCACCTTGCGGATTTTGTGGTTATTTCCGTCAGATATATAGACATTACCCGAAGCGTCGACGGCCACAGCCGAAGGGCCATCGAGCTGGGCGCTGGTCGCCGCACCACCATCACCCGAAGAACCGTTGGTGGCCGTGCCGGCGAAGGTGCTGATAAAGCCCGATACATTGACCTTGCGAATTTTGTGGTTGTCGCGGTCGGCAATCAGCCAGTCGTTGGCATTATCGACGATGATGAACTTGGGCGAGGCGAGCTGGGCGCTGGTCGCCCCCCCCCCGTCGCCCGTAGAGCCTAGCGTGCCATTGCCCGCAACGGTAGAAATCGTCTGCGCCAAAGATGGACTCATATCAAATAGCACCACCCCTAAGAACATCAGAGCAATAGCGCATTTTTTTAATATTTCCCGCTTAGGCATTAAATTTTCCCTTTGGCCACGACTCGTCTCGCATTGCGATGTCTATCGAGTTTTAGAAAGGTGTTGAAAACAGTCCGTTATTCCGATACTATTACTATAAATAACTATAGCAGGTTCCGACCTTAGACTATAACAATATATAAAATTCCAAATATAAACTTCCAACCGTGACCTAAATCACGAAGAGTAAAATATGTCAATACATCTAATCGGCCGCACCCTATCCTGCTCTGCGCTCTGGCTACTACTACTGGCCATCTCAGTAATTCACGCCCAGCAGCCAGCCCAGACACCCGCCACGAGGAAATTCGACCCCCCGCGCATTCTCGAAATCCTGCGCACCAACAATACCGGGGCCGACAGCCAGGGAAGCGATCGACTCTATTTCATCAATAAAGGCCAGGAAGTCAGCATCAATCGCGGCGACGAACTCAATGTCTATCGCGAGAAACGCGTGCACCCTTCGGTGGCGCGCAGTATGCGCATCTTTATCGGCACCATGATCGTTACAGAATCACAGAATGGTTCATCTATGGGCACATTTGCCCCCAGTGATAAAATCAACCTGCCCATCATCAAATACAAAGCGCCAATGAAAAGCGATATCGTCGTGCCGCGCCTGATCATCGACTCGGGCGTGCTCTTTAATCCGGGCGACGCCGCGCTGAGTCCGGGTGCCGGTGCTGAATTCCAGAAAGTCGCCAACTTCGTCAACAACTTTTCGCCCAACAAACTCATCATCGAAGGCCACACTGATGCCGACGGCGACGAGGATGCCAACCTGGCCCTTTCCAACAACCGCGCTACAGCCGTCGTATTATTCCTCACCAACACCTATCCATTTATCACCGAGGGCATGATCGAAGCACGCGGTTATGGCGAAACCCAACCCTTAGTGCCCAACGACAGTCCAGAGAACAAAAAGCTCAACCGACGCATCGAAGTCATCATCTGGGAATAAGTTGTTACCTCCTACTCGCTCAGCCCTGCGCTTTTCGCTATACTTTATCGGCGCACTCGCATTATTGACCCTATTCTTCGAGTTAGCCCAGAACTTTCTCACCACCGCTTTTATGTATCCGGTCTCCTGGGCAGCAACGAACCTACTCAATACTCTCGGCATCGCCGCAGAACTGGACAGTAGCCCCCTCGACTCCGGTTTTTGCGATCTGATCTTGGACGGAATTATTTACCGTATTATCCACGAGTGTACGGGCATCTTCGCACTGCTAGTTTTTCTCGGGCTCGTCTCCGCCTACCCAACATCGGCCTACCACAAAGTGCAAGGAATGCTCTTGGGCTTGCCTGCTTTTTATTTATATAGTTGCCTGCGCCTAGTCATTCTCGGCATCGTAGCCCACATAGAGCCGAGTTTAGTCGAACTTTTCCACCTCTATATGATGGTCCTCATCAATCTGGGGTTTTTGCTCTTCGTGTGGATTTATTGGTTAGAGAAGGTTGTGCGCCGTGACTAATTTGAGCCAATGGCAAATCCCCATAAGTTTTTTCGGGCGTTTTCTGCTCATCGCAGCCCTGTTCTCTGTGCTGTGGGAACTCGTGGCCACGACCTATCTAAGCATCTTATTACCTATCGCAAATATCCTGCTTGACATTGGGGATACACATACTCACCTAGAAATACATTCCGACGGGGTCCTGCTCGTTTTTGAAGATTTGACAGGTGGCATACACCGCCTGCGTTTTTCCGGCTACGAATTGATCTTTCTATACCCGGTGGCGACCGTCGCCCTATTCGCCGCCACCCCTCACCTAGAGACTGGTGCCAAATTGCGCTGGTGTACAGGTGCGCTAGTGGCCTTTTCGGCCTTACAGATAATCAACCTCTATGCGGGCACCTATAGCGCCCTAATCCAATACTGGATACAGCAACCCGCCCTGCGCCGAGAAAACCTCGCGCATAATGGCTGGCCAACCGATATCTCGACCAGCTATTGGCATGAGCTTTTTTTTGCTTGGTGGAATACCTGGGGGGGACAGGGCTTGGCCCTGGTTTTATGGATATGGGCGGCCAAGCCCTATTTGGCGGAACATTTGCACAGCGCCAACTCTAATGGATGAGTCCCTTGCGCGCCTGAGATAGATAGAGCCGATTTTGAGCTTGCGCTTCGCGCCAAGAGGTGAATTCGATACGGCTGCGAGGCTGGAAGTACACTTTGCCCTCGGTGCTCCGTTTTATTTGCACTATGCCAGTGCGGGGAGCTTCAAAGGAAATAATTTTTCGAACCACCACCTGGGCCAAGAGTACGCAAGACACGAGAGCCAGTGCCACAATAGCGAGCACTATACCGTGTAGAACCAATCGCAATGGCCGAGCAAACTCACAGAGCGCACTCCAAGCTATATCTTTACTTAATATCTTATTTGACAGATGTTTAGCTATCGCGCTTGACATCATTTTATGGTGTATTTTAGCAAAGATTAAATAGAGCACACCGGCGTCCATATTTATCGGTGCCAAACAGAGATTCTCTATCTTTTTTTATTACGTAGTACTAAGAGAAAGTGGATCCACGATGCATTTAGGCCATACAAAAAATCGATGCTTGCCCTTATTCGCTCTCCTCGTTGCCCTATGCCCCCTCTCGTTGTGGGCTCTGGACGGCATAGAAGTGAGTATCAGTGGCATTGTCGGCGTCAACAATGTCACTGTAGGCAATGAAATTCTCATCTACTATATCGAAGTACGCGACATAATTAACGGCAATCGCACAGCGCGCATAGGCGGCGTGCCCGTGGTCAGCGAGGGCATCAACATTGCCATCTCCGATTTGACGGCAGCCACCGGCATTGTCCCAGGCGACTTCACCGGCCTCAATCTCTACCGCAGTACGGATGCCGTCCTCGACGTGGGCGATACCTTTCTCAAAGCCGTTGCGCCGGTCAATATCGGGGCAGATATAACCGTCGATTTCACCGCTGTGGCAAACCCCAACCGCATCCTCCCCGAACCCGCCGCTGTACCCGATCACATCTTTTTTCTCATCAGCGCCAACATCGCCCCCGGAGCTACCCCCGGCCATTCTTTCCGCCTCGGTGCTGCCGCCAACCACGTCGATATACGCGATTCCGGCGGTGGCCCCGCCACTCTCTAC
The DNA here is from genome assembly GCA_047616505.1 of Planctomycetota bacterium. GTDB lineage: Bacteria > Latescibacterota > UBA2968 > UBA8231 > UBA8231. Next base: position 3,927 of record JBLHGI010000092.1, read on the forward strand.
ACGATCGGAAGCGCCATTGTCGCTGCCGATGGCAACCGGGTGGTAATCGGCGCAGCGGGCGGTGGCGGTGGCGGTGGCGGTGACGGTGGCGGTGACGGTGGCGGTAGCGTCATCGACTTTGCCGCCGCGCGCGCCGATAGCACAAAAATAGTGAAGGAAGTAGTCGAAATCCCCTTTGGTAGCGAGTGGCTGTTTGCCCTCGGCGGTTTGCTATACGGCGTCTACGCACTCTATCGCAGAAACTGACCGCACGATCCAGTTCTCAGGGTTACTTCCAGCACCTACATTTCCAGAGCCAATCCATATCCTCACAGGGGTTAGCCCATGCCCTCCGCTTTACGGCTGGCCGCCGCCCTTTTTGTTTCGAGCGCCATTCTATGCTCCAATACTCAAGCCCAGGGGGCGCCCAGCCACCCCCGTCATTGTCGCCGAAGTGCGACAAGACCCGCTGCAGGAAAATATCGCATCAGTCGGACGCATCCAGCCTCGACATTCGGCCCAAGTGGCCAGCGAGAGCGAAGGCCTCGTCCTGCGCCGCTACAAAGAAGGCGGTCAGATCGTCCAGGGAGGCGAACCCCTCTTTCAGCTAGCCAATGACGTGTTAAGAGCCTCACTAACCGAAGCGCGCGCCGACTTTAAGCTGCGCAAATCCAACTACGCTCATAGCGTCGAGCTACTCGAAACCGACGCGGCTTCGGAAGCAGGACGGGCGCGAGGACGAATACGGAAAAGAACGGGCGCGGACCAAGCTGCAAAGTTTGGAAGATCAGGTCTCCGATCTACGCGCTGGTCAGTGGACCGATGGGCCAGATGATCTTTCTGGCCATTGACGGCAAAGCAGTTGCCCGCCCCGTACAAACGGGACTGGCTTACAATGGTTTTGTTTCGGTACAGGGCGAGCTACAGGCCGGCTGCTGATCCTAGAAGCGCGCCTGCTCTTCGATTCGGGTTTGTCCGTCTTGCGCCAAGGGGCCAATGTCGAATTGGACAAAGTCGCCGGTTTTGTCCAGGTGTTTTCCCCCAACAAGATCATCATAGAAGGCCATACGGATTCAGATGGTGGACTGGCGTCCAACCAAAGGCTCTCGGAAGAGCGCGCCAAAGCCATGCGCATATATCTAGTCGACAGTTTCGAGTGGATCACACCCAGGATGATTGAAGCGATTGGCTACGGCGAAGAGCGGCCCCGCACGGAAAATGACACAGATGACAACAAACAGATGAATCGCCGCATCGAGTTTACCGTAATTGATTGACGGATAGATCATAACAACCACCTGTTGTCAGAGTCCTCCTCAACGTCTACATTTTTTGAGCTATCCCTAATACAATATATAGGAGACCACTCATGCCTCTCGTCTTCCGCTTGGCCATACCATTGTTGGTGCTGGTCACTTCCGCTCTGGCCCAAGGAGACCGCGCCACCCCCGTTATCGTAGCCGAAGTGCGGCAAGAACCTCTACAAGAGGAGGTAACCATAGTCGGGCGCGTGCAACCCCGCCACTCCACGCAGGTAGCCAGCGAAAGCGAAGGGCTCGTCTTACACCGCTTCAAAGAAGGCGGACAAACGGTCAAGGCCGGCGAATTACTCTTCCAATTAGCTAATGACCCACTGCGCGCGAGCCTCGCCGAAGCGCGGGCGGATTATAAGCTGCACAAGGCCAACTATGCACGCAGCGTCGAACTGCTCGCAACCGACGCCGCTTCCGAACAAGACGTGCGCGACGACGAATATGAATTAGAGCGGTCGCGCGCCAAACTTCAGGGCATTGAAGACCAGGTTTCCGACCTGCGTATTCGCGCCCCTTTCTCCGGCCATATTGTGCAGACCCTCACCGAAATGGGGGCCTGGGTTGGGCGCGGCCAAGCCGTGGCGCACCTCGTGTCCATCGATACCGTGCGCGTCTATGTAAACGTGCCCGAACGTCATGTGCCTCAGATCCAACTTGGCGACGTGACTACGATCCAAATCACAGCGCTAGGTGGCGAGCCTTTCGCGGGCAAAGTCGTCGCGATCCTAGCCGAGGGTTATGCCGAATCCCACACCTTCCCCATCGTCGTTGAAACACTCAACCCGCAGGGACTCATACGCAGCAATATGTCGGCCGAGGTGCACTTTGTCATTGGACAACAAGGCACGGCGACTTTGGTGCACAAAGACGCCTTGGTCAATGGCCCAATGGGACGGTCGGTCTTTCTCGCGATCGATGGCAAGGCCGTCAGCCGGCCCGTAAAAACAGGTCTGTCCTATAATGGTTTTATCGCCGTCGAAGGCCAATTAGAGCAGGGCGACCTCGCCATTGTGCGCGGCAACGAACGCCTGCGCGACGGCCAAGACTTGCGCATTCTGCGCAAGCACCAATAGCGGGAATCGACCATGAAAATAGTCGATTCCGCCATCAAGAGACCCGTCAGCGTCATCGTCGGCGTCCTCTTTATCGCCCTCTTTGGACTGATCTCGCTCTATCGCATTCCGGTACAATTAACACCCGACGTCGATCGTCCCATAGTCAATGTCTCCACCTTTTGGCCCGGAGCAAGCCCCGAAGAGGTTGAGCAGGAAATAGTCCAGCGCCAAGAGGAACAGCTGCAAAGCTTAGAGGGTCTACTCAAAATGACCAGCGAAAGCCAAGACAGTCGCGGCAATGTTACCCTTGAATTCAGGGTCGGCGCCGACCCCGACGCCGTGCTGCTCAAAGTTTCCAACAAGCTCAACCAAGTGACGGGCTACCCCCTCGATGCCGAGCGCCCCGTACTATCGGCCGGCGGCAATGCCAATACGCGCGCCATCACCTGGCTTATACTCGACACCTTGCCCGGCCATGAAGATACCGACGTCGAGCTCTATCGCGACATAGCCGAGGATGTTATTGAAACGGCCATTGAACGCGTACCCGGCGTCTCTCAGAGCAATGTCTATGGCGGCTATGAGCGCGAATTACAGGTCATTGTCGATCCACAGGCCATTGCCTCGCGCCAGATCACAGTCGGCGAAATGGCCACGGCTCTCACGCGCGAAAATGCCAATATCAGCGCCGGCGCTTTCGACGAGGGCAAACGCCGCTATATCGTCCGCACCGTCGGCCAGTACAAATCGCCCGCCGACATCGAGAATGTGATCATCCGCGGCGGCGATGGTTCGCGCGTCCGCGTCGGCGACATTGCCCGCACGAGCCTTGCCTATGCCCGCTCCGGCGCCGCCGTGCGCCAGAAGGGCACGCCGGCCATCGCCATCAACGCCACGCGCGAGACCGGTGCCAATGTGCTCGAAGTGATGGATGGTATCCGCGAGACTATAACAGCACTAAACGAAGGACCGCTGGCGCGCGAAGGGCTCTTTCTTAAGCAGGTCTACGATGAGACCGACTATATCAAAAGCGCCATCAGTCTCGTGCGCTCTAATATTCTCATCGGCGGCTTTTTAGCCACGCTCGTATTGCTCATTTTCCTGCGCAGCGCCAGCAGTGTAGCCATTATTATAACGGCCATTCCCATCTCCATCGTCGGCACTTTTTTGGCCATGTCGCTCTTGGGACGCAATATCAATGTCATCAGCCTAGCCGGTATGAGTTTTGCAGTCGGCATGGTCGTCGACAATGCCATCGTCGCCCTAGAAAATATCTTCCGTCATCGACAGATGGGAAAAACGAGGGCACAGGCCGCTTTCGACGGCGCACGCGAGGTTTGGGGAGCGCTCTTGGCCAGCACACTGACGACCGTCGCCATCTTCCTGCCCATCGTCTTTATCGAGGACGAAGCCGGCCAGCTCTTCCGCGATATAGCCATCGCAGTTTCCTGCTCGGTCGTGCTTAGCTTGATCGTCGCCGTCACGGTCATTCCTACGCTGGCCAACAAAATACTCGGTGGTGGCACAAACGAAAAGAAAGAAAGTGCGTTAGAAGGCATCGGCGGCAGCGTGCGTAATTTCATCGCCAACAGCGTCTATCGCATCAGTGGCAGCACCGCGCTGCGCTTAGGCGTCGTCGTAGTGCTCATCGGCATCTCGTTGGGCATCACCTGGTCGCTGCTGCCCAAATCTGAATACCTGCCCACGGGCAATCGCAATTTGGTCTTTGGCATCTTATTGCCTCCCCCCGGCTACAATCTAGACGAGCTCATCGAGATCGGACAGACGATTGAAGACGTGCTGCGCCCGCGCTGGGAAGCCAAACTAGGCACGCCGGAGGCCGAAGCTATTGAAGGTCCACTCGTCGACAATATGTTCTTTGTCGCCTTTGGACGTAGTGCCTTTATGGGGGCACGAGCGCAGGATCCAAATCAGGTGCGCGATCTGATCCCATTAATCCAAGGACCCATCTTTGGCGGCGTCCCCGGCACCATCGCCATCGTACAACAGTCCGGCTTATTCCAAGGCGGCGGCGGCCGCGCCATCGACATCGAGATCACCGGCCCCGATCTGGGACAGCTGATCGGGCTCGGTGGGCGCATCTTTGGCCAAGTGATGCAGGTCGTACCCGATGCCCAGGCGCGTCCAATTCCCAGCCTAGACTTGGGCAATCCGGAAGTGCGCATCATTCCCGATCGCGTCAAAGCCGCGGATCTGGGCCTTACGGCACGCGATATCGGCACTTCTATCAATGCGCTGATGGATGGGGCTATCATCGACGGCTACCAGTATCAGGGAGAAGAAATAGACCTCGTCCTACGGGGAGAAGATGACTGGTTCCGCACGCAGGATATCGGTTCGCTGCCGATCTATACACCGCGCGGTCAGACCGTACCGCTTTCGACCGTTGCCCGCATTGAAGTGACAACCGGCCCCGAGCAGATCAACCACAGCGAGCGCAGCCGCACGATCAGCATACAAGTGATCCCACCGGAAACCACGCCTTTAGAAACGGCACTTGATGATATCCAGGCGCAGATCATCGACCCACTCATCGCCTCCGGAGCTCTTAAACCGCCCTATAATATCCGTCTCTCCGGCTCGGCAGATGATCTCAAGCGCACGCGCGAAGCCCTACAGTGGAACTTTTTGCTGGCATTGGTCATTACCTATCTCCTGATGGCTTCGCTCTTCGAGAGTTTTCTCTACCCCTTCGTGATCATGCTCAGCGTGCCCCCCGCTCTAGCTGGTGGCATTCTCGGGTTGGAGCTGGTCAATATCGCGCTGACCTACCAGCCGCTCGATATCTTGACGATGTTGGGATTTGTAATCCTGATTGGCGTCGTGGTCAACAACGCCATTCTCATCGTCCACCAAACGCTCAATATCCTACGCGAGACGCCAGATATGGAAGTAAAGGCAGCCATCCGCGATTCCGTCAGCAGCCGCGTGCGCCCCATTTTTATGTCGGTAATTACGAGCGCCCTCGGCATGATCCCACTCGTCGTTTTTCCCGGAGCTGGCTCGGAATTGTACCGCGGCTTGGGCAGTGTCGTCATTGGTGGGTTGCTCATGTCGACTATTTTTACACTCTTTTTGGTGCCCACATTCCTCAGCTTGGCTATGGATATAAGCGCTTGGTTCAGCACGCGCTTTGCGCGCAAAAACGCGGCCTCAGCTTAGCACCAAGACCACGTCAGATCTAAAACAAAGAGAGGGTCGGTTCTGTATTAGAACCGACCCTCTCTCCATTATATATTTATATGATTTAAGCGACGACCTCAGTCTTCCATAAGTTCAAATGCTACGATGGCCTGTTCTTTCTCTCTTCTTCGCGTTCCGGCGCTTTGTCGCGCAGCGGACGTCCCTGGTCTGGCGTAGGATCTTTAACGAGCCCGTATATTTGCCGCCCCTCGTGATCTTCGGGCAAGTGCTCCGTAATCGGCAGGCCCTCTTCTGTCACAAAGAGCAAACAGTGGCAGTACTTGTATATCTGCATATCCGCACAGGGGCAAATCCAGGTGCGATTTTTAATTTCTTCGGTCTTGTCCGGATAAAACCGACAGGGGCACAGTGGTTTTCCCAACTCGTCTAGGTTCATTGCCAATCCCTGTTTGACGACCTCGGTCGTTTCGGGATCGGGATGGGTTTTCGTGCCGGACTTATTGGTGTAGGAATCGATCAGCCGTTGGGCCTTGTCCTGCGACTTCCCCGAAGGTTCTTTCATGCGTTTCTCCTAGGCATCCAATAATAAGAATCTATAGCGGCCAAAGGCTCATGGGCCCGCTGGTACATTATCAAAAAAATCAACCTCTCCAGTTTCTAGCGAATACTCCGCGCCAACGACGAGCAAACCATCGCGTTCGATAAACTCTTCAAGTGTTTTAGATCCGTGGCGCAGATGGTTGGACGAGACGCGAATATTGGCTCGCACGGCCTCCTTCACCAAAGCATCTGGGTCGTTTTTGAGTTCCGTTGACAGCAGCGCTTCGACCGAGGGACGCACGCGATCAACGATCGAATATAAATTATGCGTCTGGCCCGCCTCTGGTTGTTGAAGTGCTTCCAAAGTGGCCTGAATAGCCCCGCACTGCGAGTGCCCAAGCACCACGACCAGACGCGTGCCAAATCGCGACACGGCAAACTCGACGCTGCCTACCTGCGAAGGGGCAACCACATTGCCCGCAACCCGTATGACAAATAGGTCTCCCAAACCCTGATCAAAGACGATCTCCGCCGGAACTCGGGCGTCTGAACAACCGAGAACAACGGCAAAAGGCATTTGTTTCTGCGCCAACTCAAAACGCCGAGCATGGCTACTGAGCTTTGTCTCATAGCTGCGAACACTGTCGACAAAACGCCTATTACCTTCGCGCAGACGCTTGAGAGCTTCTTCTGCCGGAACCATAGAGCTACCTATCCTTGAAAAAACGAATTAATGAGGACGCATACCCCACAAGGGAAAAGCGAACCCGGTCTTGCGGGTTCGCCTTCTATGTGCCAATTGAGCTTTGTCTAGTTTGAACTCAGAACAAGGCCCGTATGCGCAGCGCTGGCACCGTTGACTGCTGGCCATTGATCGCCCCTAGTTCTATCCCCATATCGACTCCTTGGCCATTGATCGCCTGTACTTTATCACGCAAATTGAAGAGCGATGCGACCTTGACCCAGGCCGAGAGCGGCGCCCAGCCTGCCGCCCCATCTTCCCCCGTAGCGATCGCGGTGCCCACGGCAACTCCCGTCAGCGCCCACAGCGCCAACGCCTGTTTGGTCTCGCCGATATAGAGATAACCACCGCCGGGGACCAAGGCTTCTAAAAACAGCGCGCTGAGCATCGACTTTGATGAACGATAGGCCGCATGCCGCGACTGAATTCGCTGCGGTCCCAACTCGCGTAGACTATTAAAGTCGGCGAGTGCATAGGTGGCTGCCTGGTGCTGCAGCGGACCGAATATCTCCGTCACCGAGACGCTATCTTCCCCTACGTGTTCAACTTTCAATGAGCGCACCCGCCCCCCCTCGAAGGTGGCCTCTCCCCAGAGACCATCTGCCTGCAGATGGCCCAGTAAACTCCTCAGCTCACCAGCTTCTATTTCAGCGTGGACTTCCGCGCCAGAAAAGTGCAGCAAGACCGCGAGAAACAACGCTGCATACCGCATTATATACCTCATCTGAACTCATTGATTTGAAAGGATATGTCGATTTTCAATCTACTGGTGTGCCCCTATCGTGTCAAGCGTTGGTCAAGCGATTCAAAGAGCACTGGAGAACGCATGGAATCTGCCGATAAATCTTAAAAAAGGGATTGTGATCGACCGTTTATCGCAGCAATTCCAGCCGACAGGGACGTCGGTTTAACCCCCACAGGGAAGTGGGGACTTTTTTGTACCCACCAACGTATCTTCCCCGTATTGCTCTCGTTCATTCCAACGCGTATTTTTCAGCGGATTATTCACTGTAAACACGGAAGATGCAATTCTATGAACCCCGAATTAGAGCTCGCCATAGATGCAGCGCGTGCGGCCGGCGCCCTGACTCTACAGTATTTTGGCGGCACATACGATGTTAAAGACAAGGGCGGCGGCGATCCGCTCACCACGGCCGATCTCGAAGCCGATGCGCTGCTCAAGGAGCGCCTACTCGGAGCGCGTCCCGAATTTGGTTGGCTCTCTGAAGAAACCGTCGACGATGGCGACCGCCTGGAGAAAGAGCGCGTCTGGATTGTCGACCCCATAGATGGCACGCGCGAATTTGTCGAGGGTTTGCCCGAATACGTCATCTGTGTAGCGCTCGTCGACAGCGGTATACCCAGCGTCGGCGTCATCTACAATCCCGCCAAGGACCTTCTCTATGCTGCGCTGCGGGGTGGTGGCACCTTTCTCAACGGCAAACGCGTGTTCTGCTCAGAGAAAAAACAGCTAAAAGAGGCCAGCTCAATCGTCAGCCGCAGCGAGGTCAAACGCGGTGAGATCGACCCCTTTCGCCCGCACCTCGGCCCGATCGACCCCATCGGCAGTGTTGCCTACAAGCTGGCCCTGGTCGCTGCGGGTGATAGCGATTTCAATTTTAGCGTGCAGGCAAAAAACGAATGGGACGTTTGTGCTGGCGATATGCTCGTGCGCGAAGCGGGTGGCCAGATGCTCGACCTAGAGGGGCAAGTCCGCACCTACAACCAGCCCGACCCTCTCATTAAAGATGGTTTAGTCGCGGGCAATACGGAACTAACGAAGCAGATGCTACAACTAATGTCGGAGGTTTCACTATGAAGACAGCACGCGAAATTGCCGACTTTCTCGAAGAGTACTGCACGCTCTTGGAACTCAGCGGTGCCGACTCCTTCCGCCTGCGCGCCTATAGCAATGCCGTTCGCATATTCGAGAACCTCGAAGCGGATTTAGAAGACCTCATCGAGCGCGATGCCCTCACAGAAATCAAAGGTGTCGGCAAGAGCGTCGCCGCACTCGTCGGCGAATACGCTCAGACAGAAACGGCCACCGCCTACGAGAAGCTAAAAGCTGAGGTGCCACAGGGCCTGCTCGACATGCTGCGCGTGCCGGGCTTAGGCCCACGAAAAATAGTAGCGATCCGCAGCGAGCTACAGATAGAAGACCTAGAGGCATTAGAACAGGCCTGCCGCGACGGACGCCTCGATCAACTCAAGGGGTTTGGCAAAAAAACACAGGCGAATATACTCAAGGGCATCGAGCATATTCGCCGCTATCAAGACCGCTCGCGCGTCCATATTGCCCGCGAAAGCGCAGTCCCCCTGCTCGATGCGCTGCGCGCCCATCCATCCACTCAACGCGTCGAAGTGGCCGGTTCGTTGCGCCGCCGCCGCGAGACCGTCAAGGACATCGACTTCGTGCTCAGCTCCCAGGATCCAGAGGCGATTTCCGAGTTCTTCACCACACACGAATCCGTTGCTGAAATAATCCAACACGGCCAAACCAAGAGCGCCGTGCGTTTGCACAATGGTCTCCAGGCCGACTTGCGCGTCGTGGCCGACGATGAATTCCCCTATATCTTACATCACTTCACCGGCAGCAAAGAGCACAATGTGGAGCTGCGCGCTCGCGCCATCGATCTGGGGTTAAAAATCAATGAATACGGTCTATTCCGCGGAGAAGAGCGCATAGACTGTATCGATGAAACTGATTTCCTAAGAGCACTCGGCCTCGATTATATCCCTCCAGAACTGCGCGAGGGACTCGGTGAAATTGAAGCGGCTGCCCATGGCAGCTTACCTGAGTTAGTATGCGAACAAGACGTGCGCGGGATGCTGCACTTGCATTCGACCTACAGTGATGGAGCCGACTCTATAGAGGCCATGGCACAAGCAGTACAAGACCGCGGTTATGCATATATGGGCATGTCGGACCACAGCCAGAGTGCTGCGTATGCCGGCGGCCTTAAGGTCGATGCCGTGCTGCGCCAATGGGATGAAATAGATGCGCTGAACGATAAACTCGCGCCTTTCCACATTTTTAAAGGCATCGAGTCCGACATCCTAGGCGATGGTTCCCTCGACTACGAAGAGGACATCCTGGATAAATTCGACTTTGTCGTCGCCTCAGTACACTCGCAGTTCAACCTAAATCGCGAGGCGATGACAACGCGTATCGTGCGCGCGATCGAACACCCCGCCACAACGATTGTCGGGCACCTGACCGGCCGCCTGCTCCTCGACCGCGAGGGCTATGACGTCGATATCGACGCCATAATTGAAGCCGCGGCAGACAAGGCCGTTAGCATAGAAATCAACGCGCACCCAGCGCGTTTGGATATCGATTGGCGCCACGTAAAAAAAGCACGTGACCGAGGTGTAAAAATTTCCGTCAACACCGATGCACATCGAGTCACCGGCCTCGATTACCTACCTTATGGCATCGGCTGCGCCCGCAAGGGGTGGCTGCGCCGCGAGGACGTTCTCAACACACTGGAATTAGATGCCTTCCGTCAGTACTTGCACACACGGCGCAATACCTAAGCCCCGCCTCATCGCCATTGCAGGGCCTTCTGGCGCCGGTAAGACGACCCTTGCCAAAGCCTTAGTCGACGCGCTGCCCGGCGCGGTCGCGCTCTTGCCCCTAGATGCCTATTACGCAGACCGCTCAGACCTTATGCCCAGCGCGCGTGCACGGTATAATTTCGACGCGCCCGAGGCCCTTGACGCCGAACTACTCCACACCCATCTCCGCGCACTGGCAGCTGGTCACTCTATCGATATACCGGTCTACGATTTTGCCAGCCACAGTCGCCAACGCCATACCCTGCGCATAGAGCCGACGGATTTTGTCGTCGTAGAAGGCCTTTTTGCGCTCTATTTTGACGAGTTGCTGCCGCTCTACACCTATCGAGTCTTTGTCGATCTAGCAGACGAGCGATGCCTGCAACGACGCCTGATACGAGATGCCAACGAACGCGGCCGCCATGCAGATGATGTTCGCCGGCAATATGCCGAACAGGTATACCCCATGTATGTGCGCTATATCCAACCAACGCGCATGCGGGCTCAGTTTGTCGCCGATGGCAATGGCGAATGGCCGGAACAAATAGACCTTCTACTCACTGCCATTGACTCCGTCCGACAGAAAGATTCTCAGGAGTAGAGATTTCCCTGATGCAACCGACGGTGAATCTTTATATTATACGGATTGATATGCACCTCTATAATCACAACATAAACTTCTGAAACAATGGACTATGACTGAAAATAAGAAGGAGCGCGTCCTCATCGTCGACGACGATCTATCCAACGCCCGGGCGATTGAGCGCACACTGCGTCGAGCGGGCTTCGAGACTGAGATCGCCATGGATGGTTTTAGCGCCCAGGCCATGCTCCAGAGCTTTGCCCCAAGCGTTATGACGCTAGATTTAAAGATGCCAGGCTTGGACGGCCACGGCGTACTACAGTCTATGAGTAAAAATAAGCAAGCGAGTAATACGGGAATACTCGTCATATCCGGCATGCCGGAAGAAACCCTGAGCTCGGCGCTCCTGCAAGGGGCGAACGACGTTTTGTCCAAGCCCTATAAGAACAAATCCTTAGTGGAAAAAGTAATGAGCTTGGCACGCCGCGCTTAATTCCCGACCCTCTTATAAGGACGAATCAATGCCGACAAAAACGAACGACGAGTTTCTCGCCAAAGCCGGTAATTATCTTCAAGATGCCATTCACTCGATGCCGCTGAGTCTGATACTCACCGATGCCAACGATATCATACGCGTAGTCAATCGCACGACACACACACTTCTCGGCTATCAAAAAGGTGAAATGGTAGGGCAGCCCTTATCTCTCTTACACGTTCAGGGCAACGCCGATGATTTGAGTAACATAGGTGCCCTCTCCAGCCACGACACGAAAGAAATACACTATCGCAACAAGAGCGGCGAAGCCATTCCCGTAATCTTTACGAGTTCGGCTATGTATGACGATGCAGAAAAGCTCATGGGCATTGTCTGCATCGCCCAAGACCTATCGATGATGCGCACACTAGAAACACAATTATTACAGTCCGAAAAAATGGCCTCCATTGGCCAGTTGGCCGCCGGTGTTGCCCATGAAATCAACAACCCGATGGGTTTTATCTATAGCAATCTCGGCACGCTCAATGAATATATCGAAGATCTTAGTGATATTCTCGGTTCCTATGCCGATCTCGACAAAGCGGTAGAAGCCGGTGACCTCGACAAAGCACGCGCACAGCTACAGAGCATAAGCGCTAAAAAACAAAGTCTCGACCTCGAGTATATGCTAAGCGATATCGGCCAACTCATCGAGGAGTCGCGCGAGGGCGCCGATCGCGTGCGCAAAATTGTGCTCAATCTCAAGGAGTTCTCCCATGTGGACAAAGACGAGAAGATCCCAGCCAATATCAACAACGGGCTGGAAAGCACGCTCAATATTGTTTGGAACGAACTCAAATACAAAGCGGACGTAAAGAAAGACTACGGCGAAATACCAGAGGTTTCTTGTTATATCCAAGAGCTCAACCAGGTATTTATGAACCTACTGGTCAACGCGGCCCACGCCATCGAAGGGCACGGTACAATCACCGTGCGTACCTATAGTGAAAAGGATCACGTCTGCATCGCCATTTCAGACACCGGCAAAGGCATGTCGCCGAAAGTGCAGAAACGCATTTTCGAACCCTTCTATACAACCAAGGTCGTAGGCGAAGGTACGGGATTAGGCCTGAGTATCGGCTACGGTATTGTCGTTGACAAACACGGAGGGCAACTGTTGGTCGACAGCAGCGAGAACCTAGGCACGACCTTCACTATAAAGATCCCCATAGGAACATCCTAAAATGGCTGAATCCGAAGAGAAGACCCTGCTCTTCGTCGACGACGAACGCAGCGTGCTCTCCTCAATTAGAAGGCTGTTGCGCCGCGAAGGCTGGAACCTACTCTTTGCCGAGAGCGCCGTCGAAGGCATGGAATTACTGCGCCAGAACTCTGTCGATCTCGTGGTGTCGGATATGCGCATGCCGCAAATAGACGGAGCGACATTTCTCAAAAGATTACGCCAGGACTATCCCCATACCGTGCGTATAATCCTCACGGGGTACGCTGATCGCGCTTCGGTTAGTCGCGCCTTTTCCGACGCCGAGATTCACGAGCTTGTTTCTAAACCCTGGGATGACGAAGAGCTCAAACAGATCCTGCGCAATGCACTAGACCAGAGCGCCGGCCAAGATGGGGAAATACCCGGATTACACGCCATTATTAACGAGATAGAATCGCTGCCACCCCTGCCACACACCTATGCCAAGGTGCGGCAAGCGCTGCGCGAGGCCGAAGCCAATTCCCTCGAGCCAGTTGCCGAGGTCATTATGCGCGATCCCTCTCTGGCCGCGCGCCTGTTGCAGGTAGCTAACTCGTCTTTTTTTGGCCAGCGCCGCGAGGTAGACACGGTCAACCGCGCCCTGTTCGTTCTCGGTCTGCAGATGGTCGAAAACCTCGTGCTGGCCACCAATGCCTTCGATACCCTGGACTTCGACGGCCTCCCCAATTTGACGGCCAAAGAACTGTGGAAACATTCACTGGCCTGCGGTGCCATTGCTCGCCATATTGCAGAAAGACAGCATAAAACTGCAGAAAGACAGCATAAACCGAAGTCCTTCCAAGAGACGGCTATGCTGGCCGGCACCCTGCACGACCTTGGCAAACTCGTACTCGCCAAATACGTCGCTAAGCAGTATAGCAAGGTCTTACTCGCAGCGCATGAGTCTCAGGATCCGCTATTTGAGATAGAACGCCAGCTCTTGGGCACAGACCATTCTGCCATCGGTGGGCACTTGGCAGAATGGTGGAATTTGCCGCCTAAAATAGTCGAGGCCGTGCGCTGGCATCACGCTCCCAACGAATCCAAGATGGACACGCGCCTGACCCATCTAGTGCATCTATCCAACGCACTGGCACACCAGTTGGAACTCGGTTCGAGCGGCCCGAAACAACCTGTCTCCATCGACGAGCACACCTATAAGGTCCTAGACCTATCCCATAGCGAAATCGAAAAAATACTCGATGAGCTGCGCGAAAAAGACATAGCGGCTCATTAGGCTGCGCCGCATCTGATTTCAGATAGAAGGCCACCTCATGGTACACCAGCATACGCTGCTCTTAAAGGCATTGATAAACCGCCCCCTTAGGGGTTTGGGGAAGAGATTGCAGCATGAGTGAGAGCCATCATTACACCCTATTATTCGTCGATGACGAACGCAATATACTCAGCGCGCTACGCCGTATATTTCGCAACGACGGCTACCAAATTTTGACGGCGGAAAGCGGCGCAGAAGCACTTGT
>JBLHGI010000093.1:0-17969 GCA_047616505.1 Planctomycetota bacterium
TATACCCCAACCTATCTCGTCGCCGAGTAATTCCCTGACGATCATAGCCAGCGTATAGGGCTCTTCGCCCGTAGAACAGGCTGCCGACCAAATTTTAATTTTCCGATTGCCGGCAGCGCGCCGGACCTTTATGAGTTCGCCAACGAGCGTGGTGAACGTCTTCATTTGGTTGACATGGCGGAAAAAGCTGGTTTCATGGGTGGAGACTTGATCGATGAGTAGGTCGATCTCCCCCTCGCGCTGCGGGTTGTTCTTGAGATAGTCCAAATAGCTCGAACCATCCACCATGCCGACTTCTTGCGCGCGACGACGCACGCGGGTATCGAGTAAATAACGCTTGCCGTCCGTGTAACTGATCCCCGTCAATTCGTAGATATAGTCGCGAAACTGCAGAAAGGTGCGATCGTCGAGAAAGTAGGCCTGCTTGTTCATGCCCCCTCCTCGTATTCTCCCGCGATGCCGTCCTTCGCGGTTTCTGAATTATACTGTATTACACGCCAAAGTAGGCTCTGCGATTGGGGATCCATATCCTCAAAATGGATCCCCAATCCGCGATGGCTGCTCGTAGATAGGTCTATGCGGACAACCCGTCCCAAACCACGTATCGTCGATTCTACCATGCCGCTGTGCAGCGTAATGGCGAACTGACAGGGGGTATCGGCTACCAATTTCTCATCCGATTGTAAATACAGTCCCGTCGTGCTGATATCGTGGGTCATACCGCTTATTTCAAGAGTATCCGTCTGAATTTGCACCAAAACGGCAAAGGGCAAGCGCGGATGTCTTCGTTGTTTTTTCCCCATGCGTTCTCGCTTCTATGAACCCTTGCGCAATTCGTCTCCCATACGACGAATGGTAGGTTGGATAAGGCGAGCCAAACGAATTAAAACATTGATATCACCACCGCATGTTTTCAGCGTATTGGCCGGTAAAAAATTGTATATCGCCTCACCGGGCGTAAGCACAGAAGCTGGACCCGGCTCTTTTGGAGCTGGTGGTTTTTCACTCTCTTCCGCAGCCTGGCCTTCTGACGGCGTTTGTTCAACGACCGATTTTTCCCCAGCATCATCTTTTGTAGCAGGCGCTGCGTCTGAAGCGGGCTGGTTCGGGGAATTCTCTACCGCCATTAGACCTTCATCAGCCAGCATATGCGTCATGGGATAGGTGGCCTGTTTGGGATAGGGGTAGACACAACCGCCAACGAAGTCGGACAACGATATCAGCTGGGAAAAAAAGTCATCCGCCGATGGTGTGTGATGGTAATCGACTATTTGTGCGAGCTCGGAACCGAGTTTCCAGCTATCGGCTAAAATTCGCCCTACTAAGTTGTGATCTGCTCCGCCCGCCAAGAGGTCCTCACCCGCCTTCATCGGCAGATTCCAGCCCTGATTCTGCAACTCTTCGACAATCATGGAAAAGAGGCTGGGATAGGCCTGAATGAGCGCGACCTTGCCTATATCGTGCATCATCCCGCCCACAAAGGGGTCTTGGTTTGGTGTGAGCGCAAAGGCCTCCCACAGCTTCGCCTCTTTCAAAGCCGCATGCGCTTCTTCGCTAAGCTGAAATTCCTCAAAGTCCTTTTTGTGCTGTGGCGTCCATCGCTTCTCATCATAGGAAAAGGCCAGGATACGCGCGGCAATAGAGACGCCAACGCTGTGCAGCCAGTAGTCTTCAACGCTGAAGCCCTCATCCTGAATGCCCTCAAAGGAACGCTTGACCGCGCTGGAGACCACCAATTCCTTGACGGTGTTCTTGCCGAGTAAAACTACCGCCTTGCCCAGGTCGTTAATTTCGCCCTGAAAGCCGTATATGGGCGAACGCGAACGACGAATAACCTGAGCCTGACTCAGTGGATCCGTCTCGACGGCAGAGACCCAATCGTGAATATCACTTTCGGGGTCTTTATCGAGCGCGACAACGGCGTGATAGACCTGGGGCAATACCGGCAAGTCCACCATATTGCGGATATCGTTTTCAATGCGCTTGCGAATCTCTTCGGGCGAGGGCAATTCCACCGGGCCATCCTGGTTCATGGCTGCTACGACGGTTTCGGTCACGAGCTGTTCGAAGTCCTCGCCGTGCATTCTATGGCGTTCGAAAACCGCAACATCCAGACGCTCTAGACCAAAGCGATCTTTGGGCGTCAGCTCGCTCATCGATTCACAGACGACAAATATGCCCATGGAGCCAAAGTTATTAATGCTGGCCAAACGGGCCAAAGTAACACCACCACCGGACAACTGCGAGGAAATTATCAGCATCTTGACGCGTATCTTGGCCAAGTGCATATGCTTGTTTAATGCCGTGGTATCATCTGACAGAGCATAGCCGATTTTGTAATCTGGAGTGCGTTCATCCACCCGCATTACAGCGCTGGTGGCCCCGGCTAGAAAATCGGCGATACCTTTATTGTCGGGCTGATTGAGCGTGTCCACCGTCGCGGCCGTCTCGCCAAAAAGAATCAGCGGGTGTTCATCGTCGCGGTTGACCGGGTCGATATTTTTCATAATCTGATTTAAGTGCTGACGCGCACGACGTAAGAGCATGGACTTGATCTTGACACCCAACTGCGGCGGCGTGAACGGCTTAGTGATATAGGTGTCGACCCCGGACTGCAGTGCGCGCACCACATCTTCCTTCGTCGCACGCGCCGTGAACATGAGAATCGGCAGCTCGTTAAAATTGGATGAGCTGCGAATCTTCTCGACTAACTCCAACCCATCCATGACGGGCATATTCCAGTCCGTGAGCACCATGTCGACATCGTATTTCTCCAACTGCTTCCAGGCCTCTGAACCATCTTCGGCCTCCAGCACATCTTTGAAACCCATCCCCTGCAACATGGTGCTAATCAGTTTCCGCATGCCCTGGGCATCTTCGACCAGTAGCACTCTCATAGCAGTTTCTATCCCGATGGTATAAACAAGTGTTTGAAGGACTGATAAAATAAAGTATATCTCACGCCAGTTCCAGAATAAATAAGATGATGCTATACCACACACAAAAGAGCGCATCAGTCACTGGGACCGATGCGCTCTTTTACGAAAATAATAACAATATTATTCGCTGGCCGGATAGGCCGGATAGTCTACATACGAGACCGTAATAGCCGCCTCATCATCACTAGTCAAATGAAAGTGAAAGATACCACTACCGCTGATTACTAAGCCGGCAATAGCATCACCCGAACCAGAATCCCAGAGTACTGGAGCTGGGTCTGAAGGCGGATCCGTTTCTTCGATGATCTCGGCGCTATAATCGCCACCCGTGACCTCAAAACAACCAGCGGCACGGCCTTCGGGCAAACTGATAGCCACGGCATTGCTGCCTTCACTGGCCATTAGACCGCGAATGACATTATTGCCTTCTGCGCCGTTGCACTCGGCCATTTCCCACTCCGGATCCATGGGATGGTCGCCCTGTTCGCCACCACAGCCACCGTCGCCACAGGGATCGCCGTCGTGTTCGCCACCACAACCAGCGCCGCCACAGGGATCGCCGTCGTGTTCGCCACCACCAGAGGGGCCCATGCCATGATCGCCCATGGCCGCTTCAAAAGCAGCTTTAATTTCATCCTTGCTCAATAATGTGTCATCATCGCGATCGAGCGCACCAAAAGCGGCTTTCATAAACCCTTCGTGACCATCTTCTGGGTCGGGTAGCATAAAGTTACTAGGCAAGGGGATTACGATATGCGGAAAGGGCGGGGGACCCATTTCACCGTGCTCACCACCGCAGCCACCAAAGGGCGGGGGAGGGGGCATTTCACCTTCGCCGCCGGGAGGAGGCACCTCGCCTTCGCCGCCCATTTCACCCTTCGCCGCTTCCATAGCCGCTTTGATCTCGTCGCCGCTGAGAGCCTCGTCACCATCGGTATCCAAAAACTTGAGTGCAGCACCGACAAAGGCTTGGAGGCTATCTGCATGCAGAGGCGGACTAAAGTCACCGACAAGGGGAATCATCAGTCCGGGCGGCCGTGGCATTTCGCCTTCGCCACCCTCACCACCTCCGTGGTGATCAGCGAGTATGGGAGACGCACTGAAGGCCAGTGCGCACGCCATAAGCATTATTTTTTTCAACATAGCAGGCTCCTTAATATGGGGTTCTATTTGATCGAAACTACATTTCGACCGGCTTGTACAAAACGGATCGCCAAGAGGGTCAGAAACGGGGGCTCCTTTCTGTATATTCGTGGACCGTTCTCCAAGCTGACGAAATCAAGATAGGCTTTGCGACGGGTAATAGCTGTGAGAAATATCACAACTAGGCGTCAAAATAGTAAAAAACTGTCACTCAATATCCAAGTGATAAATAAGCAAGAAGGAAAAACATGGATCAGCCCCACCAATAAGCGATTATTTAACAACACTTTACACGATAAAAAATCAATATTACACCTATCGCGAACCCAATGGCTTTTTTTTCTCTTTTTTTTTTAATTTTCCCCCAATAATAGCCGTTCATTGATTCGCGCCACAACAGGTCGTAGATTCTGAGACGCTAATAGAAAGGGAGATACATGGAAATATTGGGCGGACCCCTCTTCGGCGTTGCCGGTGCAGGCGAATCTCACGGACCGGCGATTTCAACCATCGTCTTCGGATGCCCGCCAGGTTTGTGGGTGGAACGGGCGAGCGTTCAGCATTATCTAGATCGCCGGCGGCCCGGTGGCAACAAGTTGGGCACCCCGCGCCGCGAAGACGACAAAGTAGTATTCCTATCGGGATTATACGGCGAAGACCACGAGCGCCTGCTCTCTGGACCGCAGCTCAGACTACGGACCGACGGCGTCGAACTCGAGACCCAAGCCTATGAGGCTGGTTATACCACGGGCGAACCCATCTCGGCCATCGTGCTTTCGGCCGCCAAACGCTCGGCAGATTACCAGCAGTTTGCCGGCACCCAAGGCGAAGTGCGCCCTGGTCATACGGACCTAGTCAAACACTATCAATCTGCCGGATATGTCGATGTGCGCGGCGGCGGGCGCTCCAGCTATCGCTCGACTATTTCCGACGTCATCGGAGGTTCGTTCGCGCGCCTATTTCTGCAGGAGCACTTCGGCACCGCCGTCTTCTCCTCTATATGCCAAGTCGGCGAACTACGGGCGCAAAAACGGCTGGCCGATCGCGTCGAAGAATTGTGTGATGCCAAAGGTCAGATGAGCAGGGAGCAAGTAGAGGCCTTGGAAGACGAGCTGAGCGGACGAGAAATCTACTCGCTCGATGCCGACTTCGCCGCCGAGGCAGCTGCACTCATCACGCGCACGCGCAAAGCCAAAGATTCGCTTGGATCCGCCGTCGAGATCGTCGCCGTCAATGTGCCATCGCTGCTAGGCGACCCCCTATATCAAAGTCTCAAAATGCGCTTAATGGGCAGCCTGGGCGGGTTGCATGCAGTACAGGCATGCGAGGTCGGAGCCGGGTCCGATGTAGCAGAGCGATTGGGCAGCGACAACAACGACTCTATCCGCCGCGACGGTTATACCAGCAATAGCCACGGTGGCCTGATCGGCGGTATTACTACGGGCAAACCCTTGGTCTGTCGGGTGAGTTTTAAACCCACTTCAACGATTGCCCTAGCGCAGGAATCGGTGCGCAAAGATTTGCAGGAAATTGATTTCGAGTTGAGAAAGGGACGGCACGATCCCTGTCTCGGCGTGCGCGCCGGTGTAACATTGGAATCGCGTCTTGCCATAGAATTAATGAACGCACTACTCATGCGCCAAGCGGGTTGCGTAGACGAGAAAAACTTCAAACTGTTCTGAGGAATACGGATGAACCAATCGTACGATTTTGCAGAAGTTGCGCGCCTGCCCTTAGCAGGAGACAATGTCGCCATCGCCGTGCAGCGTTTAGAGGCGGGCAGCGAAATCCGCTACGGTGAAACGCGCTTTCACCTAGACTACACCCTGATGGAAGGGCACCGTTTTGCCGTCGAGGCAATAGCCCAGGGAGACAAACTGCTCTCCTGGGGCCTGCCTTTTGGCCGCGCTCTATACGATATCGAACCGGGGGAATACACGCGCAATGCAGGTATGATAGCAGCCATTAGTGGCCGTTCGATCGACTTTACCTTACCTGAAAAACCCAATTTTGCCGACCATATAGAGCCCTATCAACTCGACCGCGAAAATTTTGTCGCCAGCGCCCAAGTAAAACCGCACGCCGAGATGCGCACCTTTATGGGCTATGTCCGTCCAGGAGAGCGCGGCGTGGGCACGCGCAACTATATCGTCGTGTTAGGCACCTCGTCGCGCA
This sequence comes from Planctomycetota bacterium, assembly GCA_047616505.1. Classification (GTDB taxonomy): domain Bacteria; phylum Latescibacterota; class UBA2968; order UBA8231; family UBA8231. The sequence continues at coordinate 6,258 of JBLHGI010000093.1, forward strand.
CGACCGGCTACGTGCGCCAATTGGCCGCACTTACGCACAAAATGGCGGCCAATCATGCCGATATAGATGGCGTGGTCGCCGTCGCCCATACAGAGGGGGGCAATCGCACCGAACCCAATAACCGCGAGCTACTTCTGCGCACCTTGGCCGGTTTCATGGTGCATGCCAACGTCGGCGCCGTGCTCGCCGTCGACTACGGCAGCGAGGCCATTACGAATGCCGACTTGCGCGCCTATATGGAAGAGCACGACTATGCATTAGCAGCAGTACCACATCGCTTTATGAGCATTGAAGGTGGCTTCGTCGCACAGTTAGAAGAAGGTGAAAAACAAATCCGCGCCTGGCTGCCACAAATAGACGCTGTCAAACGCACGCCCGAGCCGCTATCCGAGCTGCGCATCGCTCTGCAATGCGGAGGTTCGGATGCTTTCTCCGGCGTCTCTGGCAACCCGTTGGCCTCGTGGGTTGCACGCGAAGTCATCCGCTATGGCGGCGGTGCCAACTTGGCTGAAACCGACGAGTTGATCGGCGCCGAGCCCTATGTGTTGCAAAAGGTGCGCGATGCCGAAACGGCACAGCGCTTCCTCGATATGATCGCGAATTTTAAAGAGCGCGTGGCCTGGCACGGTGAATCGGCCGAGGGCAACCCATCGGGCGGCAACAAATTTCGCGGCCTCTACAATATCGTGCTCAAGTCGATCGGCGCCGCTATGAAACGCCATCCCGATGTGCGCCTCGATTATTGCATAGACTACGGTGAGCCCATGCGCGAACCCGGCTATTATTTTATGGATAGCCCCGGCAATGACCTAGAGAGTATTGCCGGCCAAGTCGCCTCTGGCTGCAACGCCATATTCTTTGTTACGGGCAATGGTTCGATCACCAATTTCCCCTTTGTCCCCACGCTCAAGATCGTCACCACGAGCGAGCGCTACGAACTGCTCGAGCGCGATATGGACGTCAATGCCGGCGCCTACCAAGACGGCGTATCCATGGATGAATTGGGTGCCAACATGCTAGACCTAACGGTCGCCGTCGCCGGCGGACAGCGCTCCCTAGGCGAGCAGGCGGGCCATTCCCAAGTGCAGATCTGGCGCGACTGGCGCCAGACCAACACCGATGCACTCCAAGAGCTTAGCAACCGCGAAGACCCCAGCGGCTACGGCATGAGACCAGAGGTCGACGAAGTGCCGGCCATCGAATTTGAAGCGTTGCGCGCCGAAGGGGGTTGGGTCAGCGACCAAGTGGCGCTGATCATGCCGACGAGTTTGTGCTCAGGGCAAGTCGCACGCATGATCGCCGAGCGCCTCAACGAGCGCGGGCTGGGTTCAGACCGAGGCATTTCGCGCTTTGTCGCGCTCGTGCACACAGAGGGTTGCGGTGTCGCCGGCAGCACCGCCGAAGATATCTATGCGCGCTCAATGGTCAGCTATTTGCGCCATCCGCTGGTGCGCAAGGCGCTGCTATTAGAACACGGCTGCGAGAAGACACACAACGATTATATGCGCAACCAGCTGCGCGAGTTCGGCATGGAAGAGGGCGACTTTGGCTGGGCCAGCGTGCAGTTAGACGGCGGTATCGATGCCGCCATAAACAAAGCGGAGGCCTTTTTCACCGCGGCCCTTCAAGACATGACGGCACTCGAATCTGCACCAAAGGGTATCGACTCTCTAAAGGTCGGCCTACTGAGCACCGGCTCATTGCCACAGGAAGCAGTCGAAGCCATGGAACAGTTGGTGCGCTGGATCGCAGGAGCGGGGGGGGTAGTCATCATCCCAGCAGAAGACGATCTCTTGGCAACACCCACTTTCGTCGATGGAGGCTTAGTGGGCATCGAACCCCGCATCTCGCTGTCCTATGGCGAACTAGCCCAGGGGCCGGGCCTCCATATTATGGAAACGCAGAGCGAAAACTGGACCGAAATACTCACGGGCCTAGGGGCCACCGGAGTCGAGTTAATCATCGCCCACTCCGGTGATCACCCTCAACAGGGGCACCCGCTTGTTCCACTCTTACAAGTATCATCTGTGGAACGAGTGCAAGAAGTCTACGGTGCAGATATCGACCTATCACTAGCGGGAGATACTGCGAACTGGGCGGCACAAGTTTTAGAGCTAATAGCCAAGACCGCATCGCGGCGCTACGAACCGCGCGCACGCGCGCAGGGCAATGCCGACTTTCAGTTTACGCGAGGCTTGCTCGGCGTGTCGATGTAAGAACGCTGCGAGTGTATGCAGACAGAAATCTCAGATCCACCGGGAAGATCCAACGAAAAAGACTCCCGAAAAATAGAGCAATGGGCACTGGCCGCCGTACTAATACTGGCCGCTGTGCTGCGTATCTTTCGCCTCGGGCAACTACCCAACGGCTTTAGCCCAGACGAAGCTTCCTACGGCTATAATGGCTATAGCCTATTACACACGGGCCGCGACCGGTTCGGCGAGTGGTTACCGCTCTTTGCCGACAATTTTGGCGACCTAATCGCCGCCAGCTACATGTGGCTAACCGTTCCATCCATCGCACTTTTTGGCCTCGATGAATTTGCAGTGCGCCTGCCAGCCGCGCTCGTTGGCATCGCCACCGTATGGGTCGCCTATAAGTTGGGGACCGCATTCTACGATGCCTGGGCTGGCCTGTTGACCGCTCTTTTTCTGGCCATTAGTCCCTGGCATATACAGGTCTCTCGCTATGCCGAGCGCTCGCCGCTACTGCCGCTCTTGTTTTGTTTGGGGTTGTTCCTTTTTTTGCGCTGGCAACAGAAGCAAAAAAAGGAACTGCTGTGGAGCGCCTTGGCCTTCGCTCTCTGCCTCTACTCCTATGCCTCGGCGCGCGTCTTTGTGCCGCTTTATGTCCTAGGCGCAGCACTCATCTACAGCAGTTCCCTATGGTCCGAACGCCGCCGCGCACTAGTGGCAATATTCCTCTTTGTCCTGCTCGCTCTCCCCGCTGTTTATCACTGGACCAGCGCAGCAGGTATGGCACGCGCCCATTACCTCCTGCACTGGGAACCGTTGGAATGGCTGCTAAACTACTGCTCCTACTTCAGTCCGAATTATCTCTTCTTCAGTGGTGACACCAATCTCCGCCACAGCATTCGCGGCATGGGCCAGTTGCACTCTTTTGAAATGGCAACGGTCGCAGCAGGACTATTCTTCTGCTTGCGTCGACGCAGTCGCGCGGACGCGCTGGTGGTCTTATGGCTGTTGCTCTACCCGCTGCCAGCGCTGCTAACCGAACCCGGGCACGCCATTCGTTCCGTCGTGGGCGCACCGCTCTTTGCCCTGCTGTCAGGCTGTGGATTAAAAGTAATTATAGAGACATTCACCGCCCGCCGCCGCGCCGTGGCCATAGGTACCGCCGCACTCGTTATAGCGGGGGCCTTAGGGCTATACGGAAAGCGTTATTTTGTAGATTACGCCGAATACGGCGCGACGGAATGGATGCATGGAGTGCGCGCGGCATTTGTCGAAGTAGAGACCCACCCGCACACGCAGCTCTATCTGAGCGACGAGATCTTCCTATCGCATATATTTGCGCTCTTTTACACCGCCTACCCACCGGCTCAATACCAGCGCGATCCGCTGCGCAGCGTACACCAAGGCCGGTGGAATTATCGCAGGTATCGCTTTGGCAATAACGAAATAAATAACGTCGCCAAGATCATGCAGCGCCCATGCAGCAACAGCGCCCTCATTGCCATAGCTGGGGAAGGACGTCCTTACGTCTCGACTTCGCGCTGGCAGCGAGTCCAGACGATTACCGTGCCAGACGGGCGCGCCGCGCTCGACGTATTTATCTGCCCCGAATAGAACCAGCCTCTTATAGCGAAGGCATTTCTACGCCCATTTCTTTGGCGACCTCACCAATCGCTTGCCAAGTCGGCTCCGGCAAATCAATCCCTTCTTCTACGAGACGAGCATAGCTTTCCTGCTCTATTTCGCCCGGTGCATAGACCTTTTTTACACCCGGTAACGGACGCGCCGAACACACCCACTGCGCCAGATCCTCCACTTCTTGTTCATAGCTGGCCAAATCGATGAAGTCTTCTATGTTGATGGCTAAGATCATCACACCACCGCCGCTGCCCTTGGCATCTTTGGTGCACCCAGCATACGAGAGCGGCCCTACGATCATTTCGACCATCATCCCCAGGCCATACCCCTTGTGGCCAAATTGCATGCCACCCAACGGCAGCACACCGGTATTTTCGGGCTCTTCTTTGTAGCGCATCGGATCCGTCACATAATTGCCCTGCTGGTCGATCACCCAACCATCGGGCATCGGTTCGTTACGAATATTTTTCTGCTCAATTTTGCCACCGGCAACCACCGTCATCGTCATATCCAGCATAAAGGGAGGGCCATTCTTGCGCGGCGCAGAAAAGGCGATCGGCTCGGGGCGTAGACGGCGGTCGGCCGAACCAAAAGGAGAGAGAAAAAGCCCTCCCCCATTGAGCCACACCATGCCGATCATCCCCTGTTCTGCCAGGCGCGGCGGATAGTCTCCTAAGCGCCCTATATGGGTAGTGTGGTTGAGGCCGACAAAACCAAAGGTCGACTGTTTAGCTTTTTCTACGGCGATATCGAGCGCGTGCGTAACGGAGACAATGCCATTTGCTCCCTTGGCATCTATAACGCGCAGCACTGGCGTATCGCGCAGCACCTCGTGATCTTCCCAGCGTTGGTACTTATCTTTCATGCCGCGCGCATAGGCCGGAGCAAACCAGGTCCCATGTGAGTCGTGGCCATAGAGTTGGCTATTGACCAAGTGGTCGGCGACAATATGGGCATCGGCTTCGGGTATGCCGGTAGCGTGAAAAATGCGGAAAACGAGGTCGTTGAGGATTTGGTGTTGGATGACGGGCATGATGAACTCCTCTAGGCTCTGTGCTTATGCTGTAATTATACCGATCTCTGGACGGCGAGTATAAAAACACGCAAGAGCGGAGCGGTCAAGCAGAGAAGTTATAGTAGCGCCTAGTGCAGGCCCTAATTGTCAAAGGTAAATGCGATAGGGAACCAGGTCGTCCGTATCTTCGCGCTCTTCGAAGCGACAGGGGGCACGGCACTGCGCTATCGCAACGCAATACCTAAGCGCAACACCAGAGAGCAAAGGTCCATCGTAGCGCGATCTGTCCCTAAGGTGCCTGCAGGACTTCGCCGGCACCTTAGGGACAGTATATGCGAGTTGGTGACCGTTGCGTTCGGCCGCCCTCAATTGCAGTGGTAGACATCAAGTGGCGGCATGAGATCCGCGCGTCCTACACCGCCGTAAAAACGCCTATCTATAAAGGGTACTGCAAACCATGCTCACGCCATATGCTTTGCCATTAATTCGGCAAAATATTCAAAGAGATGGAAACTATCATGCGGACCGGGCGAAGCCTCTGGATGGCACTGGATAGAAAAAATTGGCAACTCGCGGTGTTGCATGCCCTCGATGCACTGATCGTTGAGATTGAGACGGGTAACTTCCAACTCACTTGGCAACGAACTGGCCTCGATACCCCAACCGTGATTCTCGGACGTAATGAGAATCCGCCCACTCGCTTGTTCCTTGATGGGTTGGTTGGCGCCACGATGACCAAATTTGAGGCGAAAAATTTCAGCGCCAAAAGCCAAACCGAGAATCTCGTGGCCCAAACAAATGCCAAAGATCGGCTTTTTACCTACGAGTTGTTTGCACGTTTCAATCGCGTAATCTAAGGGACGAGGGTCTCCTGGACCATTGGATAGAAAAATGCCATCTGGGTTGAGTGCCAATGCGTCTTCGGCACTAGTCCGAGCCGGCACGACTGTCACTTTGCAACCGACGGAGTTAAGACAGCGGATTATACTGCGTTTGATGCCAAAATCGAAGGCAACGACGTGGAAGCGCGGATTTTCCGGAGACTCGACATAGGGCTCGCTACAGCTGACCTGGGCGGCCATATCTTGCCCTTCTAAACCTTCCCAGCCGCGCGCCTTGGCCAACAGGCTTTCGGGATCGAGATCTTCGGTAGATATAGCTGCATCCATAACACCGTAGATGCGCACACGCCGCGTCAACTCGCGCGTATCAATCCCTTCGACACCGACAATACCGTGTTCTTCGAGATAGGCGGGCAAGCTGCTAGTAGCGCGCCAGTTGCTGGGACGATGACAGCATTCTTTGACGATAAAGCCGCGCACGTGTGGACGCGACGATTCGTCATCCTCAGCCGTAACGCCGTAATTTCCGATCATCGGGTAGGTCATGGAAACAATCTGACCTGCATACGATGGATCAGTGAGGATTTCTTGGTAACCGGTCATACTCGTATTAAAGACCATTTCGCCGAGGCTTTCACCACGGGCGCCAACGGCGCGGCCCTCGAAGACCGTACCATCAGAGAGAGCGACAAGCGCTTTCATGAGGGCAATATACTCCTTGGATTATAGTCGAAAAATGCGGAGTCGGTCTCACTGCATAGCCAGCAGGCAGCGACCGATGGACTCAATAAACTATAAAAAGAGCGAGGGTCTGAACAGGGATCAAACGTCTTTAAACCACTCGCCGTGGCGCCGCGCCTGTTCGCGCATGTCGACGGCCAAGTCAAATTCGCCGACAATCTCCTGACCGACGATCTCCTCTATTACATCTTCTAAGGTGATAATTCCCGAAAATACGCCATACTCGTCGACGACGATAAATAGGTGTTCACGGCGCTTTATATACTCCTGCAATAGCTGGCTGGCACGCGCGGATTCGGGCACGACGTGGACGGAGCGTTCGACATCGGCCAGGCGCATTTCTTCACCGCCATCGGCCATCGCCAAAAATACGTCTCTGCGCAGGGCCAGAGACACGATATTTTCCTTCTCGGCATCGTAGAGCGGCACGCGCGTATGGGGCCAAGAACCGGCCTGCTGACGCGCTTCACTCAGGCTGAGATTGCGGTCGAGAGAGAACACAACCGTGCGCGGTGTCATTATATTTCGCGCGCGCAGCGTCTCGAGATTGAGGATATTGCTAATCACGCGCTCCTGAGCACGCGATATCGAACCAGCCTGACGGCTCATACGAGCGATTATCTCAATCTCTTCTGGAGCAATACCCTGCTCGACTTGCGCACCGCGGGTTATCAGGTTCGTAATCAAGCGGTTTAACCATATAAAGGGAGCAAATACCCAGACCAGCCATTGGATGGGGTGAGCGATAAAACGAGCGAGCTGACGAGCGTAGACAACGCCCGCCGTCTTGGGGATAATCTCCGAAAAAACTAACACGCTAAAAGAAATCGCTATAGTAAAATAAACTTCCTGAGTATTTGGAAAAACACCGACAAAAGCCGCACCAGCAATGGCAGCCCCACCCGTATTAGCCAGCGTATTGAGCGTCAAAATGGCCGATATCGGGCTTTGGATATCCTTGTGTAATTTCTTGAGTATTTTCCCCGAGGCTTGATTGTCGCGAGCCAAAATCTCTATTTGACTCGCCGGTAGCGAGTAGAGAGCCGCCTCCAAGAGAGAGCAAATACAGGAAAAAAACAGCACAGTGCCCGTGGCGAGCATGAATACTAACATTGTTCAGAAGTTGCTTCTTTTACCAAAAGAGAAAAGAGAGGGCCCCAATGGGAATCCCTCTCTCGTCATACAGGCATCTACCCTGTATCTCGTTGTTTAGCTGAGGTGGCTGATGACCAATTTGGTCATTTCAAACATGCTCACCTGCTTTTTACCGCCAAACACTTCTTTGAGCTTATCGTCGGCATTTATCATGCGCTTGTTCTGCGCGTCCTGCAGATTGTTTTTCCTAATATATGCCCAAATTTTCTTGTTCACTTCCGTGCGCGCCAAAGGATCGGTGCCGATAACAGCACCAAGCGTAGCATCCGGTTGCAGCGGCTTCAAAAAAGAAGATTGGGATTTGCTATTGGCTCGCCTTACAACGGCTTTTTTAGCAACAACCGGCTTCTTCGCAGCAGACTCTTTGACAACCGGCTTCTTCGCAACGGCTTTTTTAGCAACAACGGGCTTCTTCGCAGCAGATTGTTTGGCAACTGGCTTTTTAGCAACCGGCTTTTTAGCAACCGGCTTCTTCGCAGCAGATTGTTTGGCAACTGGCTTTTTAGCAACCGGCTTTTTAGCAACCGGCTTTTTAGCAGCCGGCTTCTTCGCAGCTGGCTTCTTTTTAGCCATTTTGTCTACTCCTTGACGAAGTTCAGGTGGAAGGAAAATACGTATAAGCCGAACGGCACCTACGGTTTCATTTACCTCTTCGGCCGCCCCGATTCTATTTTTTTACATAAATACTAGATAAGTATAGCCAAATGCGCTCAAAGATAGCACGTCCCGTACAGGTTAGTCAAGGAGAAAAGGGCCATTTTAGTAGGATAAGTAGGTGTTATACATAGGTAAAAATGAAGCGATTAGGGAGGTGGGAGAGCGGTTGACATAGTGTAATAAGTGGTCTATTTTAGACAAACTTAGCGTGTTTTATATGGGCGCAATTTACGTCTATTTCTATAAACACCTCTCCACCCCCACCGGTCTCTCGGAGATTAATCGAGATGAAAGATTACCGCATCGGATTTGTCGGCGCGGGCAATATGAGCCGTGCACTCATCGCCGGTTTGTTGGATTCTGGGGTTATTTCTGCCGCACAGCTCGTAGCCGTAGACCCACTGCCCGCAGCACTGCATTCGCTAGCGGAACTCGGTATTCACACCAGCACCGATGCAGCGGAAGCAGCACGCGATACCGATTTTGTTATTCTCGGCATAAAACCTCAAGTAAGTGGACAAGTTCTGCCTACTCTCGCCGCTGAATTACGCGATGGGCAGACGCTCGTTTCAATGATGGCAGGAGTGCAAACCGACCATATTGAGGCGCAATTGGGTAAAGAAGTGCCCGTGATCCGCGTCATGCCACAAACGCTGGTGCGCCTGCGCATGGGGGCCTGCGCACTCTGTCCGGGGCGCTTTGCTACACCAAGTCATTTGGACTCAGTGCGGCAAATACTAGAGTTAGTAGGCAGTGCCGTCGAAGTAAGCGAGACGCAAATGGATGCTGTCACCGGTCTTTCGGGCAGTGGCCCAGCCTATGTCTACACCATAATTGACGCCTTAGCCGATGGCGGTGTGCGCGCCGGGCTACCCCGCGACGTAGCACTGCAACTGGCCGCACAAACGGTCGCGGGAGCGGCACAAATGGTTCTACAGAGCGATGTACACCCGGCCGTACTAAAAGAGCAAGTCACCTCGCCGGGGGGGACGACGATAGCGGGACTCCACGCATTGGAGCAAAACGGACTGCGCGCCGCACTTATGGACGCCGTGCTCGCCGCCAGCGAGCGCTCTCGTGAATTGGGACAAGCGTGATTGCAATAATAGACTACGGCATGGGCAATCTGCGCAGCGTAGAGAAGGCCTTTCAATTTCTCGGTTTTGAAGCATTCATCGCAGAGAAACCCGCCCAAGTCACCAACGCGAGCCATTTGGTGCTCCCTGGCGACGCCGCTTTCGGCGATGCCATGCGCAACCTGCGCGCAGGCGGGTGGGAAGAGCTAATCCACAGAGAAATTGCAGCCGGTAAACCATTTTTGGGCATTTGCGTTGGCCTCCAGCTCATGTTCGCCGAGAGTGAAGAAATGGGCCAGCACACGGGGCTGGGGCTATTGCCGGGCAAGTGTCTGCGCTTCCCGCCCAACGAGCGAGTGCCGCAGATTGGCTGGAACCAAATTAATATCCAGCGCCAAACGCCGCTCTTAGAAGGCGTGCCCGAAAATAGCTTCTTTTATTTTGTCCATTCTTATTACGTAGTCGCAGAAAACGATAGCGACTGTATCGCCACCACGGATTACGGCCTAGACTATCTGTCAATTGCCGGGCGCGACGGTGTTTTCGGAGTGCAGTTTCACCCGGAAAAAAGCCAAGATCACGGTTTGCGCATCCTCAAAAATTTTGCTCAGATGAACTGATATGCTGGCTAAGCGCATTATCCCTTGTCTCGACGTCAAAAACGGTCGCAATGTGCGCGGCGTGCGTTTCTCTGCTGATCGCGACGCCGGTGACCCTGTAGAATTGGCCGCGCGCTACGATCGCGAAGGCGCTGACGAGTTGGTTTTTTACGATATCACGGCCTCGGCCGATGGGCGAGCAATCGTCATGGATCTAGTGCGCCAGGTATCGGAGCAGGTCTTTATACCGCTGACGGTTGGTGGCGGCATACGCACGTTTGAGGACGTGCGCACGATTCTCAAAAGCGGCGCCGACAAGGTCTCGATCAACTCGGCGCACGTACACACACCGGATATTATCAACCAAAGCGCCGAAAGCTTTGGGTCACAGTGTATCGTCGGCGCTATTGACGCCCAGCGACGCCCCGCAGCGCCGGGAGAAAAAACCTCCTGGGAGATTTATATAAATGGCGGCCGCACAGCTACCGGCATCGATGCATTGGAATGGGTAGAAGAATTGGTAAGCAGAGGAGCTGGCGAACTCGTGCTCAACAGCATTGACGCCGACGGCACAAAGGCCGGCTACGACCTCGAGCTCAATAGAGAGGTTGCCCACCGCGTCAGGGTGCCGATTGTCGCCTCGGGCGGAGCCGGCAGTATGGAGCATATTCACGAAGTGCTCACAACTGGCGAGGCAAGCGCCGCCCTGGCCGCTTCGATTTTTCATTTCGAACAGCATACCATTCCCGAAGTAAAGGAATTTCTCGCAGAGCGGGGAGTCGTAGTGCGGCTTTGAACGCAACGGACGAGACAGCCATTGCGCGACCGCAGATGCGGCGCGTCCGACGATTAGTGGTCAAAATAGGTAGCAATGTGCTGACCACGCGCCAGCACAAACCCAATAGACCCGTCATACGCCAGCTCGTCAAAGATATAGTCGAGCTGCGAGGCCGCGGTATAGAAGTAGCTATCGTCACATCGGGCGCCGTCGCGGCGGGCATGGGCCGACTCGAATTGAAGCAGCGGCCAGAGCAAATCGCCGAGTTACAGGCCCTAGCCGCCATCGGCCAGAACCTGATGATGAACTCGTACAAGACCCTCTTTCGCCGCCATAACGTGCCCGTAGGACAGGTTTTATTAACGGCCGAGGATATTCTCGACAATCGCCGCCGCTATGTGAACCTGGAGAACACGTTCCGCAGTCTCTTTGCCTACGGCGCAGTACCGGTAATCAACGAGAACGACAGCGTAGCCGTGGCCGAGCTCCGCCGCCAATTGGGTGAAAACGATATGCTAGCCGCCTACGTTAGCAACCTGATTCGCGCCGACCTGCTCGTCATCATGTCCGACGTCGAAGGATTATACACGTCCTTCGGCCCCAACGGCCCCGAAGGCGAACTGCTACACGAGGTCCGCCATAATGACGACCAGCTAGAAAAGATGGCCAGCGGTTCATTCAGCGGCGTCGGCAGCGGCGGCATGCTCACTAAGCTGCGCGCCGCGCGTTTGCTCATGACCTGTGGCGAAATGACCCTCATCGCCCACGGACGCAAGCACCGCCTGCTCGACATCATGGATGGACAACTGCTCGGCACGCTCTTTTCACCGGAGCGCAAACGCCTCGGCAGCCGCAAGCGTTGGATTGCCTTCGCCAGCCAGTGCCGTGGGCGAATCGTCGTCGACGGTGGCGCCCAGCGCGCCATAGCCCAGCAGTATCGCAGCCTACTGCCGGCCGGCGTAATAGCCTGCGAAGGCAATTTTGCCAACGGCGAAGTGATATGTATCGACAACGAA
>JBLHGI010000094.1:0-17959 GCA_047616505.1 Planctomycetota bacterium
GGGGTGGATAGTGCCGATGACCAAAAAAAGAATAGAGTCGACGAGTTTATAGCCCATCCGCGAAAAGCGGTTTGGAAGTTAGCTGTGCCCGTTATGCTGGGCATGGTAGTACAGACGGCTTATAGTCTTACTGATATGATTTTTGTCGGGCAATTGGGCAGCGATGCCATTGCGGCGTTGACGTTTAATATGCCGCTGGGTTTTTTTTCCATTGGCATAACTTTTGGGCTTGGCGTGGGGGCGACCAGCGCTATTGCGCGCCTGCTCGGGGCCAAGAACAAGGGGGGAGCTAATAATGCGGCCAGTCACGCGCTATTAGTGGGTATGTTGGTGGGGATCTTGATTCCCGCCTTGGGGCTCTTGTTTAAGGAGCGCATCTTTGCCGCTCTAGGTGTGCCGCCGAAAGTCATCGGAGGCGCGCTCATTTATTTTAGCATCATTGCCCCGAGCTTTGTCTTTTCCAATCTCAATGTACAATTTCGCTCTATACTTACCGGTGAAGGCGATACGCGCACGCCCATCGCTTTCCAGATCGGCGGTACCCTGCTCAATTTGCTATTAGATCCGCTGCTTATTTTTACGGCCGGGTGGGGCATTGCCGGCGCGGCTTGGGCTACGTTGATCAGTCAAGCTGCGGTCTTTTTGGTGTTTTTCTATTACTTCTTTATTCGCAAGGGCACCTATTTAGAGCCACCAGTGCGGTCTTTTGTCTACTCTTGGAAAGTCGTCAAACAAATTCTGCAAATTGGCTTTCCCGCTTCGTTGTCCATGGTGGTCATGTCGGTGGGAGGGATGTTCTTCAATAGGCTTGTTTCTCTCTTCGGTAGCGATGCGGTGGCGGCTTTTGGCATCGGCGGTCGCTTGGACTCCGTTTATTTTCTGCCCAACTTTGCCCTGGCCTCTAGCATGGTGACGCTGACGGGCATGTTTCACGGGGCTGGACGCATCGACCTGGTTCGCAAGACGGTTTATTACGTCTTCCTACGCGGTCAGTATATGGCGCTGGGCTTTGGCGTGATTTTTTATTTTTTTGCACCGCAGATATTTTCCATTTTTACCGAGGACAAAGCGATTCTCGATATGGCCGTAAGCTATATCCGCACCGTAGTTTTTTCTTTTCCCTTTATCACGGTCGGCGTGATAAGCGGGCGCGTTTTTCAGGGGCTTGGCGAGGGCGTACCGAGTTTATTATTGACGGCGATGCGCGTAATCTTGGTGAGTGGTGCGCTGGCTTTCCTCTTTGTGCACGTGTTGGACATGGGGCTGGAATCGATTTGGCTGGCGCTGGCGCTAGGCGCGGCAATTACGTCGACCGTAGCGACGGGGTGGATACTCGTGCGGCTGAATAGGCTGGAGCGAGAGGCTGGGGTGGTTTCCGAAAGGAGCCATGTGTAAAAATGCCTCGGATCGGCAAACCACGTGCCTCTTGTGCTTTGAAGTCGTTTAAAATTACCGGGTAGTGCTCTGGTCGGGGCTATGCGCCCAGTGAAAAAAAATCACCATGAGCGTTTAATTGTCCCAAAAATAATCGCATAGTCGCTGGCGCAGCGCAGAAGGTTGGCAGGCTCTTTCCCCGACGGAAAGTCGCGATAGGTCTTTCTCTGCTTCTTGGATGCAGATCTCGCTGGCGATTATGATGTTGTTCAGCAATCGACTCATTCTTCTCGCATGTTCGAAATTGGTGTTCGCTTCGTAGTCTTGCACGAGCTCCAGCACGCGTTCTCGCAGGGGGTCCAACGCTTTTTTAGTCTTGTTGGCCTCGAGCTGGATTCTACTTTTCAGCTGGGCTTTGGCTTCTTTTTTTGTTATTCCTACTTCCGTGTTCTCCGTTGTTGCTTCTTCTTTTTCCTTATTCATGTCTTACATAGACTCCCATTGGTTGTACCTTGATGAGTTGGCTGCGGCATCACCTAGCGCTTATACGCCTAGGTTGCCGTTTCGAAAGGCTTCGGCCATAGCATGTGGCACTTCGGCTTCAGCTTCTTTTACTTTGGACCTCATTTCTTCTACCTGCGCCCTCATCTCCTGTTCGAGAGCCTGCGCCATGGCGCGGCGCTCTTCGGCTTTGGCCTGGGCTACTTTTAGGTCGGCCTCGGCTTGGTCGGCCTGTAGCTTGGCGCCGATATTCTCACCGACATCTATGTCGGCTATATCAATAGACAGGATTTCGAAAGCTGTGCCCGCGTCCAATCCTTTGGATAGAACGGTTTTGGATATGAGTTCGGGGGACGCCAAGACGGTTTTGTGGGAGTCGGCTGAGCCGATTGTCGTGACAATGCCCTCACCGACTCGAGCAATGATCGTCTCTTCACCCGCGCCGCCGACTAACCGGTCTATATTGGCGCGCACCGTGACCCGGGCAGCCGCCTTGAGTTGGATGCCATCTTTGGCGACAGCTGCGATCAGCGGAGTAACTATCATCTTGGGATTGACGCTCATTTTGACCGCTTCGAGCACATCGCGACCAGCCAAATCAATGGCGGTGGCGCGGGCAAAAGAGAGCGGGATATTGGCTTTGTCGGCCGCGATCAGCGCTAGGATTACAGAGTGGACGTGGCCGCCGGCCAAGTAGTGAGCCTCTAATAGGTCTAGCTCAACTGTCAGGCCTGCTTTAGTGGCACTGATCATGGGGCGAACGATAGAAGACGGAGGCACTTTGCGCAAGCGCATGCCGACTAGGTCGCGGAAAATGGCGACCTTGACTCCGGCAAAATACGCAGAAATCCACAGGCCAACTGGAATGAAGTAGGTGAATAGTGTAAAAACGGCGAGGACGGCAATGAGCACGAGAAAGAGCAAAGTGGCGCTTCCCAAGTTTTCTCCTTGAACCGAGTCGTTGCATACCTGCAATGTGTGCAGATGTGAACACTCGGCCGATTAGTTGCTGCGTTTTTTGAGATCCCGGAAAGTGTAGAGAGACATCATTCCTTTTTCGATAACGTTGCAATTATCGATGATGAGCAAAACATTGCTGTGCTTTTCGTACTATTCGCACTATGAATGTAAATCTATAGTGAGTCCTTGGCAAAAGACCAAGGGCTCCAGATCGCCGGCGGCAAGAGCTGGAGCCCTTGGTTTATGTTAGTAACCAAAGTCGTAGTGAGTTCGGTTTTTATCCGGCTGTTTCGGGAGTGAGCTCCTCACTTCCTTCGTTCTTTACCAAGTCAGCTAAGAATCCCTGCACGCCCTCCAGCATTTTCACGCCGACTGGCACGCCGAGGAGAATGATAAAGGTCGCAAAGAGAATGCCGAAGGCCAGGCTGACGGCCATGGGAATCAGGAACTGTGCCTGCACACTCTTTTCGAGTATCATCGGCAACAAACCGAAAAAGGTGGTCAGGGAAGTTAATAAGATGGGTCGGAAACGCTGTGCACCGGCTTCTAAAAGAGCCTGATCACGCGGCATGCCCTTTTTGCGCAACTGGTTGTAAAAAGAGAGCAATACCAGTGAGTCGTTGACTACGACGCCCGAGAGGGCGATGATGCCGAAGAGACTCAACAGTGCCAGATTGATGCCCAGCAAGGCGTGCCCCCAGACGGCGCCGATGATGCCAAAGGGGATGGCGCTCATCACGATAAAGGGCTGCGTATAGGACTTGAAGGGCACGGCCAAGAGTATGTAGACGACGAACATGGCAATGATAAAATTGTAGAGCATGCTCTGCAGGGAATCGCTGCGCTCGCGCTGCTCGCCACCAAAGCTGAAACGCAGCCCGGCGTAGTCTTGGACCAATGCCGGCAAGAAACGCGCTCCTATATCGGCATTGATCTCATCGGCGTTGGCCACTTTTTCGTCGACACTGGCACTTACGGTGACTATGCGTTGACCGTCGCTGCGCTGAATGGCGGCATAACCGTTACCGACATCGACGCTGGCCACTTCGGTAAACGGCACTTCGGCTCCCGCCGGTGTGCGGATGCGCATGGCGCGCACATTGCCCAAGGTGCGGCGTTCATCTTTTGGATAGCGCACCATTACGCGCACGTCGTCCGAATTGCGCTGAAAGCGCAGGGCCTGGTCGCCAAAAAACCCCTGGCGCACTTGTCGGGCCAAATCCGCTAGCGTGATGCCGAGCGAGCGCGCCTGTGGTTTGAGCGCCAGCTTCATCTCTAATTTGCCCTCTTGAAAACTGTCCTGGATATCGCCGGTGCCCGCGTATTGTGCGATCTGGCTTTTGAGGCGTTCTACGGCTAACAGAAGCTGGTCGAAATCGTCGGAGGCCAGTTCGACTTCGATGGCATTGCCCGCCGAAAAGAGCGCTGAAGAAAATATGATGGACTCAGGACCTGGCACTTCGCCCACGAGTTCGCGCAGGCGCGCTTCGATTTCCGTGCTGCCGATATCGCGCTCTTCGGAAGGTTTTAGCTCAATAGTAACTTCGCCCAAATGACCCTGGCCGCCGGCACTCGCCGTCGCCGTCATCGAGGCGCGCCGCCCATTGGGCTGGTCTCCTATATAGGTGAATACGTTGCGGTAAATCGAGTCTTCGCCCGGGTTTTCTTCATCGAATTGTGCGCGCAATACGAGTGCTTTTTTCTCGATGAGCTCGACCATTTTAGAGGTTTGGTCTACGGTCGTGCCCTGTGGCATATTGACGGAGACCGTGAGCCAATCGGATTCGATTTGTGGCATAAAGACGAATTTTATATGCCCGCCGGCTACCCAGCCGAAGGTGAAAAGCATCAGGGCAACAGCCACGGCAGCGCTGGATATGGGGTTGGACAATGCCACGCGCAGCGTGGGCTGGTAGACATTCTTTACGAAGCGTTTGAGGCCGCGATCAAAGGACGCGGCTACGCGTTCGTGAAAGTCGAGCGGGCGGCGAAATATGCGGCCGAATATGCGGCTTAAGACACCATCTCCCTTGGACGCGAGATGCGCCGGCAGGATAAACAAACTCTCGACCAGCGATAGCAAGAGTACGGCGATGACGATGACGGGAATGATCGACATAAATTTCCCCATCATGCCATCGATAAAAAAGAGCGGCATGAAGGCGGCCACCGATGTCATTACGGAAAAGACGACGGGCGTGCCCACTTCGAGTGCGCCATCTATGGCTGCGCGCAGGAAGTCCTTACCTTTCTCGCGGTGGGCATAGACGTTTTCGCCGACGATTATGGCGTCGTCGACGACGATCCCCAGCGCTACGATAAAGGCAAAGAGCGAGAGCATATTGATGGATGCATCGAAGGGGTCCATTAGCACAAAGGCGCCGAGGAAAGAGATGGGAATGCCCATCATAACCCAGAATGCCAGACGCAGGTCGAGAAAGAAACTCAGACAAATAAAGACCAACACCAGACCGAGTTGGGCATTGCGAATGAGCAAATCCATGCGGCTGCGCAGAATGCGGGCATCGTCGCGGGCGTGGTCGATATGGATACCCGCCTGCAATGTTTCGCGCTTCTCTAAGACGTATTCCTGCACGTAGGAGGAAATTTCTAGTGCGCTCTGGTCGCCCGTGCGGTAGACCTGCACGACGGCGGCCGGTTTGCCATTAAAACGCGAGACTAAATCGTTGTCTTCAAAACCGTCGCGCACGCTGGCGATATCGCCCAATGTGAGGCTGGTGCCATCGGGCCGGGTTAGCACTACTACCTCTTCGTATTCTGCACCGCTGCGCATTAGGCCTTGGGTGCGCAGCAGAATTTCGCCGTCCTTACTCTCGACGCTTCCGGCCGGCAGGTCGAGGCTGGTGCGGCGCACAGCACTACTGACCTGGTCAAAGGTGAGGCCGTAGCGGCGCAGTGCATCTTCGGATATTTCGATCGAAATTTCGTCGACGCGCACGCCGCTGAGTTCGACTTGGGAGATGACGCCGCTGGTGCGCAAATCGTCGCGCACGCGTTGGGCTGCGACCTTGAGTGCCTTTTCGTCGACGTCGCCGTAGAGCACGACGTCGATGACTTGGTTGCGGCGCGTCAGCTCTTTAATGATGGCTTTTTCGGTTTCGTCGGGAAATGTATCGATGCGATCGATTTCGTTTTTGATGTCGTCGAGTATTTTGCTCATATCGATACCGCGTTCTACCTCGACGCTGACTACGCCCATACCTTCAGCAGCGGTCGAACGCACGCGGCGCACGCCTTCTAGACCGCGCACCCTTTCCTCAATGCGCTTGCATACGGCTTCTTCGACTTCGGCCGGGGTGGCACCTCTATAGGGCATCTGGATCTGCACCTGGTCGAGGGACATCTCGGGGAAGGTTTCTTTTTTTGTTTGCATCATGGCGAAAAATCCACTGAGCAGGATAAATCCCATCAATAAATTTGCGGCGACGTGGTTTTTCGCCATCCAGGTTACGGGTGTTTTCACGATCCTGCCTCCTTCGAGCCGTCGGCTAGGCGCACTTTCATGCCGTCGGTGACACCGCTTAATTGCGAGGTGATAATGCGTTCATTGCGCTCTAATTCTATATAGGCTAGCACATCGTCCTGCATGCGCCGCAGTACGTCGGCCTGACGCACTCTGAGTAGGCCGTCGCTGCCGACGATCCACACCTTGTCGTCTTGACGCAGGGCGGCGCGCGGCACGATGCGCACGCCTTCGACCTGGCGCCCGGCGATGGCCACGTCTACAAACATGCCGACGGTAAGTGGTGGCGCACCGTCGACTATGCCGCCATAGGGGTCGTCGACTTCGATCACGAGACGCGCCATGCGACTCTGCGGATCGAGTTCGCCCTCGGTGCGCACTACGCGGCCTTGCCATTCGTGGCGGCGTCCGGCAAAGGAGCCCTGTACGACGGCATCGGCACCTCTGCGGGCGAATAGGTGCGAGCGGCTCATTCCTTCGTCGCGGCCGCTGTCGACCGGCAGTTCGGCGAATTTGTCGGACTGGGCGTCTACGGGGACGGGCAGCGCAAACCACGCGAGATCCTCGTCGGGCACGGGCACGACGATTTCGGCTTTTTCTATGCTGTAGAGTTGGGCTACGGACTGGCCGACATTGATGTACTGGCCGACGTCGACTTGAGAATTGCGCACGCGACCAGAAAACGGTGCCTTAAGTTCAGTGCGCTCTAGACGCAAAGCCATTTCTTCTAGCCTCGCATCTGCAGACGCCAGGTTGGCTTCGGCGGAGCGCAGTTGCGGCAGGCGCAGCACGAGGTCCGAAGCTTTGGCGTCGTCTCCGCGCATGCGCTGCCATTCCTGGCGCGATACGTCTGATTCCTGCTGGGCCAAATCGCGCTGGTAGCGCGCTTGGGCAACTTGGGCTTCGGCTTGGCGCACGGCCAACTCGTAGTCGCGCGGATCAATGCGGAAGAGCGTCTCTCCCTTGGCGAAGGAGCCGCCCGGCTTAAAAGCTTCGGTTTTCCAAACGATAACACCCGAGACCTGTGGCACGAGGTTTATCTGGGCATCGGGGCGCACGGTGCCTTGTCCATCGACGATGACCTGCACCTTCTGTGCGGGAGCCTCTACGGCTTCGACGAGGGGACCGAGATTGGGACGTTCGACTCGTTCTGGTGCTTTTTGCATGGATTTTAAGAGCATAAAAGAGCCGACGCCGGCGCCGATAATGAGTAGGGGGAGGATCATTTTGAAAAATTTGTTCATCGCGTCGTCTCCGCGTGTTGTTGGGTTTGGGGAGCGACAAAACCGCCGCCCAATGCCAGATAGAGGTCTATGCGGGAGTCCAGGCGTTGGCGTCGTACGGAGAGCAGGCGGCTCTCGGCATCAAAGGCGCGGCGCTGGGCATCGAGTAGGGTGGTTAGATCCGACAGGCCCTTGGCGTAGCGATCTTCGGCGAGAACGCGTGCGGCGAGGGCTTCGCTCGAAGCCGTTTTGAGTGCCTGCTCCTGTGTGGTTAAGAAGGATTCTGCCGCCAGTGCTAATTCGACTTCCGCATAGGCTTTGAGCGCACTCTGGGCGTAGGTGGCCAAAGCTACATCGACGCCGGCCTGCGAGAAGTCGACGCCGGCGCGCAATCTTCCGCCCTGTAAGAGGGGTTGACTGATATTGGCGGCGAGGTTCCACACGGAAAAGTCGCCATCGAGCAGATCGCCTAAGGCGCTGGACGAAGTGCCGGTCGAGGCGGTTAAGCTGATACTTGGAAAGAGCGCGCGGCGCGATTGTGCCAGGCGGCCTGTGGCCGCGGCTAAGCGGCGTTCGGCTGCAGCTAAGTCGGGGCGCCGCGCAACTAGGTCGGCGGGTAGGCCAGCGGGCACGGGTTCGATGACGCTGGGCAATTGCTCTCCGGTGGCGATGCGCGCGCTCGGGTAACGGCCCAGTAGTAATTCGAGTTGGCGCAAGGAGCGGTCTAAGAGTTGGCGCCGCTGTGCGAGTGTGGCTTCGGCTGCGGCTTGGTTAGAGCGACCTAGACGCAACTCTAAAGACGAGCTCAAGCCGCGCTGATAGCGGCTGTTGATCTGTTCGCTGGAGAGTCGATAGTTGTCGACTGTGGCGCGGGCTAGCTCAACTTGTCGCCGGGCTTCTACAGAGGCGAAGTAGGCGCGCGAGGTCTGTGCTGCCAATGAGAGTTGGGCGCCATAAAAATCGGCTTCGGCCGCTTGCGCATCGGCCAAAGCCGCGCGCGCACCGGCGCGCAGCTTGCCCCAGAGGTCTATTTCCCAGCTGAGGTTGAGATGGACGCCGTAGTTGGTCGATGTTGTGCTGAGCACCTGAGAGTCGCTGCCGGGAATGGGAAAACCGACAAAGTTCTGCTTGCGCCGCGAACCCGAGCCCGAGGCGCTGAGGCCGGGTCGTAGGGGGGCGCCGGCGATACGCGCTTGGGCCTGGGCTTGCGCAAGGCGCGAGGCGGCGGCACTCAGGTCGTAATTGGACGCGAGGGCCTGTGCGATGAGGGTGTCGAGCCGCGCGTCGCCCAATTGTTTCCACCAGTGGTCTATGTCCACATCCGTTGCTACTGTGGAATTGGACCACGCAGCGGGTGTTTCCAGATTCAAGTCGGGGCGTTCGACTTTGGGGGCCGAAGCACAGGCTCCCAATAGGAAGACAATCCCCAGGGATGTCCACTTCATTTTTGTTTCCTTCGCGTAGATTGCATAGGCGGGCTGTATCGCTGTGGCCCTTTGTCAGACACGGGCAGAGGTCGTTTCATTTCCGGTAGAATTGCGAAAACCGGCGGCGCTAAAGTCTACGAGCCGCTGCAAATTGGATTCGGTGTCATTGGGATCGCAGAGGCCGCCCGAGGCGTGGCTGAGTACGTTGCTGGCGCTCATTAGGTGCGCCATAGAACCGACCATAAAGAAGAAGCGCCAGAGAATATCGACCTTGGCGACTGTGGGCAGACTGCGCTGCAGGGCCGGTATGAAGCGCTCGAAAACTTCCTTAAACTCCGCGAAGAACATCCCCTTTAATTCTTCGGCACGTGGCTCGCTATAGAGGCGTCCCATCAGACACATAATGTGTTTGCCGCTGTATTCGCGCTGGGAATCTAAATGCAGTGCGGGCGATAAAAAGGCGTTTAGCACCGCTTCGAGGGCCGGCGGTTTTTCGCCCGCTGCGCGCTCGGTTTCTTCTAATAATTGTAGGCGTTCGGCGTTGACGGGGCCGATGCGGCGGGCAATGACTTCGCGGAAAAGCGCGTCTTTGGAGCCAAAGTGGTAGTTGACGGAGGCGAGATTGGCATCGGCTGCCGTTGTGATAGCGCGCAGCGAAGTGGCGTCAATGCCGCGTTCTGAGAACAGTTGTTCGGCGCTGTCGAGTAGGCGGGTGCGCGTTTCGACGTGTTGATTATTCATTTCGAGTTCCTTATTCAAACGTATGTTTTAATTAATCGTTTGAATAAGACCTGCGCAACCCCTTGCGTAAAAAAATCATCTCAGGGCGATTTTACTCAGAAACGAGCATCTGTCAAGTGGTGAATTCGCGGTATAATTCTTCCCAACGCTCGCTGCCGGGGTCGGAATCGAGGACGAAAAAGGCGTAACGCAACGACAAGTCTTCCCCCTGGCTAAGGCTTAGGTCGTCCTCCATCAGCAGTCCCGCACCCAAGAGGTTTTTGCGCGCAAACCAGGTGACGGGGTGGCGCGGGTTGTCGGGGTGGTCCATCATGGCTACACAGCCGCCCGTCGCACCGCGTGCGGCAACCCAACGCGCGCGGTGGCCCATGATGTCTTCGTGTGTTTCGCGCCCTTCGCTATCGTAGTGGGAAGCATCGGCAAAGGGGGGTCCCATGCGTAGTTCGAAGCCGCTGTAGTGGGACATGCGCGAGGCGCCTAAGACGAGTTGATCGATGGTAGGAGTTATGGTGGTATCGATCTGCCAACTCGTACCGCCATCAATGGCAACTAGGCGATAACTGCGCGTTTCGCGCGCCATTTCTCGGTCATCGGCGTCGAGCCAAGTGAGTTTTTCTTCCACATCAATGGCGTCTTTTTGTTCAAGGCGGGAAAACTCGTCGTGGCGTTGGACGCCGTGGCTGTGTTCGACCTGCTCGTATTTTTTTGTTTCCGGCAAATACCACGGCCCGCCCCAAAGATTGGTTTCGTTGGCGCGGACCCAGCCGAAATAGAGGCCGGTATGCCAGGTGTGGTCGGTGGGGCGATACTCGGTGACGAGGGTGCCCGATGGGGTGTAAATGGGGGCGAAGCAGGGCTTGGGCGAGTCGGTGCGCGGCAGCTCTTCCGTGGCGCGGTAGAGCGTTAGGGGGCGGTCGTCTTGGTGGATTTCGAAGCCGAGTAGGTTTTTTTGCAGCGTTAGTTTGACCATTTTTTTCTGCGTTTTTCTTTGAGTTAGTGAAGAGGTTTAATGTTTTAATGTGCGTGGCGGTTCGGGCTCATTGCCCCCTTTGGACAAAAATGAGCTGGCCTAGTGCAGCTATAGAGATTCGCCTGCGGCTACGCGCCTCTCGCCGCCTCTTATATACGTGCCTGAGCGGGGCGCTTGGGCCGTGGTGTTGGGCCAACGCAGATTCTTATTCTGCCGGGGCAACGAGCCCTACCCTCTGAACTTTGGGAGGAATAGATAGCTACTTCAATAGGTCAATCGCCGTGGAATATCCTGTCGCAGCACCTCGACCAAGCGCTCGGCGCTGTGCCCGTCCCAGAGCGGTGGCACGGGATAACTGTCGCGGTTCTCGCTCAATGCCGCACGCGCTGCGGCTACGACCTTCTGCGGATCGCAGCCGACGAGTTGGTTACTGCCCTGTTCTATGGTGATGGGGCGCTCGGTATTTTCGCGCAAGGTCAAGCAGGGCACCTGCAAGGCCGTGGTCTCTTCGGCGATGCCCGCCGAATCCGTAAGGGCTAGGCGCGCGTTTTCCTGCAATTTTACGATGTCGAGATATCCCTGCGGGCCAATCGTCTGCACGTTGGCCATGGCGTCGAGTCGGCTCTGTAGGCCAAAGGTTTCGATGCGCGCTTTGGTGCGCGGATGCAGTTGGAAGGCGATGGGGATCTCGCGCTGGATTTCGTCGAGGGCGCCCAGCAGGCCGCTCAAAATTTGTTCGTCATCGACGTTAGAGGGCCGGTGCAGCGTCGCTAATGCGTATCCTTTGGGCTCTAGGCCCAATTTGTCGAGTATCGTCGAATGAGCAGCTTTCTCGCGGAAGCGGAAGAGTGTGTCGATCATGACGTTGCCGGTCTGGAAAATGCAGGATGCCGGTACATTTTCGGCGCGTAGATTGGCCGTGGCGTCGTCTGAATAAGTAAAGAGCAGGTCGGACAGCGCGTCCGTGACTAGGCGTGTCAACTCTTCGGGCATGCGTCGGTCGCGGCTGCGCAGGCCGGCTTCTACGTGGGCTATGGCCACGTTGCGTTTACTCGCCGCCAGCGCGCAGGCATCTGTTGAGGTGACATCGCCGACGACTAGTACTAAGTCAGGTTCTTCTCTTACCAGTACCGCGTCGAATTTGGCAATGATATCGGCCGTTTGTTGGACTGGGTGGTCGCGCGTTATATCGAGATAGGCATCGGGAGGCGCCAACTCTAACTCTTCAAAGAAGACTTCTGACATCTGATAGTCGTAGTGTTGGCCCGTATGTACTAGGAAGGGGGTAAAAGCCTTTGCATCTTTGCGCAATTCGGCCAGAATGGGCGCTACTTTCATAAAGTTGGGGCGCGTTCCGACGACGGTGATGATTTTTTTACTCATAATACCTCGGATTGGAGTCGGTCTAAATATAGGCAGAGAGCTTAGTAGGTGGCCAGTCGATGGCTTAGAAGGCGGTCGATTGGTCTTTTTTCACCTTTTTTTTATAAGGCGTAAGCGCCGAAAAAACAAAAGAAAAGGCGACTCGTCCCAGAGGTGTCTCAATCTCTCCGTGTTAAATTTAAACTATTTATAAATAATAGTTTATGGGTGCGTATGGTCTATTGGGGCTACGGAGAGAGAACCGATTGACAAGCAATTTTCATTTGGCTATGTTTTGACGCGTTAGACCGGTATTACCCCTTTAATTTACTGCGTCTGACGGCGACCTCCCCTCGCTGACCTGGCTCCTCTGGGCTGTCAGGTTTTATTGTTTTTCTGAATCGATTCTTCTATATATCTGCGCCCTGTGTATGCGTTTAGGTCGCCTTTTGTTCCCGTGGAGGGGCTCGTATGTCTTCGGCCGGTTTTGTGCACTTGCATGGTCATAGCGAATACAGTTTGCTCGACGGCGGTTGCCGTATAAAGGACATGGCAGAGAATGCGGCCGAACTGGGTATGTCGGCTATGGCCGTGACCGATCACGGCAATCTCTTTGGCGTTATTCAACACTACAAAGCATGTAAGGCCGTCGGCATCAAGCCTATTATAGGCTGTGAGGTCTATGTCGCTATCGAAAGTCGCCATTTGCGCAAGGCGGCGCGCGGCTTGACACATGCCTCTAACCATCTGGTGCTCTTGGCCAAAAACGAGGTGGGTTATCGCAATCTCACTAAGATGGTCTCCAAGGGCTATACCGAGGGCTATTACTACAATCCGCGTATCGACAAAGAGCTATTGCGCGAGTATAGCGAAGGGCTGATCTGTCTCTCGGCCTGCGTCGGTGGCGAAGTACCGCATATGATCCAACGCGAAGGGGTGGCAGAGGCTGAAAAGGTCGCGCGCGAGTTTATGGATATCTTCGGCGACGACTACTACCTAGAGATACAGCGCCATGGTATTGATATAGAAGAGAAGGTCAACGACGGCCTTTTGCGCCTGCATAAAAAACTCGATATCCCCTTGGTCGCGACCAATGATTTTCACTTTCTAACCGCCGACGATCACGCCGCCCACGATGCTTTGATCTGTATCCAGACGGGCAAGATGGTCAGCGACGAAAAACGCATGTGTTATCCCGAGGGGCTCTATATGAAGTCCTCGGATGAGATGTACGACCTCTTCAACGACATGCCAGACACGTTGGAGCGCACGCTGGAAATCGCCGAAAAATGCAATGTCGAGTTGGAATTTGGCAAGATGCATATGCCGGAGTTTCCCATCCCCGAAGGCCATGAGAGCAGCGGCGATTATCTGGTAAACTTGGCCAGCGAAGGGTTGCAACGTCGCTATGCTACGGTCAAACCCGAGGTCAAAGAGCGGCTCGATTACGAGCTGGAAATCATCAACAAGATGGGTTTTGCCGGCTATTTTCTCATCGTCTGGGATTTCGTCAATTATGCGCGCGAGAGCGGCATCTCCGTGGGGCCGGGGCGCGGTTCGGCGGCGGGTAGTCTCGTCTCCTATTGCTTGGGCGTGACGGATACGGACCCGATCAAATACGATCTGCTCTTTGAGCGTTTCCTCAATCCCGAGCGCATCAGTATGCCGGATATCGATATCGACTTTGCCGATGTCGACCGCGATAAAGTACTGCGCTACGTCGTTGAGAAATACGGCGACAAAAACGTCTCGCAGGTAATAACCTTTGGCACTATGGGTGCCAAGGCGGTGGTGCGCGATGTCGGCCGCGTGCTCGGCATGCCCTATGGCGAAGTCGATCGCATCTCCAAGTTGGTGCCGGCCGAGCTCAAAATGACCATCGACAAAGCCGTCGATCGCGTGCCCGAGCTGCAGCAGATGGCCGAGTCACGCGACGAAAAGGGCCAGCTCATAGACTACGCGCGTCGTTTAGAGGGGTTGGCGCGCCACGCTTCGGTACACGCCTGTGCGGTGATCATTGCCCCCTCGGACCTGACGGATTATGTGCCGCTCTACCGCGCCCCCAAAGACGGGCGCGTGACGACGCAATTCGACGGCCCGACCTGCGAAGAGGTCGGGCTGCTCAAGATGGACTTTCTCGGTTTAAAAGAGCTGTCGCTGATGGATGAGGCCGTGCGTTTGATCCGTCTATTTGAGCCGGATTTTGACCTCACAAAGGTTTCGTGGGAAGACGGACCGACCTTTGAGCTGTTTGGCCGCGGCGAGACCATCGGCGTCTTTCAGTTCGAGTCGGGCGGCATGCGCGAGTACTTGAGCAAGCTCAAGCCGACCAACGTAGAAGATATCATCGCCATGAACGCGCTCTATCGGCCGGGGCCGATGGAAAATATCCCGACCTTTATCGGGCGCAAACACGGCGAGATCGAGCTGGCCTACGACCACCCGAAGTTGGAGCCGATCCTGAAGACGACCTACGGCATTATGGTCTACCAGGAACAGGTGATGCGCATTACGCGCGATTTGGCTGGTTTCTCTCTGGGCCAGGCCGATTTGATGCGCCGGGCGATGGGCAAGAAAAAGCCCGAAGAGATGGCCAAGATGAAGAAGGACTTCATCGTCGGCTGTGTCGAAAACGGTGTCGACAAAAAGATCGCCGAAAAGCTCTTTGCCGATATCGAGGTCTTCGCCGGTTATGCCTTTAACAAATCGCACTCGGCCTGTTATTCGGAAGTGGCCTATAAGAATGCTTATTTAAAGGCCAACTACCCCAAGGAGTACATGTCGGCGAGTCTGACGATGGACCGCAACAACACCGAGCGCATTACGATCTTATTGGATGATTGTCGGCGCATGGGCATTCCAGTTTTACCACCCGATGTCAACGAGAGCACGCTCTATTTCACGCCTACAGATGAAGGTATTCGCTATGGTATGGCGGCTATTAAGAATGTCGGTGAAGGAGCGGCGCAGAACGTTGTCGATGTGCGCGTAGAGGGGGGGGCCTATAGTACGCTCTTCGAGTTTTGCGAGCGCATTGATCTCAAAGCGGTCAATCGGCGTGTGACCGAGAGTTTGATTGCGACGGGTGCCCTAGATGGTTGCGAGGGGCATCGCGCGCAAAAAATGGAGGCGCTGGACCTAGCGTTGAGGGTGGCGCAGAAGGCACAGGAACAGCGTGAGAAGGGACAGATCAGTCTCTTTGACCTCGGCGGTAGTGACGATAGTGAAGGCGTTGAGCTAGAGCAGCACGAATTGCCCGAAGTAGAGCCTTGGAGCGAACGCGATATGCTTTCGAAGGAACGAGAGCTACTAGGTTTTTACGTGTCGAGTCATCCGCTTAAGGCGTATGCGCGCGATCTGAAGAGTTTTGCGACGCCGCTCAGCGAGATGGAAAATCAGCACGACGGTTATTCCATGCGCGTCGGCGGTTTAGTCTCACAAGTGCGCAAGCTCTACGACAAACGCGGCCAAGCATTTGCTTTTGTGACCTTAGAGGATATGGGCGGCAAGGGCGATATCGCGTTCTTTTCCGAAGCCTTTTCTAGCTTTGAGGCGCTGTTGGAAGAAGAATCGACGATTTTGGTCGAAGGCAGAGTTTCCGAGCGCAATGGGCGCCTGAGTCTACAGGCAGAAAAGGTGATGTCTTTGGAAGAGGCGCGCGAGAAGTTGACGAAATCGGTCAACCTGCACATACCCTACGAAGAGGTTGAAGGCGATTTGTTAGAGCGTCTGAAAAAACTCTGTGAGCGCTATGAGGGCAATTGCGAATTGCTATTGCATCTAAAGAACGGCGGCGACAAAAACGCCGTGATCCGCTCGCGCACGATTCGCGTCAGACCCTGCGATGAGCTATTACAAGGTATCGATGAAATTCTCGGCCCCAAGCGCACGTTGCTGACGGCGCAGATTCAAGCGCCCACCGTGCAGGCGGAGCCGCGCTGGCGCAACCGCGCCTGATCTGCCCCGGGGATATCTGCGTCCATTGACACTCCTAAGGGGCGTTCTATATTCCCAAGGCGCACTGGGCTGCAGTAGTGTGCAATTATAAGTAGTGTGCAATTATAAACGAGGGGATATCATGCGCGTGCTGTTAAAAGCGGTGTGGTGCTGTGTGCTGGTGCTTGCCGTCGGCTGCGGCCAAGAGGCAGAAGTGACTCAGGGCAGCGGAAAAGCTAGCTCGGGTGCTGTTGCCTTCCCGCCGGCGCAATTTTATCAGGTGAAAGATTATCAGGGACATACGGTCGATCTGCGCGATTATCAAGGGCGCATCGTACTGCTCAACTTTTGGGCGACTTGGTGTGGTCCCTGTCGCTACGAGATTCCCGACTTGGTCAAGATGCGCGCCGATTACGATCCGGAAAAAGTCGTTATCATCGGCGTTTCGCTAGATCAAGGGCCCGAAGAGAAGGTGCGGCCACTGCTCAGTAAATTTATCGATCGTTATTCTATTAACTATCCGATCGTGCTCGATAGTAGCGGCGAATTAGTGCGGCAGTTTTTCCGTCGCGATCTGTCTTCGATGGCTGTGCCGATGACTTTTGTCATCGACCAAAATGGGCAGGTCTATAAAGAGCACGTCGGCGTACCGCGCGATAGCATGGGCAAGCTCAACCCACGTGGTGCACTCAGTGAGGATATTGAGGTATTGCTATCGCGTTCGTGAGACGCCTTTACTAATAAGTTATCAATAAAAAACGGATGTGGTCTGAAGAGACCACATCCGTTTTTTATTGATAGATCCGAATTATCCGACTAGTAGTTGGAATAATACTCTTTTAGAATGGCTTTGCCGTGGCGCTTGACCAAGACTTCCTTAAATTTTTCGATCGAAGTGCTGTGGCGCAGATGTTCGATCATAGCCGCCTTCGACATGACCATTAGTGAAGCGCGCGCGTAGTCGGGAAAGCGGCAGAAACCGGCGCTGACGGGCTCGCCGGTGACGCAGCAGGTGTCTTCTAATTCCAGCTCAACCTGCGAACCGGGGTCAAAGGAAAAATCAGTACCTTCCTCTTCCTTACCGTCTTCGGCTGCCTTTTTTTTGGCCATAACATAGTGCTCCTGGAAATACTTCTAATAGTGAAACGAACCCTTAAATATATAGAATACTTGACCGTGGGCAAGTATCAGAATGGCAGGTCGTCAAAACGCGTGAGTACATCGGGCCCGTCGGCCCTGACGGCGACCGTGTGCTCAAACTGGGCCGAGAGTTTGCCATCGGCGGTCACGGCGGTCCAATCGTCGTCGAGTAGACGGGTCTCAGCTACTCCCTGATTTACCATAGGTTCTATGGTAAAGACCATGCCGACTTGTAAACGGCGTCCGGTCCCGGCGACCCCGTAATGCAGTAGCTGTGGCTCTTCGTGGAAATCGCGTCCGACGCCGTGGCCGCAGTACTCGCGCACGATCGAATAGCCCTGAGATTCGGCATGGCTTTGGATGGCGTGGCCAATATCGCCGAGACGGTATTCCGGCGTGCTGATCGCTATACCGAGATCCATGGCCTGGCGCGTGGTCTCGACGAGTTTTTGAGCTTCGGCGCTGACTTGGCCCAGTAGCATTGTGGCATTCATGTCGCCGTGAAACCCGTTCTTAGTAACGGCGATATCGACGGCGAGAATATCACCGTCTTCCAATACG
This sequence comes from Planctomycetota bacterium, assembly GCA_047616505.1. GTDB lineage: Bacteria > Latescibacterota > UBA2968 > UBA8231 > UBA8231. The sequence continues at coordinate 17,680 of JBLHGI010000094.1, forward strand.
CGTTCGCCGGGAATGCCATGGACTACCTCGTCGTTGACGGCGATGCAGATGCTCTTGGGGAAACCGCGATAGCCTAGGGCGCTGGCTTTGGCTCCCTGGCTGCGGATATAGCGCGCGGCTACTTCGTCAAGCTCGGCGGTGGTGATGCCGAGCTTGAGTTCTTCTCGCACACACAGCAGTGCCTCGGCGGCAATGCGACCGGCGGCGCGGATGTGTTCTATGTCGCTGTCTGATTTTAAGTGTAACATAAAGGGAAAAGAACGGTATTTGGATTCTCTTA
>JBLHGI010000095.1:0-17930 GCA_047616505.1 Planctomycetota bacterium
GCCCTAACGACGCCGGGGCACCTAGAGCAAATGCCAGCCGTCGCCGCAGAGTATATACAGCGCTACTTAGAACAGTATCCAACGAGCGATCCCCCCCATCTAACAGACCTCTAAATTGGTAACTGGACGACCACCCGTTATATTGGGGCGACTACTATTCCACGGAGACGACCTTGAAAAATAAAAACGACCTTAGAAGCTACCTGCTGCCCCTGTTGGTCCTGCTCGCATTTATCGGCTGTGGCAACAAAGAGACCAAAGAACAAGACGGCAAAAAGCCGCTCAAGATAGCGGGCATCGTCTTTCAGGAAGACCAGTTTTTTCGCTTGATCCAGTTTGGCATGCAGTACGCCGCCGATCAAGCCGGTGTCGAATTGCTCTTGGCCAATAGCGCCAGCAAACCCGACAAGGAAATCCAGCTCGTCAATACTTATATCACGCGCAAAGTAGACGCCATTATCATATCGCCGCTCAGCGCCACGGCCTCCGTCACGGCGCTCAAACGCGCCCGCGACAAAGGCATCAAAGTCATCACCTATAACTCTACCGTCGAAGGCGATGTGCCCCTGGCCTATATCGAGAGCGACCAGCGCGACCTCGGCGCCAAAACGGGCCAGGCCGCCCGCCGCTATATCGAGGAAAAACTCGGCGGCAAAGCAAAGGTCGCCGTGCTCGCCTTTAAGTCGCAATTACCCGAAACGAGCAACGGCCGCAGCGGTGGTTTTATCGACGAAGTAAAGAAACTGCCCGGCGTCGAGATCGTCGCCGAGCAGGATGCTTGGCTGCCGGAAATGGCCATCAAGAAAGTCGGCGATATACTCACGGCCAACCCCGATATCAATATCATCTGGGCCGCCAACGAGGGCGGCACCGTCGGCGCTGTAATGGCCGTCAAGAATGCGGGTAAGGGTGGTCAGGTCGCCGTCTTCGGCACGGATACCAGCAAACAGCTCGTCGACTTCTTACTCTCTGACAACGACATACTACAGGCCATTACGGGTCAGCAGCCTTTCGCTATCGGCTCGCGCGCCGTAGAGACGGCACTGGCCGCACTCAAGGGCGAGAAGGTAGAAAAGAAGGTATCGATGGAAGGTGTATTACTGGCGCGTAACGACCCGGATAAAGTCCGCGCCTTCCGCGCCGAACTGAGCAAACTCATCGACCAAGGCAACCAGTAGAACAGCAGCGGACGCGTCCTTTCTGCATACCACATAATGCCATCTATCTACAAACTCGAAACACGCGGCCTGCGCAAAGAATATCCGGGCACCTTGGCGCTGGCCGACGTCTCTATCGGTTTTAACGGCGGCGAGGTCCACGCGCTCATCGGCAAGAACGGGGCCGGTAAGAGCACCCTGGTAAAAATGCTGGCCGGTTCGCTGCAGCCAACTTCGGGGCAGATCCTCGTCGATGGCAGCGAAACGGCGTTGTCCTCACCAACCGCTGCTTTCCAACGCGGCATAGCCACCGTCTACCAAGAACTGAGCCTAGTGCCCAGCCTGACGGTCGCCGAAAACATGCTGCTCGGCCGCCTGCCCCAGCGCGGGCCCTTCATCGACTGGCGCGCAACCTACGCCCGCGCCGAAGCCGTGCTAGCCGATCTACAGATTGATCTCGACGTGCGTCAGCGCGCGGGTAGTCTCGGTGTAGCTCAGCAGCAAGTCGTCGAGATCGCCAAAGCCATGTCGGCCGACCCGTCCGTGCTCATGCTCGACGAACCGACCTCGGCGCTGGCCCGCCACGAAACGGATCGCCTCTTTGCGCTGGTCCGTCGTTTAGCTGCGCGCGGCGTCGCTATTATCTATATCTCGCATCGCCTACAAGAGCTGCACCAAATTGCCGACCGCATCACCGTCTTGCGCGATGGCCACCACATCGACACCCGCGCCATGGCCGATACCAGCGCCGCCGACATCGTGCATATGATGTTCGGAGAAGTAGTACAGCGCCCGCGGCCACAAGATGTGCAGGTCGGCACGCAACCGGCGCTGCGCGTAAAAAACCTACAGCGCGTCCACGCCTTTCGCGATATCAACTTCACGCTCTACGAAGGCGAAGTGCTAGGCATTGCCGGCATGCTCGGCGCCGGGCGCACCGAACTGCTCAAGAGCCTCTTCGGTGCCGAACCGTTCGACAGCGGTCAGATCGAGATCGCCGGGCAAATAATCGCGACTCCCACGCCGATGCGCATGAAAGAACACGGCATAGCCTTTACGCCGGAAAACCGCAAAGAAGAGGCACTGGTACAAACACACAGCATCCGCGCCAATATGTGTATGGCCGGCATGAAGCGTATCGCACGCGGCTTTTATACGACGCGCGCTTTAGAGCAAGAGCACGTCGACACCCAGGTCGAGCGCCTGCAAATAAAAGTGGCCGACACCGAACACACCGTCTCTTCTTTAAGCGGCGGCAACCAGCAAAAAGTCGTCGTCGCCAACTGGCTCAACAATCACCCGCGCATCGTGCTCTTCGACGAGCCAACACGCGGCATCGACGTACAGGCCAAACAGCAAATCTTTCAAGTCATGTGGGACCTGAGCCGCGACGGCATCGCCTCGATATTCGTCTCGACAGAATTAGAAGAGTTACACGAAGTCTGCCACCGCATCCTCATCATGCAAAACGGCCGCATCGTCGACGAAGTGCGCCCAGAACAAATCGCCCCCGACGAACTCTACATCCGCTGCATGGAAGGCGAAGGCTAGGACGAGTTAGCGGGTTGACAATTTCTTAACAAAATATCGGGACCTATCCCTCTTCCAGCCGCGAGGGACGGGCGTTGCCCCAGAGGTTTTTTCCCCTGGGGGGCTGTTGTTGGGAAAGGGCCGCGCGGTTGGGCTGCGGGGAGTCGAAGTGCCAACGAAGCGATGAGGGAAGGCCCGTGGTCGTGGGAAAAAACCGGCGGGGCAATGACCGTCCCGCTCCCTAGACAAGAACGCACACAAGGAATCCAGATGTCGACAAACAAACTACAACACTGGCTCAAACGCTCCATCATGGAACTAGTCCTACTAGTCCTCTGCACCCTGCTAGCCTTCCAGGCCGAAGGTTTCTTCTCCATCGACAACCTACTCAACGTGCTGCGCAACGTATCGATGCAAGGCATTATCGCCTTCGGCATGACCATGGTCATTATCTCCGGCGAGATAGACCTCAGCGTTGGCTCGGCCGTGGCGTTGGCCGGCTGCCTGACGGCCTATGTATTAGAAGCACTTATCGGCGCGGGCTGGAGCATCACTCCCGCATTGATCTTTGCCATGCTCAGCGCGCTGGCCGTCGGCGGCGGCATCGGCGCTCTCAGCGGCTTTATCCGCGTGCGCTTTGGGGTGCCGACCTTTATTACGACGCTGGCGTGGATGACGGTCCTGACGGGGGCTGCGCAACTCATTACCGGCGGTTTTCCGTTGACCCCCTTTCCCGAGTGGTACAATTTTCTCGGCGGCGGTTATCTCTTTGGCATTCCCTTCCCAGCCATCGTCTTTTTATTTATCTTCGCCGCCGCCCATTTTCTCATGGGCTATACGACCTTCGGCCGCGCCATCTACGCCGTCGGCGGCAACGCCGAGGCCGCCCGCCTCAGCGGCATTGACGTCGCGCGCATAAAAATGAGCGTCATGGCCATCGTCGCTTTTTTAGCGGCCTTAGCCGGCATTATGCAATCGGCCGAAATTATGTCGGGCACGGCTAGCATGGCGCGCGGCTGGGAGCTCGATGTCATCGCCGCCGTCATTATCGGCGGCACCAGCCTCATGGGCGGCGAGGGCAAGATTCGCGGTACTTTAGTCGGCGTCGTATTCTTAGGCATTCTCGTCAACGGCATGACGCTGATGAATATTAGCGAGTACTGGCAGCACGTCGTGCGCGGCGTACTTATCTTAGGTGCCGTGCTCGTCAACCGCGCACACATCGACGATTAATTTATCAACTATAAACCACTTCAAAGAACGAGATGAGACCATGGGCAATCCCGTATTTTCTCTGAGCGAAGAACAAGTCCGCTTTTTTCAGACCTTTGGTTATTTAGGTCTACCCGGCCTGATGGCAGACCGCACCGATGAAATAACCGCTGCTTTTGAGGCCATCTGGAGCGAGCGCGGCGACGGTCACGACGGCCAAATACACGACGGCACGGCACGCTCGTGCATAGTGCCCTTTATCGACCAGAGCGAAACGCTTAGCTCGCTCATCGACGACCCGCGCGTTCTCGCGCTGGCCAAGACCCTGCTCGGCGACGATTTCAACTATATGGGCAGCGACGGCAACTACTACGTCGGCGACACCGGCTGGCACTCCGACGGCTGGCATGCCAAGGGCAAACCTCAGCACCTCAAGATAGCTTTCTATCTAGATCCGCTTACCCGCGACAGCGGCGCCCTGCGCGTGATTCCCGGCAGCCACCGCGACGGCGACGCCTATGCACAAACATTGCAGGACCAGATCCGCCACAGCCCAGACCAGTGGGGCATCGACGGAGCACAGGTGCCCGCCGTCGCCCTCGAAACGCAGCCGGGCGATATCGTTTGCTTTAACCACAACACCAAACACGCGGCCTTCGGCGGCAGCACGCACCGCCGCATGTTTACCATCAACCTCTGCCAGCGCTACCCGCAAGAGGGCCTACAAGATCTGCAAGACTATATCGCCGGCGCCGCCCGCTTCTGGATCGACCGCGTCTACGGCGAGAAAATGGTCGCTACGGCCAGCCCCGAGCGAACACGCCACTTAGAGCAGGTCATGGCCAACGATGGACACCTAGCCGAGTTATCGCGCCAGGCAAAAGAAAAGATGGCCGAACCTTCGCGTGGATAAAAATACCATGGATGAAGTCAGTATAGAGGACCGCTTCCTCTTCGACCTACAGGGCTTTCTGCTCTTGCGCGGCGTGCTCTCAAAGACCGAGTGCAGCGCCCACTACAACGTCGTGATGCGCGAGCCACGCAATGCCCACCACTTCTACTTTCCGCCGGAAATACGCGCGCGCTTTGACCAAAATCAGCAAGATTTGACGAAGTGGATGGAGTTTACCAAGTGGGACTATTGATATGAAAACGGTCGCGCGCCTGTCTATATGGTTATATAAAAACGACCGCGATGCTTTTACAGACGCTTTTGCGCGCCGCCTCCTGCCCCTATTAAAAAGATACGACCTAGAGAGCCCTGCTCTTCCCGAAAAAAAAACAGTCGCCGGGGTGTTCAGCCAGCTTTTTATCAAAAAGTCACCCGCCGAGGTATTCGCCGTCCGGCAAGCGCTCTTAAAAGACAATATGTGGAAACAAACGCTGCGCTCGATGGGCATCGGATCCAACGATCCATCGGCCGATCTCGGCTGGCGTTTTGAAGTGCGGCAAACACCCGCCATCCCCGAACGCATAGAAAATATCGGCATCGGCGGCATCGGCCCTAACCCGCGCGATGGACTTTGGCACCGCTTCCGTTGCGCAGACGGGCTGGCCACGCAAAGTGGGATCTCCCAGATACACCGAGACCGACAAGGGCATCTGTGGTTTTGCGACCAGCACCTCCTGCGCTTTGATGGCAACCAGCTACAGCACTTCAACCCCTCAATCAATGCGACAAAGCGCGGGCTGATCAAACAGATGCTGACCCCGGCACAGGACGGAGGGCTCTGGATCGGCGGCGACAAAATCTGTCACTACGATGGCCACCACTTTACCTACTACACCGAGGCAGATGGTCTCAGCTCTGAGCCCGTAATGTGTCTGAGCGAAGATCGCCGTGGGCGGCTCTGGGTGGGCACTTCGAACGAACTCATGCGCTATGAGGCGGGCACTTGGTCATCTATCTCTCTATCCGACACAGGGCAACCCACACCCATTACCTCTTTAGCTGAGGACGGCCAGGGAGGGATGTGGATAGGCAGCCTTGGTTGCCTCTATCATTTTGGTAGCCAAGGACCATTTGCTACCTACTCACACGCAGAGGCAGCAGCAAAAGCCGCCAAGGACGTGCTCATCGGGGAAATGCCTAGCGCCGTAGAGAATCCTTCTGCGGATCATTTACCCACCCTAGTCGAAGCGGAAAAACAACTCATTTTACGCGCACTAGAACGGACACAAGGCACGGTCGGCGGCAAGCGTGGAGCCGCCTCTTTACTCGATATCAACCCGCACACCCTGCGTTCGCGCATGAAGAAACACGGTATTGTCTTCTCAAGAAAAAAGTAGGAAATATCCTATGTAAGGGGATAATAGGAAATATCCTACTCTATATAAAACATTTATAAACAGATATTTATCAATATATTAATTTCATTAAGTAGGAAATATCCTATACAAGGCGATGGCCCAATAGTTTGAGTCTCAGCGTTTTCCGTCGCGAAATCTAGCATTAAAAAACGCCAAAGCTACCATATCGTTATACTTAAAACGAGAAGCACCCTCTGACCAAAGCCCATTTAGAAGAAAGATAGCGCGATGCAAAAACACGTGCTCTCGATTGAAGACGAAGGCATCACGGCCATGAACTTGGCGCAGACGATCGAAAACGGGGGCTATCGGGTAACGGTCGCATTTGATGGTAGGGAGGGCCTTGAGGCTTTTTACAACGACCCTGCCGATCTAGTGATCACCGACTTGAACATGCCCATTCTCGACGGCTTCGGCGTGATCGGCATCTTAAAAGAGCAGGCACCAGAAACCAGGATTGCCGTATTATCCGGTTTCTGCCCGCAGATCGAAAAAGATCGCATCCGCAGCTTGGGCGTCGCGTGCATTATGTCTAAAACGATCAACGCCCGGGCATTGGTAAAAACCGTGGATAGAGAGCTACCTACCTAGTTTAAAAACGCTGCAGTGGAAAGACGTGTGACGATGGGCGGTGACCTACTTTAGAGGAGACCAGCGCCCATCGTCGTATTGCTTAGGCTAACAGCGCCTTGAGCACCGGATAAAACGCATCGGCCTGGCGCTTAAAACCCAGATCCGTCGGGTGCGAACCATCGACGGTATCTTCACCATCGGCACCGAGCAAAGCCGCTCCCTCCATATAGTGCAACCCCTTCACGCCTTCGCCCTCTAAGTTGGTATATGCTTCCCGTAGCGCTGCGCGATTGTTGCGGTTGGCCTCCGCGCGGTCGGCGCGCAGAAAACTATCGGCATAGGTGCGATCCTCCACCAACACAATCGGCGTCTCGGGCCGGGCCGCGCGCAGCACCCGCACCAGCTCGGGCGTCCGCTCGCGCACGAGTTCACCGTTCATATTGGGCAAACAGTCGATTATATAGACGGCCGCATCAATCTCGGCCAGCAGTTCGGCCAGCGCTCTTTCCATGCGCCCGTTGCCTGAAAAACCCAAGTTGAGCACGGGCCAGTCCAGCCAACGCCCTAGAAAAGCAGTGTGGCAAGTACCCGTGCGCGAGGCACAGCCCCCTTGCGTAATAGAGGTGCCGTAGAAAACGACGGGCTTTGTCGTGCGCGGCGCGCTGGCTACGAGCCTAGCGCCCGCGGGCACGCCCAGCGCCACCGCCCTAACGCCATTATAAAGGGGCAAATACAACAGGTACTCGCGTTCGCCCTCGGGCAGACCAGCGCAGAGTTCGACTTCGTTTTCAGTGCTCGCTGGTCGCCCAACGGCCAACCAACGCCACGCATCTTCGACGCGCACATAGAGATCCAGACCGCTGACACCCGTAGCCGGCATATGGCCCATCGCCAGACTTTCTTTACTCAGCGTCCAACGCGCGTGTATGGCTCGGGCATCGCTTTTAAAGCGCACGCAGAGCCCTGCGCTGTCGCGGCTCAAATTCCACACCGGGTCGGGCACAACCCCTTCAGCGCGCATCGGCAGGCGGTCGTAAAAATCGATCGTATCGTCGAATCCCTTGCCTTCAACCGTCAGCTCTTTTGCGTCGTGCCATGTGAGTTCGTCGTTCATACCATGCTCTCGGAAAAGGGACTACTGCTTACCAACAGGCGCATATACAGACACAGCGGCCGAAAATATAAATGGGGTTCAATGGCGCAACCGGTGGCCTTATAGACCGATCGCACGGCGAATAACCTGCTCTAAATCCTGGGGCATAAAAGGTTTTTGCACACGATGATCAAAGGGGACCAAGCGGGGATCGCCCTCTTCTAACACCCAGCCCGTCATCAAGATCGTGACCATGGCCGAGTCCATCTGCTTGATCTGGGCAGCTATTTGGTCTCCCGGTACCCCCGGCAGCGACAAGTCGATCAATACCGCATCGTAGCGTTCGGGTTCGAATAGCTCTAGCGCTTCCACTGCGTTCGTCGCTACATCCACCTTATGTGCCATCTTCAAGACGTTCGCTATGACCGATCCTACAACCGGATCGTCCTCGATAACCAACAAGCGCACCGCCTCTAAAGTGCCGCCGGCGTCGTTTTCTTTTTTATCCGCGAGTACAAGGTCTCTCCAAACGGGCAAGCGCAAAGTAAATGCCGCGCCTTCCCCCGGCGTACTATCTACGCTGACAATGCCGCCCCAGCGCCGCACCATGCCATAGAGAGTAGACAAACCCAACCCCGTACCCACGCTCGCCTTCGTAGTAAAAAAAGGCTCAAAGGCGCGGGCCCGCGTTTCCGCATCCATGCCCTTGCCCGTATCGCACACAACCAAGGTGACAAAGGCCCCAGAATGTGCAGTACTCAGTCGAATCTGCCCTCCTGCAGGCATGGCATCCACCGCATTAAAGACCAAGTTGACGAGCATTTCGTGCAACCCCGCCTCGCTGCCCCTGATCGAAGGCACCTCGTTCAAATCGAGGTCCAAGTCGATATGCACCCCCCGCGCCTGCGCCTCGCCTTGCCAGCGCGACCGTGTCATCTGCGCCACTTCGTGCACAATTTTGTTCGTATCGACAGACCCTAGCATCTCACTCTGATCGCCGTGCACGCTGCGGCCTAACCGCTGCACTAGATCGGCGGCGCGCTGGGCCGACGTAATAATATCGTCGATCGAATCCTGCACCTGCTGCGGATCTTCGAGCCCCCATTTGAGCAACTGCGCCGGTGCCAAGACCCCCGTGAGTATATTGTTGAGATTGTGGCTCACGCCAGCGGCTAATTCACCCAAAACACGCAGGCGCTCGCTCTGCACTAGCTGTGCTTCCATCGCCTGACGCTCGGTCATTTTGGACTGCAGGTATTTGTTGGCCTCTTCCAAACGACGCAAATCCTCCAGCCGTCGGAAACCTTCTTCTAAGGCCTGCGCTATCTCCTCTATATCCTCTATATCGCGCGCACTAAAAGCATCTATGCGCACGCTGTTGACCGCCAAAGTCCCCTGGGCAAAGGCCACGTCCACCACCGAACACACCACATCGTCAAAGGCTCGATTGATAGTCTCTGCTTGATCGTGCATCTCCTCGACCTGCAAGTCGGGCCTATAGTGCACCCCGCCCTTCTGCCACATAAAATACATAGTATCTGCTTCGGCGCTGTCGCGATAGATCGTCTCGGTCCATTCGTCATTCGACGCAATATTATAAGCATGTATCTCGTAAGGATCCCGATTGGCCTCGACGATATTGACCCCGCAAGCGGCGAAGTCTATGCCCACGCCTCTTAAACCCTGGTGCACCGCCTCGACGACCTGGCGCACATCTTCGGTCGATCCCATTTTCCACACCGTATCGCGCACCTGCGCCACGGCGCGCACCAACATCTCTCGACGACGGATCTCCGTAATATCACGCCCTATGCCAATCAGGCCGCGCACTTCGCCCTTTTCATCGCGCAGCGGATACTTATGTGTTTGTACATAGCGCGGACCATGCGAACTCGGTATGATATTTTCGTTGACCTCAACCTCGGCCGACTCCATCACACGGCGATCCTCGCTATCGATCTTGTGTGCAAAATCCGCGGGATAGAGATCTTTATTCTTTTTTCCAAGCAACTCTTCCGGTGCCTGCCCGAACCATGCAGATAACGTGGGGTTCACCAGAATGCGCCGCCCCTCGTAATCTTTGACGACAATCAAATCCTGACTGCCTTCGACGATGGAAGTCAGTAGTTCGTTCTTCTCGTGCAACGCCCGATCCGTGCGTTCCCGCGCCTCCAGGTCTTCAACTCGTTGAAGACCCTCGGAAAGAACGACCGCAAGCCGCTCTACCAGCTCGATACCCCACGCCGTGAAGGCGTTTTTCTGCGAGCTGTTGATGGCCAAAGTGCCTTGCGAAAAGGCCGCATCAATTAGGGAATATCCCGCCGGCATTGGACAGTCCATGGGCGTGCAGGGCTGATACAAGGCTTTGCCCGTGCGCCAGACTTCCCGTACCCAGGGATAATCGAAATCATGGTGATCATAGGCCCCACTCTGAAGTCGGGCGTAGCGTTCTGACCACAAGTCGACCTCTTTGGGGTTGATCGAAATAAACCCCTTACCCTCCGCGTTGATAATCTGGATAGAACAACTGTTGTGCTCTACGCCGAGCACTCTTAGCTGTGCGCTGATCTCTGCGGTCACGGCCACCAAGTCCTCGGGTTTTCGCATGGAAGCGATCTTCAAACGCACGGCCTGCTCGGCCAACTGCAATCGATCGCGCTCCTGCGAAGCCTGGTGCAGGCGCGCCAAATACAGCGCCAGCGCCACCTGGCTCAAAAGCGGTTGCAGCACAGCTAAATTGGCCAGCACCTGCTCTTTGTCCTCGCGCTCGCAGCCCGTAGAAAGAATCGCCAGCGTTTCCCCTTCGCGCAGGACGGGCACAAAAAAAGCTACTTTGTCGGCCTGTCGTTCGGGGTAGATAAAATTCCGATCAAAGCGCTCGTCCCAGCCTTCGATGACCAGCGTCTCCTTTTGTGCAACAAGATCCCGCCGCAGCGCGTCTTGCCCAATGAACAGATGCTCACCCCGCGTCTCTTCTTTTACCTCATAGGGCTGTGCTCGATCATCTACCTCCATATCCTTCAGGTATTTTATGCCCGGCACGTGATAGGCGCGCAGCATCTCGTATAGACCCCGATCCATATCTACCAACTCGACGACCATACTGCGGAAGAGGCTTAGACGCATGACCTCTCCGACCAGCACATCGACGATGCGCTCCTGATCCAACGTCGAAAGCACCTGCCGACCAATGCGATCAAATGCTACAATCAGCTGCTTTTGCTGCGCCGATACGCGCTCCCCATGCACCACGCTCGACACATCTTCGCGTAAAATAATTCCACCCACTACCCGCCCTGAGACGTCTTTGATCGGCACGGCACGCACGTCCCGATAGGACACTTGGTCTACACCTTCGTAGGTGCGCCGCTGGAATTGCTCTTCGCCCGTCTCCAACAGCACTTTGACCACCCCCTGTATGTACTCGCCCTCCTTCTCTTCTCGGGCAAACTCGTGCAGCAAATAACCGACGCGCTCTTCCTTGCGCACTTCGACCCCCATGCTAAGTGCATATTTGATAAAAGCCGAATTGAGATCGACGATCACACCCTGCGCATCGATCAGCGTCGCCGGCACGGGCAGAGCCTCAAAAACGCCTTCGGCCAAAAGCTGTACTGAGTCGTTTGGTCTATTTTGCATTGGGTCTTTTGCCTAGAGAAAAGATGTATTATCTCAGATAATATATACAACGGGCAGTGCTATCGCTGATCCTCGCTAATAAATAACCGCTATTACGCCGAAGCTCCCGAATAGTTCTTCACCCCCCAACGCCACAGGAGTCGCGCCGCCAAAAGCATCGCCAGCGCCAGGGCTACCGCTCCCAACAGCGTCTCATGCGTCAGCCTCCCGACCAAGGCCTCAGACGGCACCGTAACGGCAAAGGCAATCGGCACCACAAAGGTCAGTCCCATGCGCAGCCAGCGCGGATAGATGCCGATAGGCCAGCGCCCTGCGTCGTAGAGACTCTGGAAGATCACTAGAATATTCTCCACGCGCACAAACCAAAAAGACATCGTCGCCAGCATGAGCCAAAAGCTGTAGACAATAGCCGTGCCGCAGCACAGCGTCAGAGCAAAAGAACCCACTTCGCGCCAGCCCGTATCACCGCCGATCTGCCACAGCGCAATCAGCAGCACAACCACGCCTTGAATCACGTCGACTAAGCGCCACACGCGCACTTCGGATATACTGACCAGCACCTGCGCATCTTCCGGTTTGGTCAGCACGAAGTCGAGCGTGCCTTGGCGCACGTCCTCCATAAAGCGCTGCATGCTAGGTTGGATCAGCGTGCCGATTACGCCACTCATAAGAAAAAACACACCCAACAGCACGACGAGTTCGGCCGGCTGCCAGCCGTTGAGATGATCGACGTGGTCAAAGACGACCGCCAAACCAGCCAGCGCCACACCCAAGCGCAGCAGCCCCTGAAGGAACTGCACGTAGAAGTTGGCGCGATAGGCCAACTCGTTCATCAAACCAATGCGAAAGAAGACCCACAGCAATCTCAGCACGTTCATACTAGGACCCCACCGCCGAATAGGCTTTGACACCGCGTTTCCACACCACGCTCAACAAAGCCAGTGCCAAGAGCGACCACACCGCCTGCGCCACCAACCCTTCTATCGTCTCTTCCCACGTCAGCTTGCCCAAGAGCAAGTCCACGGGAAAGGCCACCATCCACGGAAAGGGCGACCAGTAGGCGATCGTCTGCACCCAGTCGGGCATCAGCGCCAGCGGCGCCATGCGGCCGGCCAGAAAGAGCATCACGGCAAAAAAGACTTGGTTGATTGCATCGACGCGCGTCGTCCAAAAAGCGGCCAGCGCCAGCGCCCACTCGATAAAGAAACGCAACAGAAACGCCAGTATGAGCGAGGGGATAAAGGCCAACAGTGCCCAGAGATGTAGTTCGGCCCGTGGAGAGAAGGCCCAGATTAAAAGCGCCGTCACCGGCACTACTAGCACGGTAGTCAGCAATTTATAGGCGATATTGGTGGCGATATCGCGGTGGATCGGGTGCAGCGGCTGTAGAAGCAGCGGCGAAAAGGCACCACTGCGCACCCGGTATTCAAACTCGAACATAACCCAAGTAAAGGTCAGGTGGTTGACGACCATATAAGTAATGTAATAGGCAGAAAAGTCCGCGCCGGTAAAACCACCGACCTCGCCCCCCTGGGTCTTGGCCACCGTCAGCCATACGACCAAATAGACAACCGGCTGTATCACCAAACCGATCAACCAAATGATCATGGCCGCGCGATACTGGAACTGCACGGCAAGGTCGGTGCGAAAGAGCACCGGATAGACCTCGCGCAAAAGGCTCATGTGCACAGCGCCAGTGGCTGGGGCACGAACGCACCGGCAGCCCTGGGCCTCTGCTGGCTCACAATACCTCCTGGGCAAAGACCTGTTCGATGACTTCTTCTATCGGCGGGTCTTCCACCGTTAGGTCGAGCACTGGATGCTCGGCTAATAAGCGCCCCGTCACCTGCGCCGTTTCCGCCTTGGGCACGCGCAGCGCCACGCGCCCTTCTTGGCTCTCGACTACCTCGCCATAGGCACTCAGGTCGGGACTGCCCTGCTCCAATTCGACGACGATCGTTTTATGCGGCGAAAAGCGCTGCACCAAATCGGCCAAGGCCCCGTCGAAGAGCAGCTGCCCATGATGGATCACGACCACTCGCTTGCACAACGCCTCGACATCGGCCATATAGTGGCTCGTCAAAAGTACCGTGGCCCCGTAGCGCTTGTTGTACTCGGCGACAAAGGTGCGGATGCGCCGCTGCATCGTCACATCGAGACCAATCGTGGGCTCGTCGAGAAAGAGAATCTGCGGCCGGTGCAAGAGCGCGGTGGCCACCTCGCACTTCATGCGCTCGCCCAAAGAGAGGTTGCGCACGGGTTTGTCGAGCAACTCGCCCAAGTCCAGCAGGTCCGTCAGTTCATCTATTATTTCGCGGTACTGGGCGCGGTCTATGCGGTAGATCGCGCGGTTGCGCTCGAACGAATCGAGCACCGGAATATCCCATACGAGCTGGTTGCGATTGCCCATGACCAGCGTGATCTGGCGCAAAAAATCGCGCTCGCGCCGAAACGGCTCATAGCCCAATACCCGGGTCTGCCCGTTTGTTGGGTAGAGCAAACCAGAGAGCATCTTCAGCGTCGTGGTTTTGCCCGCGCCGTTGGGCCCCAAAAAACCAACGATCTCGCCCGGCTCCACCACAAAGGAAATGTCCTTTACCGCCTCGACCTCGCGCGTTTTGCGCTGCACCAAGCTCTTGAGCGCCGCGCCCAAGCCGCCCTCGCGCACGGGCACCTCGTAGGTCTTACTCAGCTGTTCTACACTAATGGCCGGTGCCGTCATCGGCGACTCACTCTCTTTTCCTTATAGATCGTATTTATAGAGCAAGCGCTGGCGCTGCGCTTTTTCATCGTACTCTCTGCCCGATCTTTCAAAATGCGGCCGCATCGTCTGCCGCCGCCGCTCGATGAGAAAATCCAGATCTTCTTTTGTAGCTTTTCTCAAAGCTAGTAATTGCACTTTATTCTATATTCCACTTTTATAACTTACGGGTAGATCTGGGATTAATTAACGATCGAGGGGGTATTGGCAAAGAGGTTGTTGCTGTCTGAGGCCCAACGGGCCGAGTTGCAACAACCTCTTTGCCAATGCCTCCTCGACCGCCTATCCCACTTATCCCGCCTATACAGGATTCGTCCAATCTAAAACAAACAAGACACCCTGCAAACTCAATCTATGCCGAATTACCAACGCCTACTGCTACTGTGTATCGCCCTGCTCGCGCTCTACACTCGTTTTGTGGGTATAGACCGCAGCGAGAGCGATTTCGCCCCACCGGAAAAAGCGCTGGAAGAAGGCCTCACGGCATATTCTCACCATTTTCACCCCGATGAAGAAACACTCGTCCGCGCCGCCCTCGCCCTAGAGAACCCGCTCGACCCACCACTGACGGCCTACGGCATGCTGCCGCTCTATGTGTGGCGGGCCACCCTCGCGCTCTACGGCCCCTTGGCCGCTGCGCCGCTCGACACGCTCGATACCGTCGCCAGCACCGCGGCCATTTATCGGGCTATCCGCCTGCTCTCCATCCTCTTTTCATTGGCCTCTTTAGCGCTGGTCTGGCATCTAGGTAAACGGCTCTATGGCCCCGGCACGGCGGCGCTGGCCGCGCTGTTCTTTGTCGCAGTACCGGCGCTGATACAGGCCGCCCACTTCGCCACCGTCGATGGGCTGCATACGCTGCTCTGCTTAGCGGCCTTTGCCCTCATGCTGCGCGCCTTTGCCAACGAGCGCTGGCTCCACTACGCACTGGCTGGCCTAGTCATTGGCGCCGCGGGGGCCGTGCGCCTCAACGGCCTGCTCTTGGGCCCCGTCCTCGTCGCCGGGCATATCGCCGCCCATGGCTGGACTGCATGGCGGCGACCTGACATCTGGGTCGCCGGCCTAGCGGCGCTGCTCGCACTGATCTTGCTACAGCCCTATCTACTCTTCGACCCCGCGCTGCTAACTCGCGCCGAAGGCACCGACGATCTCGGCTTCTCGCTCAAGGTAGCCCAAGGCGAAATACTGCGCCCCTGGACCGTGGCCGATCTGCACACCATCCCCTACCTGCACTACGCCACGGATCTCTTGCCGCTAGCCGTGGGCTGGCCGTTGGCACTGGGCGTATTGGCCGGACTCATTTTCGCCCTGTGGAAACGCCGCTACGCCAGTTTGTTGCCCCTGCTGTTTTGCGGTCTATATTTTTTGCAGATGGGCGGCCTGCACACCAAACACGTGCGCTATCTACTGCCCATGCTGCCCTTTCTCTTGCTATTGGCCGCCGATTTTTGCGTTCAATTAAAGCGGGTCCGCCCACGTGCCGGGCTAGCGCTAGGCGGCGTATTGGCAATCGCAGCACTGGTCTACGGTTTGGCCTTTAGTTCGATCTACACGCGCGAAGACAGCCGTATTCAGGCCGCGCGCTGGATCGTCAAAAATGTGCCCGAGGGCACGACAGTCGCCGGCGAGCGCGGTGGTTTTAGCATGGACCCACTCGTGCGTTCGCTGCGCCGCCCGACGCGCCTGCTCAACACGGCCACCCTGTTCGAGTCGCGCGGTTATATGACCTGCAGCGCCGCCCTCTCCCACCTGCGCAACCGCTTGCTCGGTGTCGAGTACATTGCGCTGGTAGACGTCAACCGCTACCAGCAATTTAGCGCCGCCCCCGACCGGATGCCGGCCACCGCCGCTTTTTATCGCAGCCTAGTCGCCGGCGAGCTGGGCTATAGCCTAATAGAGCGTTTTAAAAACGACCCCGTCTTCGGTCCTTTTACTTTTGCCGACGAGGGATCCGAGCCCTCCTTTACGGGCTACGACCACCCCGCCGTCTACGTGCTCAAACGCCAGGACGAAGAGAAAGTAAACCGCGCCTTTGCCCGTTTAGAAGAGCAGCTCCAACAAGACCCATACTGCCCCGATACCATTTTGCACGGTATAGCCGAGCAGTTTCAGGCCAACGATTTAGAGGGCGCCTTGCACACCTTAATCCAGCTGCGCCACGACCAGCCCCACCTCGCTCTTAACCATTTGATCGAAGCCGAGATTCAACAGCGGCTCGACCACCCCGGGCTAGAGCAGGACGCGCGCGACCGTTTCAAGCAGGCGCACACGCATCGCGCCGCACATGTATTGCCGTGGGCGGCGGGTATGGGGCTAATGGATTTGGGATTAGAAGTATTGGCGGATGCAGCCCTGACAGAGGGAGCCCTCAAGTCGCAGGAATTTCCGCGCTGGGCGGCGCGGGAAATGGCCCAAGCCTATGCGCTGTTGGCGAATAATGCCTACGACCAAGAGCGCCGCGACCTCGCCTGGAATATCTATTTTCTTTCGTCGAATATCGAGCCCAATATACCCGCCTACAACCGACTGGCCTTTATGGCCTTCCGCCGCCAGGACTATCGTCTGTCCGTAGAGTTCTGGGGGCGCTCGGTCAGGCTCAACGACGACCAAGCCGGCATTCATTCCAACCTCGGGCAGGTTTATCTACAGCACCAAAACAACGCCGAACGCGCCCTAGTGCATTTGGTCCGCGCTCAGCAATTGGACCCGCGCTCGGCCGCGGAGCTAGCGCCGTGGATCGCAAGGGCTAAAGAATTGATACAGCATTAGACAGGCATAAATCCGCAGCGAAAGTAGCGCCTGATCTATCGCACGCTAAGCCCACACTTATTCATCGCGCAGCGGCATGGCGTAGGCCGGTCCGGCCACGGCCGACTCGATCACCTGCAGCCAAATTTGGCCATCCTCGGTAAAATCGACGACCATAAAACCGGGCACGCCGTGGGCAAAGACCGTAGCGGGCATATGCGTGACGCT
Organism: Planctomycetota bacterium; assembly: GCA_047616505.1. Taxonomy (GTDB): domain Bacteria; phylum Latescibacterota; class UBA2968; order UBA8231; family UBA8231. The sequence continues at coordinate 17,252 of JBLHGI010000095.1, forward strand.
GGTGATTTTATAGGCGCTGCCGGCGCCACTTACCAGCGTATAGCGCGCCGCTGAAACGCCGTCGCGCATAATTTGCAAATTGTGATCGTGACCCGCTCCATAGATGAGCGGGGGATGCGCTGCCATCGCCGCATTTAGACGCTTGATCAAATGATTGTAGCGCGGATTGCCAATATCTTGCTGACGGCCGATCAGCCAGTAGAGCAAGTCTTTGCCGCGCTGCTTTTTGTAGCCACCGTGCCGCGACGACGAGGCGAGCGGGTGGTGCCCCAACACCAGCACGTGGTCGTCGCGGTGTCGCTCCAAGGCTCGCTCGAACGCGTCGATCACCCCGTCCTCATCGACCGCCCCACAGCCATCGTACCAGCCCTCGTCGGCGATATAATAGGGCTGCCAGCCGCGCCGCTGTAACCACCACTGCGTATCGAGTATAACCAGCACGACAGCCGGCCCCTCGTCGTTATCCGACAGTACCTCAACCACCGGCCCGGGGCACCCTCCTTCGGGCGCGTAACGAGCTCCGGCCGCTTTGACATAGTCTTCTTGTCGCTGGTTGTATTGCCAACCTAGTGCGTTGCCCTGCGCCCAGTCGTGGTTGCCGGGGACCAAGATCGTCTGCGCTGAAGAGGCGTTTATCTGTAGGTCGAGTATCTCCTTGCCCTGCTGATGGTCGGGTCCT
>JBLHGI010000096.1:0-17834 GCA_047616505.1 Planctomycetota bacterium
ATGAGGGCAATTGGACCAATTCGATGGAGGCTTTGTGGAATTCTCGGGCACTTGGCGGCCTGGCGATGGCACGCTAAACCTCGAATACGATCAAGTTAGCCTAGAGCTCTTTGGCTCGCTACCACTGCTAGGTCAGATTTCTTTGGACGTGCTCAAAGAGGACCTAGGCGCAGGGGCCGAATCGTCCGCGACGTTCGACTGCGCCGTCGACGAGTTGCAGTTGCGCGGTGACTTGTTGACGCTGGGCGTGCCGCTGGCTGAGGATACCGTCAGCCAAATTGAAGATGAACCGGCCTTTGCCGAATTGAGCACCGTCGCCCGCGCAGCCCTGACGCAAGTAGGGGCTGTACTGGGGCAGGCCATACGCAACAACAACCTAGAGCAAGTCGTGCTGGTGCACGTCCAATGAGACTCTTTGTATATATGCGCTGGTTCCTATTGCTCTGCAGCCCAGTTGGGGCCCGCAAAAAAGTGGCCGTGTTCGATCTGTTGGCCTACGATGTTGACGCAGCGGAAGCCCTGCTCTTATCACAACACGTGCGCGACGAGTTTCACAAGCACGCCGACGTCCTAACACGCGCCGACCTCTACGCAGCGTTGGTGCAAAAAGGCATTGAGACAAACGCCTGCGCGGACGAAGATTGCATGGCTGAAATCGATCGTAACGCCGGGGTCAAGTAGTTAGTCGCTGGCAGCGTCAGACTTCGCGGTGGCAAGTTGCGCCTCGAAGCACAGCTCTATCGCGTAGACCAGCAGAATTTATTTAGTAGTGCCCAAGGAGAAGCGGAGACTTTAGAGGAACTGCGGCGACGCGAAGTCAAAAAGCTTGTCGCCTCCCTGTGGCCAAGTGAAGAAGGCAGTAGTATACCGTGGTGGATGTTAGTATTGGGCGGGAGTGGGGCAGCTTATTGGAAATTGGGGCGTGGCGATAGCGGCGGCAATGAGAGTGGAATCAGTGATAATGGCAATTCACTGGGGACAGCCGCCATTATTGCTACAATCGACAATTGAGTCTTGTCTACCGTCTATTGCTTGACACCAGCAGGGACAAAAGATTAAGATGGGAACTATGGAATACCAATGCGGAGTACGTTCATGATGCGATTTGTATTATCAATAAGCCTCTTGTTTGTCGTCTGCACGAGCGCCGAGCCCGAGGTTGTCTTTGTAGAGTCTACCCTGACGTCTCTAAGCAAAGCGCGGCAGATTCTCGATGCGGCCGACCTGCGCGTGCTCCTGCCGTTAAAATACGCGAGAAGCGGAGAAGACGGCCAATTGGCCGAGCGGCTAACGCTAGTCGAAAACCGCACCTATACACGCGATGAGGCCGTATTGGAGTTGGCCATCGCCACTGCGGTGGGCGGTGGTTTTGAGTTTGCCCTGCTCGCACGAGGAGGAGCATCAGCTGATTTACCGGCTTTGCGCAGTGGGATCGAACAGCTATTAAAAACCAGCCAAAAAAAACGCAACGGCAAGCCCGATTTGCAGTATGAGATGTTTCGCCTCGGGCATATTGAGGCAGATCGGGCCTTGTCGCTGCTCAAAGCGTTAGGCTATTACACGATTGAATTTGAGGAAAAAGCCAATAAAAGCACTAGCTATGAGAAGATTTTTAATATCGTGGCTGGTAAGAAGGCGGATCTACCCTACATACTAAAAGTAGCGAATGCTTCCAAGACCAGTCTCTTAGCAGCCGATCCGTCGGGAGCGAAAACATCCTCTTCAACGAGCAAGAATAAGAATGGTGCACCGGAACTAGGGGGATCACACCTGCACAGTACGACGACCGGCGCACCAGAAGAACGCCTATTACTCGTCTATGATCGCAACGATCCGGAACCACTGGAGAAGCTGGTAAATCTACTGCGCACGCAGATTGATGTGCCGGCACAGCAGATCGTAATTGAAGCACTCGTCATCGAGGTCAACAATAACAATCTGCGCGATCTCGGCGTCGACTTTAGCGGCCAACAGGAAAATGGCCGTTTTAGCTTTGAAAATAGCGAGTCGGGATCTGGCGTTACTTCGCTGCTTTTTTCGCGCGATGCCTTTACGAATTTTATCGATTTTCGCGGCAAATTAGAAGCGCTACAAGAAACGGGCAATGCCGAAGTATTGTCGAGCCCGTCCGTATTAGTGCTCAACGACCGACAGGCGCGGATCCAAGTGGGTCGGCAGATTCCCGTTTCAAAGACTACGGCGACGAATTCTTCCGTTAGCAAGGGCATCGAGTATTTTCCCGTCGGCATAGTGCTCAACCTGCGCCCGCGCATCAACCGCGAGTCGACCGAAGTCACGATGCAGATTGAGACCATTATCAGCTCAATCTCGGTCGAGTCAGCAGCGCGCCTAGAGCAAGGCAGTTCGGGTATTGAGTTCTCCCCGATCATCGACAATCGCCTAGTCGAGACCTATGTGCGCGTGGCCGACGGCACTCCCTTCATTATTGGCGGTCTGCTTTCGACGGATCAGCAGAGCACGCGCGCGCAGGTGCCCCTTTTGGGCAGCGTGCCATATCTGGGGCGTCTGTTTTCACGCGAGCGGGTGGAGACGGAACAAAGAGAGGTTATAGTCGTAATCACGCCACATATAGTCCCCTTAGAAGAAAATAGTTTTAGCTATCTGATTCCCAAGGATTCAGACCTCTTCGATCGCTTTGATACACAGCTCTTTCGCAATGCCTATCGCGTGCGCGACGACGATGTATGGGATCTCAATTTCGTGCAAGAGAGCCCCGTCTTGCTCGATATGATGCAAAGAATCCGCCAGCACGCGACCGAAAACGTGATGTTACAACGCAAGGAGCCATTCAACTCTTTGCTTAAAGGAAGAGTGCCTGGTGAAGAAGTACTCGTGCGACGCATGCTATATGAGATTGTCGCGGGTTTGGATTTTCCGCGCGAGATCAACCTCGAGCAAGTATTCTTTTTTACGCCGCCCGAGAACGAGGGACGCGGCAAACGCTTCAGCGACGATTTGACACTCGGCGATATTCTGCCCAAAGCACTGGCCAAAGCAGAAAATGCGGCGATGCTGAGTTTTGAAGCTCGACCCGTGCCGACGGCCGGGCACGCGTTTAGCCTGCCGCTGGCCACGGTACGCGATACAGTCGTCGCCGCGAAAGACCAAGACGATCTGCTCTGGGATATGAATGTATATGACGAGCATGGCCAAGCCGAACAGTGGAGTGTCGTGTTGGCCAACGAGGACGACATCGAGCGACTGCAACAAGTCTTGGTTCTCAAGCGAGTGCTCGAACTCAACAAGAATCTACCGCTGACAATGCAAGGGTTTCGCCCCGGCGTGCAGATTCTCTTTCCCACGCGAGAAGACATGCGCAGTCGCTACCACTTGATCGACCGCGAGGTAGCGCAATTGTTCTTCGAAACGAAGTTTCCCTACCAGATCGCCGAGCACATTTTTAATGAGACCGTGCAGCAGGTCAATACGGGTTTAGGAGGGCATTAGGCGATGAAAAATTTACTAATACTAATAGTGGCCCTGTGCTTGGGCTGTGCTGAAGAACCCGATCGCATCATCGGTTCGACTACGGAAGACGGGCATTTTGAAATAACGCTAGAAGCATCGCGCGAGTGGGTGCGCCCCGGCGACTCGCTGCCAATCAAAGTGCGCATAGAACAACTCGTCGAAGCGTTGGATGAGGACCTGAGCACCGAAGTTGAGTTTGTCGTCAATAACGGTAGTGTCTCGCCCTCTTCACTTGATGTGGATTTTTTCGCTCCCTATGTCGTCGAAGCGGATAATGGTGAAGCCGATGATGGTGAAGCGGAGGATGCCGATGACGTGAGCCGGGAAGCTGGAGCACGCGTCTTTGAGCAATGGATTACATTCGAAGCGGATAGCCGCGCCGATGCGAGCGTTCAAGGCGAGATTCATGCACTGTTTCTGGATATTCGCTCGACGCTGAAGATCCGCATCACACCTCCAGCTGAGTAAGGGGCACATTCTTATTTATCTCGAGACAAAAAACGCACCATAGCCGTCTCTATTTTTACCGCCTGTAGGCCAATCATTCCACAAAAATTGCCTCGTCCGGCCAGTCTTTATTTATGAAACCTTCGTCTATATTAACCATCGGCAAATAGTTGTGAAAACAGCGAATCGGATCCAATAAACGGATCGAACTCAGCTCTTGTATCGAGTCCTCGCCGTGGTTTTTCTGTAATGAGGGAATAATCTTGCCCTGCACATTTTCCGCCACATCGCTGTCCGACTCACCTTCTACTATCATCACCAGGGCAATATGTCCGTCCATCTCGGCGATATAGCTATCGCGGATCAATTCGCTAAAGACATTGGCGACGTTGGGCTCGGAGCGAATCTCCTCTACGACTTGGCCGCGCGTGATTCCCAATTTGAATTTTATAAATAGCATATGTTGGGTGGTAAAACGCCCGCTCGCTACCCGTGCTTTGCGTATCGACCCCCGTGTAGTAGGCAATGATGCCCTCTTGTTCCAAACGAGCTCTTTTGCGACTGACGGTGCGCACGGGAACCCCAGTAAGGGCACGAATGCGATTGTCAGAACGACGCGGATTTCGAATGAGGGCACGAATGATCTGTTTTTCTTGTTTGTCTAACATTGTTCTGTACTGTATATTAAAACCTCTTATCTAAAAATATGACCATGACAGAAACGCTCCTGTCGACTCACCTGCCTAGGGCTCCCCGCTAATCCCCTAGGTACGGATCTGTTACTCCTACGGGAGTTACACGCACTCCACGCACTCTAAGCGGTTAGGTCTTCAGGATGTCCTGCATCGGGCAGACCTATGGCTTTGTATTCCCATTGCGAAAACCGCGCGTTATACAGTGTGGACCCAAGACAGCGAAAGGCGAAAAATGAGCTATATTCCCGGATATCCTTCTAAGCAGGGCCTCTACGATCCGCACAATGAGAGCGATGCCTGCGGAATGGGTTTCGTAGTCAATATTAAAGGCAAGAAATCGCACGAATTGGTGCACCAGGCTCTGGAAGTCTTGGTCAATCTAGAGCATCGCGGAGCCTGCGGCTGCGAGCCCAATACGGGGGATGGCGCTGGCATTCTCATGCAAATACCACATAAATTTTTTAAAGCAGTCTGTGACTTTGAATTACCCGCAGAAGGTGCCTATGGCGTCGGTATGCTCTTTGTTCCGCGCGATAAAGAAACGCGCACGATTTGCGAGGAAACGCTGGCGCGCGTCATCGAGGAAGAGGGTCAGACCCTGTTGGGATGGCGCGATGTGCCCGTCAACAACAGCGAACTCGGCAATACGGCGATAGAGGGCGAGCCCCTTATGCGCCAAGTCTTTATAGGTCGCAGTAAAAGCGTTGGTTCCGATCCGCTAGATTTTGAGCGCGTGCTCTACGTCATCCGCAAACGCGCGGCCAATAACATCCGCTACAGCGGCAAAGTGCCCTCGTATTACGCCGCGAGTATGTCGGCGCGCACCATCGTCTACAAGGGCATGTTTATCTCGACACAGGTCGAGCCGTATTTCCCCGACCTAGTAGACAAACGTCTCGAATCGGCGCTGGCATTGGTGCACTCGCGCTTTTCGACCAACACCTTTCCCAATTGGCAGCGCGCCCATCCCTACCGCTATGTCATCCACAACGGTGAAATCAATACCGTGCGCGGCAACGAAAACTGGATGCATGCGCGCGAAGGCATGCTAGAGTCCGAACTTTTTGGTGACAAACTGCAAGAGACATTCCCAGTCATCCACGAGGACGGCTCCGATTCAGCCAAGTTCGACAACGCACTAGAGCTGCTCTATTTGGGCGGACGCTCGCTGCCGCACGCCGTCATGATGATGGTGCCCGAACCGTGGGAGCGGCACGAAAATATGAGCGACGAGAAGCGTGCCTTCTACGAATATCACTCCTGTCTGATGGAGCCGTGGGACGGACCAGCATCGATCGGTTTTACCGACGGCACGGTCGTCGGTGGCGTACTCGACCGCAACGGCTTTCGCCCCTCGCGTTATTACGTGACCAAGGATGGCATTATAGTCTTGGCTTCAGAGACGGGGGTACTCAGCATCCCACCGGAGAATATCGAGTACAAGGGCCGTCTCGAACCGGGTCGCATGCTGCTGATCGACACAGAGCAGGGCCGCATTATCAGCGACGAAGAGATCAAGCACCAGATTGCCGTTGAGCATCCCTACCGCGAGTGGCTCAACGACAACGTCGTCCACTTGGAAGACCTACCGGACACGCAGGGCACGCCGCTGATGGAAACGCACGAGGAAGTGCTCAAGGCGCAGCAGGCCTTTGGTTACACCTTTGAAGACTTGCGCGTCTTTCTCAAGCCAATGGTGGAGGTACTCAAAGACCCGATTGGCTCGATGGGCAACGATGCGGCGTTGGCTGCTCTCTCCGACAAGACTCAATTGCTCTACGGCTATTTCAAACAGCACTTTGCGCAGGTCACAAATCCGCCGCTCGACCCGCTGCGCGAAGAATTAATCACCTCCGCCGAAACGAAGATCGGCCCCGAGCGCAACCTGCTCAAACCCGAGCCGGCGAGCTGCCGTCAGATCACGTTGGATCGGCCCATCCTCAAAAATGCCGAGATGGAGAAGCTGCGCGAGGTAGACCTCTTTGGCCACCAGGCCGTGACGTTGCCGATCTTTTTTAACAAGGCCGATGGCGAGGCGGGGCTAGAAAAGGCGATGGAAGAGCTGTGTCGACAGGTCGATGCAGCCATCGCCGAAGAAAACAACCTCATCATCCTCTCGGATCGCGGCGTCGATAAAGACCACGTGCCAATCCCGGCGCTCTTGGCCGTCGCCGGCGTGCACCACCACTTGGTGCGCAACGAGACGCGCACTCGGGTCGGTCTGGCGATCGAATCGGGCGAACCGCGCGAAGTGCATCACTTTTGTCTGCTGCTCGGTTACGGCGTCCAGGCGATCAATCCTTATATGGCTTTCGAAAGCCTCAACGATATGGTGCGCGAGGGCATGCTCGACGAGTACTCTTATAAAGAGGCCGAAGAGCGCTATATCTACGGGGCGATCAAGGGCGTGATCAAAGTCATGGCCAAAATGGGCATCTCGACGATTAAATCCTATCGCGGCGCACAGATTTTTGAAGCCGTCGGCCTGAACCAAGAAGTAGTCGACCGCTACTTCACCTGGACCACGTCGCAGGTCAAGGGCATGAGCCTTGAAGGCATCGCACGCGAAGCACTCGAGCGCCACGCGCACGCCTTTCCGGCGATCGACACGAACGGCAGCACGCTCGGAGTGGGTGGCCATTACCAGTGGCGCAAAGAGGGCGAGCTTCACCTCTTTAACCCAAAAACGATCCACCTACTGCAGCGGGCCGTGCGCGACGAAGACTATGCGACCTACAAACAATATGCCGAGGAAATCAACGATCAGTCCGAGCGCATGGCGACGTTGCGCAGTCTTTTAGATTTCAAAACGGACAACGAGCCGATCCCCTTAGAGGAGGTCGAGTCAGTCCATGCCATTACGCGTCGTTTTAAGAGCGGCGCCATGTCCTACGGTTCGATCAGCCAAGAGGCGCACGAGGGCCTGGCCATCGCCATGAATCGCATCGGCGGGCGCAGTAATACGGGAGAAGGCGGCGAAGATCCCGCGCGCTATACGCTCGAGCCCAACGGCGACTCCAAGAACAGCGCCATCAAGCAGGTAGCCTCCGGGCGCTTTGGCGTTACTAGCTATTATCTGACGCAGGCTCAGGAACTACAGATCAAAATGGCGCAGGGAGCTAAACCCGGCGAGGGCGGCGAGTTGCCGGGTAAAAAGGTCTATCCGTGGATAGCCAAGGTGCGCCATTCAACCCCGGGCGTCGAACTCATTTCGCCACCGCCGCATCACGATATCTATTCGATTGAGGATTTGGCGCAGTTGGTGCACGACTTAAAGAATGCCAACCACCACGCGCGCATCAATGTCAAACTCGTTTCCGAATTTGGCGTCGGCACGGTCGCGGCCGGTGTGGCCAAGGGCAAGGCCGATGTCGTGCTGATCTCGGGTCACGACGGCGGCACTGGAGCCTCGCCGCAAACCTCGATCAAACACGCGGGCTTGCCGTGGGAGTTAGGGCTGGCCGAGACACACCAAACGCTGCTCTTAAATGATTTGCGCTCGCGCATCGTAGTCGAGACAGACGGCCAGCTCAAGACGGGCCGCGACGTCGTTATCGCCGCGCTGCTCGGCGCCGAGGAGTTTGGTTTTGCCACGACGGCGTTGGTGGCTATGGGCTGCATTATGATGCGCGTCTGCCATCTCGACACCTGTCCCGTTGGCGTGGCTACGCAGAACCCTGAGCTGCGCAAGCATTTTATGGGAAAACCGGAACACGTCGTCAACTTCCTGCGCTTTATCGCCGAAGACATGCGCGAGATTATGGCCGAGCTGGGCTTTCGCACGATCGAGGAAATGGTCGGGCGCACCGATCGTTTAGAACCGAAAAAGGCCATTGCACACTGGAAGGCCGATGGCATAGACCTGACGCCGATTTTGCACCAACCAGACGTGGGCCCCGAAGTCGGACGCTTCTGTAGCGAAGAACAGGACCACGGTCTCGAAAAATCGCTGGATCGCACGACGCTGATGGAGCTGTGCAAACCGGCCTTGGAAAAGGGTGAGAAGGTGGCGGCAACGGTGCCGATCGTCAATATCAATCGCGTCGTCGGCACACAGGTAGGCAGCGAGATTACGCGACGCTTTGGCCCCGACGGTCTACCCGACAACACAATACACCTCAAGTTCGAGGGGTCAGCGGGCCAGTCTTTTGCCGCTTTTACGCCGCTGGGTATGACGATGGAGATCGAAGGCGATGCCAACGACTACGTCGGCAAAGGGCTATCGGGAGCACGCGTGATTATCTACCCGCCGGCTGCTTCGACCTTTGTGCCGCGCGACAATATTATCATCGGCAACGTCGCCTTCTATGGCGCCACGGCCGGTGAGGCCTTTATCCGCGGCAAGGCCGGCGAGCGCTTCTGTGTGCGCAATAGCGGTGTGCGCGCCGTCGTCGAGGCCGTCGGTGACCACGGCTGCGAGTATATGACGGGCGGACGCGTGGTCGTGCTCGGAACGACGGGCCGTAACTTCGCCGCCGGCATGTCGGGCGGCATCGCCTACGTGCTCGACGAGCAGGGCGATCTGGCCGGTCATTGCAACCAAGAGATGGTCGACCTCGACCCACTCGAAAGCGAAGAAGACATCGCCGAAGTCAAGGGCCTGATTGCCCGCCACGTGCAGTATACGGGCAGCTCACTCGGCCAGGAATTATTAGACGACTGGACGCAGACGCAAGGTAAGTTTGTCAAAGTCATGCCGCGTGATTATCGCCGTATGTTAGCGGCATTTAAAAGTGTCGAAGAGCGCGGCCTGAAGGGGGATGAGGCGGAACTAGTCGCCTTTCACGAAGCCATATCCGCAGAGACAGAGGCGTAGGGCACCCCGATTGCAGAGCGTGAAACAAAGGATAAATAATGGGTAAACCAACCGGATTTATGGAATTCACTCGCCAGCTGCCAACCGACCGTTCGCCGCTGGAACGAGTCAAGGACTGGAACGAGTTCCACGAACACATGCCAGAAGATAGCCTGCGCCAGCAGGGTGCTCGCTGTATGGACTGCGGCGTTCCCTTCTGCCACATAGGCGAGGTAGTTAGCCAGGGTGACAAAGGGGCGGGGTGCCCGATTAATAATTTGATTCCAGAGTGGAATGACCTCGTCTATCGCGGTCGCTGGGAAGAGGCGCTCGAACGCCTGCACAAGACCAATAATTTTCCAGAATTCACCGGGCGTGTTTGCCCAGCTCCCTGCGAGGGCTCCTGTGTACTCGGCATCAACGATCCCCCCGTAACGATAAAAAACATCGAAGCCAGCATTATCGACAACGGCTTCGACCAGGGCTGGGTGCAGCCTGCACCGCCCAAATCGCGCACGGGTAAGACCGTTGCCATCGTCGGCTCGGGCCCATCCGGCCTAGCCTGTGCCGCGCAGCTCAACAGCGCCGGGCACAAAGTGACGGTCTACGAGCGCGCCGACCGCATTGGCGGCCTGCTGATGTACGGCATTCCCAACATGAAGCTAGACAAAAAGGAAGTCGTACAGCGCCGCGTCGACCTGATGGCAGCTGAGGGCATTGAATTCGTCACCAACACTGAAATCGGCAAGGATATCCCAGCGCAGAAGCTGGTCGACGAGTACGACGCCGTCGTGCTCTGTGGTGGGGCGACCAAAGCCAACGACTTACCCATTGAGGGCCGCGACTTAAAGGGGATCCATTTTGCAATGGATTTTTTGCACGCCAACACCAAGAGCCTGCTCGATTCAAACCACGAAGACGGCAACTATACTTCGGCCAAAGGCAAGAACGTCATCGTCATTGGCGGCGGCGACACGGGCACCGACTGCTGCGGCACTTCGCTGCGACACGGCTGTGAAACGTTGGCCCAATTTGAAATCATGCCGCGCCCACCCGAAGAGCGCGCTGATGGCAACCCCTGGCCACAGTGGCCCAATGTCTACAAGCTCGACTACGGCCAAGAAGAGGCCAAGGCGCGTTTCGGCGACGACCCGCGCGCCTATCTGATTATGACGCAGAAGTTCGTCGCCGACGAAGAGGGCCACGTCAAGGAATTACACACGGTCAATATCGAGTGGGACAAAGACGAGAACGGCCGCTTCGTCCCCAAACCCATAGCGGGCACGGAAAAAATTTGGCCCACCGAATTGGTTCTGTTGGCTATGGGCTTTCGCGGCCCAGAGGACGCCATGCTCGACCAGCTCGAGGTCGAGCGCGACGAGCGCTCCAATGCCAAGGCCGAACACGAAAAATTTTCCACCAGTGTCGACAGTGTTTTTGCCGCTGGCGATATGCGCCGGGGGCAGAGCCTGGTGGTATGGGCGATTAACGAGGGGCGCGGCGCAGCGCGCGAAGTAGATCGCCACCTGATGGGCGCAACGGAGTTGCCGTAGGGCAATTGGCGCACTTGACGTTCGATAGATATTTTAAAAACCCCGGTGAATAATTTTATTTCACCGGGGTTTTCTGTGCCCTAATATAGGAGGTATTTCGTGTCCGAAAAACGCCTAAAAGTCGCCATCATCGGCGCTGGTATGATCGCCAATGCCGGCCATATACCCGCGTGGAAAAACCTTGCAGATGACGTGGAGATCGCGGCCATCTACAATCGCAGTATAACGCGAGCGAAGGAGACAGCCGCCCGCCACGATATCCCACACGCCTACGACGACTGCGCACAGATGCTCGGTGAAATAGAACCGGATATCGCCGCGATCTGCACACCCAATGTCTCGCACAAAGACTACGCGCTGGCCGCATTAGATGCCGGGGCGCACGTCTTTTGCGAAAAACCAGTCGCCGCCTGTTATGCCGACGCCGTCGAAATGTTTGCGCGCGCCGAAGAAAAGAGCCGGATTCTCTTTATCACGCAGACCGGCCGTTTCTCCAACCGAACCATCGCCGCCAAAGAAATTGCCGACAGCGGCCAGTTGGGTGAAATGTACTACGCCGAGACCTCGGCACTGCGCCGGCGCGGCGTGCCTACCTGGGGGCGTTTTCATCTCAAAGGAGATTCGGGCGGCGGACCACTTTGCGATATTGGCGTGCACGCACTCGACGCCCTTCTGTGGATTATGGGCAATCCCAAGGTCATCGCCGCCAGCGGGGCCACCTATACCAAAATCGCCAACCAAAACGAGGGCTTAGTCGAGTCGCTGGCCGACAGCGGCGCCCCCATCGGCGTCTTTGCACCGCGGCCCTACGATTTTAAAGAATACGATGTGGAGGATATGGCCGCCGGCTTTCTGCGCCTGGAAAACGGCGCGACCATCAGCCTCAAAGTGAGCTGGGCGGCCAACGTGCCCGAGGGCATGGGAGGCACGATGGTCCTGGGAACTAAGGGTGGGCTGCGTCTCGACCCGCTGACCTTTATTGGCACGTTGGGCCGCTATCAGGCCGATTCAAAACCACAGGTGCCGTCCGATCCAGATATTCCGTTCTACGGTCACTGGAAAGCGGCGGCGCACCTGGTCAACGTACTGCGCGGCAAAGAAGAACTGCTCATTACGAAAGAGGAAGTGCTCAACGTCATGGGCGCACTCGATGGTTTGTACCGCTCCGCCGAGCAAGGCGGCGAAGTGCGCCTATAAACGTTAAACCATAGAAACGAAAAAGGGCAGGCTATTAAAACCTGCCCTTTTCTTATGCCTCTATTTTAACCTGGACTTTTTTCTCGGGACGTTCGTGCAAGTGCCCCTGACCCGGCAGGGCCATACCAAGGCGGATTGAAGGACCGTCGCCCTTGGGAAAAATGTGGTGGAAGACCTGCGCCGGCACGAAGATAAAATCACCGGCCTTAGCCTCTACCGGCTCGTCGCGCCCTTCGATCACCCAGTCTATTTCACCCTCCATAACCACCCACCACTCGTCGTAGTTATGGCAGTGGTTGTCGTTGATCTGGCCCGCATCTTGGCAGATGACATTACCGACGATATGGTCGGCCAGAACCACAGCATGCGACCAGGGCGGTGCACCTTTCTGCGCCTTGATCTCTTCCAGACTGATTGCGTTGAGCGTGGCATCGAGTATGGGCTTGTTGAGAGCCATAGGGTTTTACCTTTGTTTTTATAGGAGGGTAATCGAGCCCGTGTCTTTAAACTACGCCAATCATCACCTCTACTTCTTGCCCTGTTCCCATGACATACCTTCTCCGCGCACGAGCCGTGCCCTAAGCTCATAGCGCCCAGGCCACTCGACGGGTAAATCGCCGTTTTCGACCATGAGGCTGAGCGGGTTTAACTTTGTTTTTAGCGGTAGATGAATCCGCTGGCGTTTGCGCGCCGACTCGAAGAGCGCCATCATCACTTCCTGCACGGCACGGGCGCGCTCGGCGCTGCTAATAGGCGTTTCGACCTTGCCCTCTATCCAATCGACAGCCTCCTGACACTGATGCGCCCACGAGTCGTGCCAATCGGCCTCGACCTGCTGCCAGCCGTCCGTCGACGAACTGAGGTAGCGCACGGTGCCAAATTCGTAGTTATAACCGGCCGACTTGCCCTCGGGCATGTACATCGGCGCATCGGATGGAATATCCTCGTTGGGCGGGCGGCCCGTGCTCAACTCCATCATACCTTCCGTGCCGATCACCCGACAACCCTGTCCCAAACCGCGCACCATATTGCCCACGATCAGCAGAGACGCACCATTATCACAGCCGGCCAACCCCATGCTCGCGTCCTCGGCCGGCAACCCGCGCTCAACTTGATCTGTAGTGCGCTCAACCGTGCCCATGACCCATTCGACCTTGGGTTCATCCATCAGAAAAAGCGCCAAACGGATATTGTGTGAGTTCGTATTGAGTATATTTCCGCCGCATTCGAGCTGGACTTGCGTGACCTTACCAATGACGCCCGAACGAATAAGCTCGCGTGCCTTGAGCCAGGCCGCGTGGTGTGGGCGCTGGAAGGCGATGAGCAACTTGACGCCATTGCGCTCGCAGGCCGTTAGCATAGCATCGGCCTCACCCAAATCGACGGCCATCGGCTTCTGGCAGAGAATCGCTTTGGGACGGCGCGCAGCAGCGGCAATAACCATCTCGGCGTGCTGCTGGTGCCAGGAGCAGATATCGACGAAATCCAGCTCTTCTTTGTCCAGCATTTCGCGATAGTCGCTATAGCGATGCGGCTCTTCGACGCCAAAAAAATCGCCGAATTCCCGGCAGGCGTCTGGATTGGTATCGGCGAGTGCGCCGATTTGCGTGGGCTGGTTAGCAACACCGAGCCAGCCGCGCGCATGTACGCGTGCGATAATGCCACAGGCGATAATACCGGTCTTATACTGTGCCATGAATATCCTCTTGTATTGTGGAGTTTGTCGTCGCCTCTAACTATACAAATTTGCCGCGTTCTGTCCACTCGCGCCATCGCCGCCAACCGGTCCCCTCGTGCCCATAGTCGAAGCCGTGTAGAATTTCGGCCAAGATTTCGGCCGATTCTACCAAACGTGGACCGGGGCGGTTGAAGTATTGGTTGCCATCCGTGAGAAAAACCTGATCCATTTGCACGGCTCTTAGCGTCGGCCATATAGGATTTTGTGTCAGAGCTACCATTTCGCGCGCTGTGCGTTCTATATCGAAACCACAGGGCATCAACGCAATACAGTCGGGGTCTGCTTCCTGCAATTGATCCCATTCCATCCACGGCGAATGCTCACCTGCTCTGCCGAATAGATTGGTGCCACCCGCCAATTCGACCAGTTGCGGAATCCAATTGCCCGCCGCCATCAGCGGTGAGAACCATTCAATACAAGCGATGCGTGGGCGTTGTGTTTTTTCGCCCGTGCGAGCCCTTAGCTCTCGCAGTCGCCGGCGCAGTGATTGAGTTAACTCCGTGCCGCGTTCCTGCACGCCCAACACCTGCGCAGCTCGTTCTATATCGCGCCATACGTCTTCGAGTTCGTTGGGGGCAAGAGAAAGGATCTCTGGCTTGGAGTGCACGAAAGCCCGCGCGGCCTCTTCGACGTCTTTGAGACTGACGGCGCAGACTTCGCATTGCGACTGCGTTACGAGCAGGTCTGGAGCCAATTGGTCGAGCAAATCGGCATCGACGCGATAGACAGAGACCGCTTCTTGCAAAATAGCTTTGACGCGCTGGTCTATCTGATAACTGGTGCCGTCGGGATCAAATTTAGCCTCGGTACAAACGGGCAGCGAGCGCACATGCTCCGGGTAGTCGCACTCGTGCGAGCGCCCGACTAAGCGTTCACCGCAACCGAGTGCGCAGACGATTTCCGTACTACTAGGTAATAATGATACGATGCGTTGCATGCTCTATAGTCTCGTTCCTAAGGGCGGGAGCGGTACCGTTTCGGCTCCGCTCCCGCCTAGATGAGGGCGCGCATTGCGCTGAAAATAAGCCACTATAGCGCTTTATTTGAGCAATAGGATCTTGGCAGTTTCGAGCGCGGTGCCTGTTTGCAAGCGAACGATATAAGCACCATTGCCGACGACGCGGCCGGCATTGTCACGCCCATCCCAAATGGCCGTATTGTTTCCAGCCTGGAAAAAACCTGTATCCAACGAGCGCACCGTGCGGCCCAAAGCATCGTAGATGACTAATTGTACCGAAGTATGGCCGTCCATTGAAAAGGGGATTGCGACGGACGCATTAAATGGATTGGGATAAGCTCGACCGAGTGCAGAATCTTGTGGCAGGGCGGCTTCTTCGCGCACGGCGGTAGGTACGGTGGGCAAGTCACTATCGCCGAGTACGACAATGCTAACGGGCGGTAAGCCCGTGGCAATGGGACCCTCTAGCAATTGGCCATTGCTGGCATCAAATATTTTCAGACCGGCCGAAGTGGGATCGGAGAAGCTACCCTGATCAGCCACGATGAGGCGATTGCCATCGACGGCTATACTGGGAATAAAACCACCGCTTAAGCCCTCTAAGGCGGCGCCAACCTCACCGCTGCGCAGGTTAAACGGCAGCACATGGTTGGCAAAGTTCTCGTCAGAAATGACGGCAAAACCGCGTTCGCTATCCACCATGACCATGGAGTTTATATCACCGCCGAGGGCCTCTTCGCCAACAGCTATCCCCAAACTGCGATTCGTCGCCGTATCGATTAGGTCGATGCCACCGTTGCGATCGCCGAAAGAAGCAACGGTACTGACGGCGATGCGATCGCCAATCACGGCGAGAGCATTGGGGTTACTGGCGCTGAGCAGAATGCCCTGTACGCCATCCTCGTTGGGGTCGGCGTCGATGAGGCTATCGCTGGCGATATCGACGACGATGAGAAAAGATTGGTCGACCGGCCCCCAGCCATTGTTGCGGTCTAAGCGCTGACAGCTCAAATAGAGTCGCTGCCCAGCGCGCACGATCTGCGAGACTTCGGGTAGACCATCTGCGTCGGAAAAGGCACTCAGATCTATGCGGCCGCGTTCTGCGCCGTCGCGCGGATCTACGATAAGCAGTTCGCTGCGCTCGTAAAGCGTCACATAGGCTTTGTCGGCTGCGACGATCTCAATATCGTGCGGATTGGTGCCGTTGCCCACGGAAAATTGCGTCAGCGGAGTGCGCAGGTCACTCTCATCCAGTACGAGAATATTGTCTTGGCCAAAGCGATTGACGATGTAAATGCGCCCGTCGTGGTAGTGACCAACGGCGTCGCTGTGCACACCGAGTAGGTTGAGCTCGGCCTTTTCAACCCCGCCTTTTAGCAGCGAGGTGCTGCCGGTGGAAAAGTCGGAGGTGATTATGAAGAGGTCCGACTGGGCCTGCGCTGAGCCGAGGATGAGACCTAGTAAAACCGCGATTGTTGCAATGGATCTCATACTGATCTCTCCGAGTTATAAATAGGTTAGTTCTGTGCAATGGAAGTGTAATTGAGCGTGGCAAAATAGGAGCGGCCCGGCAGCGGATAACCCCAGATATCGGCGACCCGATTATTGCTCAAATTGCGAATTTCTGCTGAGAAAGCGATGCCGTCCTTTAGATTCACGCGTGCCCCGATACTATGGAGTTTGCGCCGAGGCACTGGGCGCAAGTTAGCGCGATCGAGAAAATGGCGACTTTCGCCGCTGTACTCGTAGTGCAAAAGGCTGCTGCTAAAACCTTCGAATTCTAAGCGAGTGTTCACGCGGTGACGCGGTGCATTGGGCAAGTCATTGCCCTTTTCAAAAGTGAACGGCGAACGGTTTTCAGCCCGCTGGTAGACGTAGTTACCGCTCAGCTGGACGAAGGGCAGCAGATGCACCTGCCAGCGCGTTTCTACACCGCGCAGTAGGGCTTCGCCTAGGTTATGAGGCTGTGAGACCTGCTGTGAATTGTGAATAAAGCGGATGAGATTTTCGACGCGATTGTGATAATAGGTCAGCTCGGCCAGCATCAACCCCGTTTTTCGCTGCGCTGTACTGCGAAAGACCAACCCCAAATCGCTCTTGTATCCCGTTTCGCTCGTCAAGCTACTGTTGCCGCGCACGGCACCGCGGTCGCCAAAGAGCTCAAAAAAGCTCGGCGCGCGCTGGTGGCGACCGCGATGCCCCTGCAACTTCCAGCCCGCACCCAAATCGGCAGACAAGCTCAGGCGCATCCCCCACAATTTTTCGCGGTTGGTCGGAATGGGCCGTTCGAGATTCGCGGCAAAACGCTCGACATCAAAGAGGCGATCGCCAAGTCCTTGCCATTGGCCGCCCGTACGCAAGGTGAAGCGGTCGGTAAAGAGGGGGATTTCGACTTCGCCACCCAGCGTTAGAGCACGACGACGACTAGCGCGCAGACGGCTTTGTTGGCGCAACTCGTCTCGGGGTTGGAATTGCTGCTGGTTCGCATTGGCAAAAAGAGTCGCCAAACCTTGCTCAGGCAGCAAAAAATTAAGTTCGCCGCGCATGCCACCACCGCGCGTAGTATTGCGCTGGTGCTGTACCCCAATGCCGACTTCGCCGAACAGGTCTTTGTAGATATCGCGCTCGATGGAATGGTAGGCCTTGAGGCGATAAGCGCCACTGCCGCGCGGCCCGTAGAGATTGGCCTCGATTATATAGCGCCACGTGTCGAAACGAGTGTGAAGCGACTGATTATTACCAATACCGGGGATGCCCTTGTGGCTCAAATCGAAGGTGCTGTGCAATTGCAGATGGCTATTGCCCGTTGGTCGACCGAGCTTAAAAAGAGCCCGAAGCGCAGTGAAATCGCTGTTGAGGCGGTTGGCCCGACCATCGTCGCTGGCATTGTACTCGGTGCCATTATCATCCCAGAAGTCGAAGGTATTGGCGCTGGTACTGTAATCTAACAGTCCCAAGTATT
>JBLHGI010000097.1:0-17749 GCA_047616505.1 Planctomycetota bacterium
ACCGAAGGGCATTTATACCCCTCGGGTACGGCACCTCCACGCCCCTCCCAAGTCGCCCCAGGCCAGCTCTTTTTTTGCCCCGCAGCCGACCCTCAACCCGCCCCCCTATAGGTCAGACGGCGTCAGCTTCATCCCCGAAAACTTCTCCACTCCCTCATCGCTCCATTTCACACCCAGACCCGGCGCTTCTGATATCGACAGCAAACCGTCTTTATCAAGCGCATAAGGCTCTTCGACTAAGTCTTCAATATACGGAGCCGGTGTGATGTATTCCACCCAGCGCGCGGTGGGCACGGCGGCTACTAACTGTAAATCGGCGGCCAAACCGACGGCGGTGTTCCAGCCGTGCGGCACGAAGAGGATCGAGTGATCATAGGCGTGCATGGCAATGCGATATTCCTCGGAGATACCGCCCACCTTGGTCACATCGGGCTGGATAAAATCGACGGCGCGGTTTTCGATCCACGGCATAAAGGCCTGACGACGGGTCAGTACCTCGCAGGAGGCGATGGGCAGCGGGGCGTGTTCCGTCAATTTGATAAAACCCTGTAAGTCGTCGGGGCGCAGCGCTTCTTCAAACCAAGTCACGTTGTATTCGCGTAGCATCTTGGCCGTTTCCAAGGCCCATTTATAGCCGTGGGGCCAGTAGCGGTCGGAGCCGCCGGCATCGACCATGATCTCCACGTCGGGGCCAACCGTCTCGCGCGCCGTTTTTACGATGGCCTCGTCCATGGCGTCCGAAACGCGACCAAAGGGGCCCCAACCCATCTTTATCGCCTTAAATCCACGCGAAACAGCATCCTCAAGACGCGGCGGCAAATTCTCGGGTTCCGTCATCAGCAGCGAGCCGTAGGGCTTTATTTTGTCGCGATAACGACCGCCGAGCAGACGGCTAATCGGCTGTTTCGTGACTTTGCCAAAAATATCCCACAATGCGATATCGATACCGGAAATGGCGTGGGTGACGGCGCCGCCGCGGCCCTGCCAGAACGTCGATTGGTGTAAATTTTCGCAGACGCGCACCGGTTCAATCGCGCTTTCACCAATGAGCATGGGGCGCAAAATGCCCAGCGCTCCTTCAACCAGTTTCGACGAGGTATAGATGCTGCCCAAGCCGACGACCCCTTCGTCTGTAATAACCTCGATGAGCGTGTGCAGACTGTCTTCTTTCTCAAAACCTTGGTCCCAGCCCCCATCGGGAGTGGCGCCAACCAGGGGAATCAAACGAATGTCTTTGATTTTCATATAAAGCTCCTGTTGAGTCTGTTTTATTGAGAGGGGAACGCAGAATCTATAGAACGGTGAACGACCTTTGTCAAATTGCGACATTGACGCGAGCGCGCGTCACCGGCATTATATTCACATCGATTTGCCGACGGATACAGGCGACGAGGTCGACTCAATTGACATGCATTGGCAACCGTTTATTTTCCCTTTCACTCTCGAGAAAGAGCCCCTATTGCAACCCATTATAATCGGCGCCGGCCGCGGCAGTCGCCTCAACGCCCTCACCGACGAACAGCCCAAATGCTACGCGCCCATTGGCCAACAGCGCATCCTCGATTGGTTATTAGAGGCGCTGCGCGAAGCCGAATTGCCCACGCCCGTCTTTATCGGCGGCTATCGCATCGAACAAATTCGCAGCGACTACCCACAGCTCGACTTTCGCCACAATACCGACTGGCCCAACAACAATATCCTAGCCTCGCTCTTTTGCGCCGAGACCGATATGGAAAACGGTTTTATCTGTTCCTATTCGGATATTCTCTATCGCGCTTCCGTAGTGCGCCGCGCCTTGGACCACCCCGGCGATATCGTGCTCTGCGTCGATACGGAGTGGCGTAGGCGCTACGCCGACCGCAGCCAACACCCGGAAGACGATGCCGAAAAGCTCATCGCAGAGGGCGATCGCGTCGTGCGCATACATCGCAGTATCGGTTCGGCAGAGGCCAGCGGCGAGTATATTGGCGTCGCCAAATGCAGTGCTGCTGGGGCCAAGGTCTTACGCGAATACTATCACCGCGCCCGCACCACCTATAGCGGCCAACCCTGGCGCGACGACACGCTCTTTGAAAAAGCCTATCTGATTCACCTCTTTCAACACATGATCGAAGAGGGCGTCGCAGTACATATGGTGACGACGAACGGCGAATATATGGAAATAGATACTGAAGAGGATTACGCACTAGCCAATGCCCATTGGCCACAACAATACGGAGTATAAAAATGTCTACAGTAGTGCATTATGGCACCCTATTTCCCACGGCCGTCGTCGGTTCGATGCCGCGCCCCGACTTCGTTCGCGAAGTCATTACGGGGGGACGACGCGAAGACGCAGATCGCCAGCGCGAGCTAATGGACCGCGCCGTGGCCTATATCGTCTCACTGCAAGAACAGGCAGGGCTAGATATCATCAGCGACGGCGAGTGGCGCCGCGCCTCCTATATCGGCGTGATCGCCGAATTGGCGCACGGCTTTTCCCTAGGCGAAGAAGACGGACGACCGTGGACCATTGTAACAGATGAATTGGCGACAAAAAACCCGGGCTTTATCGCCGAAGAAGTGCGCTATTTAAAAAGTATAAGCAAACGTCGGATAAAGGCGACCTTGCCTGCGCCGGCCCTCTTGGGCGAGCGCATGTGGGATGCGAAAAAATCGGCGGGGGCCTACCCGACCCGACGGGCTTTTGTCGAGGCCTGCGTGCCGGTGCTGCGCCGCGAATTAGAGCTCTTGCGCGACGAGGGAGTCGACGTGGTGCAGATCGACGATCCCCACCTGTGTTTGCTGGTAGACGATGACGTGCGCGCCAGCTACGACGACGCCGACTCGGAAGCCGCTTTTTCCGCCGAAATGACCAACGCTGTAGTAGAGGGGATCGAGGGCGTGCGCCTAGCGGTGCACCTGTGCCGTAGAGCGGGCGCGCGCGTGCGCGGCGAAGCCTGTCATACGGGTGGTTACGGGCCGATCATAGACTATCTCAACCAACTCAAGGTGCACCATTTAACGATGGAGTTTACGGCACCAGGGGCGGGAGACGCCGAAGTCTTCAAGGTGCTGCGCGAAGACTTTGAGATCGGCCTGGGCTGCGTCGGCGTGCACCCGGGACAGGTGGACACCGTCGAGGAAATAGTGCAGCGGGTAGAACAGGCCTTGCAATACTTGGCTCCGGAGCGTTTGGTGCTCAACCCGGACTGCGGTTTTGCGCCGGGATCCGCGGCTAGGGTCGACATCGACGAAGTATACCAGAAACTGCAGAACCAGGTGGAAGCCGCGCGGCGCCTACGCGAAAAGTATGCTTGAGCGAACCACGATCTTAAATTTTGGCAGTATCACCTTTGCTCCTATACTGGAGCGCTATGTATACGCTCCTTAAATATACAATCGCCCTAGCGCTTATGGCCCTCTTATGGGCTGGCAGCAGCGGTGCGGACGAATTGCGCTTTGATACGGCGGCCCAATGGCGACTATGGCACCTGCCCGGCAATGCCGTAGAGGTAACTCCGACCGGCATGGTGCGCCCCGTAGCGGTGCAGCGCCACGCCAATGCCGTGCTCGATGCCCGCGCTTTCGGCGGTGGCATCCGCGGTGCTGGTTCGAACCTTTTCCTCGCCAACAACATTATAGACGGCGACGAATCCACGGGCTGGAGCCCCGATCTGGGCAATCTGCAGCGCGGCGGCTGGATCGAAGTCGAGCTCGGGCGGGCCGTGTCGGCCGAGTGGATCGAATTGGTTTTCGACGAAGCAGCCCCGCCCTTTGAGCTTTTTGAACTACTACTTTCCAACGGCTCGATGATACGCGACGAGACGCGCTCCTTTATTGAGGGTACGCTAGTCTATCCGATCAAAGAGCGCTATGTGCAAAATGATCGCCACCGCGTGCGCTATACCATAGAAGAACCGGCGCAATCGTTAGTAAAAAATGTGCGCGTGCAGGTAATCCAAAGTGCAGCTGGCGCGCGGCTAGTAGAAGTGGTCGTACAGGGCTTGGGCGACAATTTGGCCTTAGAGGCGATTGGCCGCGGCGGTGAAGTCGATATCGCCGTAGAGGTCGACGACCCGCTGGCCATTAGCAAGGGACGTATCTTAGCGGCCTTCGATGGTCTAATTACTACGCACTGGTCGCCCACGGGGCGGCAAGTCAACGCCGAGGACACCTTCGCCCATATACGCGTGGATCTGGGAGCGGCCTATTGGGTGGACCAGATGCGCCTGATCAGCAATATCGGCGGCGGTTTTGGCTTTCGCTTCTACGAGGTCGAGACTTCGGACGGCTCACTAGCGCCCGATGGTTCACTCGTCTGGCACAAACACTTTTCGGGCAACCAGACGAACCTGCCACCGCGCCAGGGTTTTGTCGACCATATCTTTGCATCGTTGCCCACGCGTTTTGTACAAGTGCGCTGGAAGTTCTGGGACAGCAATTGTCAGAACGGGGCGGCGCAGAATACCGGCTGTTTTGCCCCCGGCAATACGCAGGAGATGCAGGTCTTTGGCGCAGGATTCCCACAGGAGGTGCGTCTGCGCTCGCCGCTTTTGGATTTGGGCGGCGACAAAAACGTACACGCGCTGCGCTGGAGCGCGCTCGAAGACGCCGAGGCCCGCGTGGAACTGCGCTCGCGTTCGGGTAATTCGCTGGAAACGAAGACGAGCTTCTACGATAGAGATGACAAAGAAATCACCGAAAAACAGTGGAACCGCCTGATTCCTTCTTTTCGCGGTGGCATCGACACGTCCTTTGTCGCCGGCAGCGATTGGAGCCCGTGGAGCAGTCCGTACTCGAGATCGGGCGAAGGTTTTCTATCGCCATCACCCAAGCGCTATGTCGAGGTAGAAGCGCGATTGATATCGGGCGATATCGGGCGCGCCGCAGCGGCCCTCGATTGGATCGCACTAGATTTTACCGCACCACTAGCGGGCCAAGTAGTGGGTGAAATTTACCCTGTAGAGGTCAAACCCGGTGTCGAAAGCGAGTTTTCATATTTTGTCAAAGCACCGCAGAGCACGACGGGCTTTGATCGCCTTGCACTGGAATCTTCGACGCCGCTGCGCTTTGTCGGTGCCTCTATCGATGCCGAGTCGGTAGAGGTCGACATGGTCGAAGACGCATGGGGGTTTAGCGTGCATTTTCCACGCCGAGTGCGCCAAGGCGAATTGGTCGAACTGCGCTTCGTCGCCGAAGTCTTTTTACAGGGCACGCTCTTTGATGCGTTTTTAGAAGACAGCGCACTGGGAGACGGGATTCGCCAGCGCGTAGAGGCCGGTGATGCTACAGAGGACATCGAGAGCAGCACCAATGCCGTGCGCTTGCCGCTGGCCGGCGGCCTCTTTGCCAACGCCGAGTTTGAACCGCATTTAATCACACCCAATGGCGACGGTCTCAACGATGTGCTGCATGTGCACTTGGATCTAGTCAACTTGCTGGTCCAGCGGCCACTCAAACTGGAAATATACGATCTCAGTGGCCATTTGGTGCGCCTTGTAGGCATGGAGGGCAAGGCGGGACCGCAGCATATAGCATGGGACGGACGCGATAGAAACGGCACCTTGGTAGCGCCTGGCACCTATCTAGCTCGTCTATTAGTCGAGGGCGATGCGCGCGGACAGAGTGTAGAACAAGTCGTTGGCGTAGCGTATTAATCCATAGGCGTATTTGCCGTCCTCTCCTTATATTGTGAGCATGGCACGTAAATCTGTAGACACCCGAACAATCGGCCACGGCCGCCGCCCGGCCTATGAGCCCGAATTATACGACGATGAGCCATTCTATGGGCTATGGCTGATCAGCATTCTCCTACTCTTGTTGACCGTAGCGCCCTATGTATTAGGGGATGCGCTAATCGAACTAGAAGTGTTCGTCGCCCAGCCCCTATTGCGCCTACTTATGCTCTTGGCAGCAGCTGCTTGCGCCGCGTTGGCATTCTATCGCATCGAGTATATAGCGGCCATACTACCGGGCATTTGCTGTCTCTTTTTGTTGTTCGAGACCTGGGGGAGCATGGGGCATGCACCGATGGCCGATGTGCCGGCTGGGCGCAGCCGATATCTGCATGTTTATAGCCAGAATATCGGCATGGAATCTCCCGAAGAATTTATTGGTTTATTAGCAGAGGGCACCTATGATCTGGTGCTTTTGCAGGAAGCCTACGTCGGGCATCGCAAGGGATGGGAGGTTTTAGCCGAACAATTGGGCTACGAGCACTCCTTTCACATGCTGCGCCACGACGCCGGTATGGGCGTATTCTTTATGAGCCGCATGCCAATGGAACCACTTCCTGCTCTGGCAACTCAGTCCTGGGGACGCACGCTGCGCTATCTGCCCGGCGTGCAGATTGAGTTCCGGCAGAAGAAAGTCGACGTCTACGCAGTGCACCTAGAGTCACTGCCGCTAGTAGAGGGCCAACGCATGATTATGGGTAGCTCCGCCCTGCGGCGCAATCAGGCCGAAATCCTGACGGCTGTTGTTGAAGACTCGTCGCGCGTCATCGTCGCCGGTGATTTTAATGCCGCACCGCTCTACCGCTCGACGGCGCCACTGCGCGACGAGCTCGACGACGCCTGGGTTGAAGGGGGTTGGGGATTTGGTTTTACTTATCACGCTTCGTTCGCCATTGCGCGTATTGACGCCATTTTGCAGGATGGCTTTGACTGCCAGTATGCCGAAGTCGTCCGAGTGTCCGGCAGCGACCATCGCGGTCTGTATGCCGTGCTCGAACTCGACGATTAACGGGCTGACAGAGCAATTATTGCGTTCATCCCCTGCACTGCTTATTTAATTATCTATACCACTACAAACCCACAGCATATCCACTGAGAATAGAGAGAGAAAGATGTCACAGACTGTGCAACAAGTACCCGCCGAACCCGCTATCCTAACTACTACCGTAGGTTCCTACCCCGTGCCCGACTGGCTTATGGCTCTGCCCAGCGAGCAGGCCGTCTCCGACGCTACGCGCGTCGTTTTCGACAGCCAGCGGCAAGCCGGCATCGACTTGCCGACGGACGGCGAGCTCTATCGCTTTGATACCAACCATCCCGATACGAATGGCATGATCGAGTATTTCGTGCGCCCGATGGGTGGCACCCGCTCTGAGTTCGGCCGCAGCGAGGTAGAAGAATTCGCCTCGATGCAAACGATGGGCTTTCGCGCCAAACCAGCGGCCATTGTCGACGAGGCTCTTTCCGAGGGCGGCCTCGATCTGCTCTCCGACTGCGCGCGCGCGGCCGATGTGGCCGGCGGCCCGTTCAAATTTACGCTGACCAGCCCCTATATGTTGGCGCGCACGCTACTAGACCACCACTACGGCGATTTCGAGGAAATGCTGATGGCCGTAGCTCAGGTGCTCGGGCAGCAGGTCAAGGGACTGCCCTGCGCCTGTGTGCAAGTCGACGAGGCCAATATCCCCGGCAATCCCGATCACGGCCCGATGGCCGCGCGCGCTATCAATATCGTGCTCGACCAAGTCGACGAGGGCACTTCGCGCGGCGTGCACTTCTGCTTTGGCAATTACGGCGGTCAGACCATTCAATCCGGGACGTGGAAGGCACTGCACGCTTTTCTCAACGAATTGCACTGCGATCATTTGGTATTGGAGTTGGCGCATCGCCCGGAAGACGACTTAGAGGCGCTAAAAGAAATTGATCCGCGTATAAAACTCGGTATTGGCGTAGTCGACATTAAGGTTAACCACATCGAGACCGCCGAAGAGATTGCACGCCGAATTGAAGCGGCAGAGAAAGCGGCCGGCCCCGGCCGCGTGCGCTATATTCATCCGGACTGCGGTTTCTGGATGCTCAAACGCTCCATTGCCGATCGCAAGATCGCGGCGCTGGCAGCAGGGCGGGACCTGTATCTGGGGCGTTAGGTCAAACCAAAAAACATAGCGATGGCCGGGCGATCAAATCTACATTCGCCCGGCCATTTTTATAGTGTCCCTGCGTGGGATCCCATACTTTTAGTTTATGGTAAAGCGAACGATTGTTTTTTGCACATGGCTGCTCTGCGCCTGTAGCCCATCACCGCCTCCAACGCCGGCCCCCAAAGAGCATCTGCATTTGCTGCACGCACAGATCGCTGCTCTCCAAGGATATAGCCAATTTATGCGCGGCTACCTGCGCATGGGCCACGAGGTGCGATCGTTTGTTCCCTGTGGCAGCGAGCGAGAATACTGGGTCGACGATTTGACGGGCGCCAATCTCTATGCGGTATATCGCAGCTTGGCAGCAGGGAACCCCGCCGATTATGCACCGCTCTATATCGAACTAGATGCATTTGCAAAAGCGCCGAAACCCGAGGGGTTTGCCGCCGACTACGATTCACTGCTGACGGCTGTTGAACTGCGCTTTGCCGCCCGCGAGACACGCGGCTGCACCGATGATATAGAAAGCGTATTTTTCCGCGCACAGGGCAACGAGCCATTCTGGAATCTCGAAATACACGCCGAGGGCATTCGCCTGCAGCAGATGGGCTACGAGGTGCTGGATTTTCCTGTCGAACTTGGCAAGCACCGGCTAGAGCAAGTTGCGGGAAATGTGCAGGTCTACCACGCAGAGATCGATACGACGCACGCGCTGCACCTACGCTTAGAGCGCCGGTCCTGCCGCGATACTATGAGCGGCAACTATCATCATTTTACAGCGAGTGCAATACTCAATGGCCGGTCGCTGACGGGGTGCGCGCGTTTAGGTTTACAGGCGGCCAACCCGTAGAACGCATGCGCGGTCGATTGCATTTTTATCGTTCAATGAATTGAGCCAACTCGCTGGCACGAAGCTCGTCGAAGCGTTTTAGTCGGTCATATATATCCAGTGCAGCAGTGCGCTGGCCCTGCGCGTTATAAGCGATCGCCAATTCAAATAATAGCTCGCTATTGTTCAGCTCCCATGGTAGTAGAATTTTGTAGATATCGCGTGTCTGGGCGTACTGGGCGAGTTGGAAATGAGCGCTGCCCAAATACAGAAATTTGCGCCTATACGGCAATTCATCAAGGTTTGGATCACTAAAGTATTGGTGCATTTCTATTGCTTGCTGAAAATAATCTATAGCGCGCGCATAGTCTTTCTCGCGAAAAAAGTGCTTACCCATTTTGTTGTAGACCATCGACAAGGTCGGGGCGTTGTTTAGATCTCTCTCCCCCTCTTGGAGTATTTGGTAAAGGTCTTCTATGGTTTCGTCGTTGGGAACGCGCTGCCTTGCTTCTTGCAGAACGGACCTAGTGTCTCTACCCTGTCCCAGCAGCAGGCCAATTAGGTCGTAGTACGCTTTGTGCAACGGGACTGCTTCGACACCTCCTACAATGGCACGACGCAACTGTTCTATCGCGGGTTGCTCGTAATCGCTGTTATCGGTTAACTCTAATAATTTGGCGTGATACCAACCTGCGGCGTAGTAGGTATTAGCTTCTACTTCTGACATAGTCTGCCAACTCATACCGGCCAAGGCCAAGGTGGCTATGACAGTACTTGCTATGGCCGTGGGTCGGTTGCTGTATTGTTCGATCCAGCCCCTTCCCCTGTCCAGTGCCAGAATGTATTTGCGTTATAAAGTTGTAATCGCGCGAAAGGAAGGGTAGTAGGAAGAGGCCAATCCACCCTCCAAAAAATACAACGGGTGGAGTTGTGCCCTTGTACAGTCCGTATAACCAGCTTGCCAGAAGTGCACCGCCTATAAACAGTTCCACATCCCGCACTTCGTAGAGAATCAGTGGCAGGAAATAGGAGGTCGTCAACAGGCGGCTCAATAGCCACAGGAAGACTCCTGCCGTGCCCTCTATATCGAAACCATCGGATTGTTGTATTACTTGCGGTGCTTGTGAATAAGTCTGCACAAGAGAATATATAATTAGAGCACAGATGACTCCTATGGGAAATAGTCCTACGAAACGTCGGGGGAATTCCGACTGGGCTACTAGGTAGATAAAAACAAAAAACACTGAAGCTGCTGCAGTGTGGCACAACACACCATAAAACGTAAAAACATAGACCCCCACGAGCCAGAGGGTTCCCGAGTGTGTGAGCCAGTGTCGCAGGCAGAGTAGCGCCGCTAGGACACAGCAAAGTGCGAGCGGGTAGGCTAACGCTGACACCCAGACCAGCGCACGAAAATGGGCTATTCCGACCATAAAAAGTGCACCGCCCAAGAGCGCTCCTGATGTTGTGGAGATCCCATAAACAAACCCAAAGCGGGCGAGCAAAAGACAGGCGAGCCAGTGAAAAAAGAGACTTAATAGATGATATCCTGCCGTATCTTCTCCCCAGGCCAAGTAGCCCAACCACATTAACAATTCTACGCCTGGTCTACCTGGAAAGAGTTTCTCGTTCGACCAAAAATGAGAGAAGTCTGCTGCGGTAGCAAGGCCATCTAATATATAGAGGGTATCGTCGACTTCGAGTGGTTAATCGGCGACCCTGAAAAAGAAAAGATAGGCTGTTATGGCCAATGCGATGGCATAACTAACCCATAGCCAGCGTGTAGTGACTCTCATTGCTTTACCTACAAATATTGAACTTTAGTTCGGTTTAATTTAGTAGCCTAAGCGCACGCCAAAAAACGGCATGGCTGGCAAGATATAACTGACGAGACGCGTTTGGTAGTCGTCGCTCTAATAGTATTCGAAAACGTTGCGACGATTTAACAGGTTGACGACTTCAAAATAAGCTGAAAAGCACAGCCCACCGTCGTAGTGTCGCTCCCAGCCAAGGCGAAAGTCGAGGCGAAAGTCGAGGCGGAGATAGACCGGATAGCGTTCGGGGTAGGTCTTGCCCCATACAGTCTCCCCACGCTCGTCAAAGAGCGGCTCAGACGCAGCTTGCCCGCCAAATCCAGCGTGTGGCGCTGGTCTACATCGCGCAGATGCAGCGGGTCTTCCCGATTTTTCTCTTTGTTGATACCCAGCGAATAACTGAGTCAACAGGAAAAGCGCTTCGCTGCTGTTGGCCGCCGCTGCGCAAAAAACTCGACGCCAATAGAAAGCACCAAACCAAAAACGAGGACCAGCGTAGCATCACCTAAGCCCCCCCACGTCTTGGCGCGCAGCGGAGCCATGTCTGCATGCAAATAAACGGTGCCCATCGAGGCGCCGTCTTCTGTTATCCCTTTAAATAAGACCAGGTCTTCTTTGCCTAGTTATAGAACGGTCTGCAGCAGCGGCGGGAAAGACAAATCCCACCTCGCGCGAGTAAGACGCGAAGACTTCTCCCGCCTCATCGTATACGCAGCCGTGCAAGATATAGGGTTTGACAGCCAAGGTGGAGAGCACCTGCTCAGCCGCTTCGACGTCCATGAATTTGAGCGACGAAATGCTGTTCTGGCCAATAATTAATGCAGTAGAACCGAGGCGCTGAACCATCGCCTCGCGCGAGGAACGAATGTCTTCATAGACAAAGACTGAGCTGGCCAGAACTAAAACGATACAGGCCGTGAGCAGTTGTAAAAAGATTAATTTCTGCCGTATCGGCAGAATGTTAATAAGTTTCATCTACTTTTGAATTCACCTGATCTAAACATGTCGTTAGGTTTTATCGCGCTTTAGGTTTTATCGCACTAACGCGCGCAGGCGAAAGGTACTATATGAACCTACGACTGCAAATAACCGGCGGCCTCTTTGGCAAAATAGGTCAGGATCATATCGGCCCCGGCGCGCTTGATAGAAGTCAGCGTTTCCATAACCGCCTTTTCGCGATCGGCCCAACCCCTTTCGGCAGCGGCTACAACCATGCCATATTCACCCGAGACATTATAGGCGGCGATCGGCGTGTCAAAAGACTGGCGCGCTGCCGCGATGATATCGAGGTAGGCCAGCGCCGGTTTTACCATGACGACGTCGGCGCCCTCTTCGATATCGAGTGCTATTTCGCGCAGCGCTTCACGTGCATTAGCCGGATCCATCTGGTAGGTTTTCTTATCACCTTTTTTTGGCGCCGAATCGAGCGCACCGCGAAAAGGTCCGTAAAAACACGAGGCATACTTTGCCGAGTAAGCGAGGATGCCTACATGGCTATAGCCCGCATCGTCTAGCGCCACGCGAATAGCGCCTATGCGTCCATCCATCATATCGGAGGGCGCGACCCAGTCGACGCCAGCATCGGCGTGTGAGATGGCCATTTTACAGAGCACCGAAACCGTCTCGTCATTGACGATCTCGCCATCGACCACTAGACCATCGTGACCGTGATTGGTATAGGGGTCAAGGGCAATATCCGTCTGCACGCAGAGTTCGGGCACGGCCGTTTTAACCGCCCGTACCGCGCGCTGCATTAAACCCTGCGGATTATAGGAAGCCGTGGCCATATCGTCCTTATCTTCTGAGTAACCGAAGAAATTTACGGCCAGGATCCCCATATCACATACCGCACGACACTCTTTTACTAACTCGTCGACGGAAAAGCGAAACTGACCGGGCATGGACTCAATGGGTTGGCGTTGGCCTTCGCCCGCGGTGACAAACATCGGAAAAATAAAGTCGTCTGTACGCAGCGAGGTCTCGCGCACCAGGCTGCGCACGCTTTCGCTGCGGCGCAGACGGCGCGGGCGGTGGGTCAGTTCCATGTATAGGCTCCTTTAATTTTTCGCATTGATTAATTGTTCAAGGGTGGTCTCTGCCTCTTGCGTCCAGCCCGTAAAGACCTTGCTGATGCGCCCGTTCTTATCGACCAAAAAGGACAGTGGAATAAATATTTCCTCTCCGGAAAAAACCTCGGAAAAAACCGACTCATCCGTTGTAAAATTGGCATAACTGACGCCCATGCGCTTTAGAAAACTTGGCACTTTGCGCTGCTTGTCGCCCATGTCCAGACTGATACCGATGACTTCTACACCAACCTCAGCCAGTGGTTTCGACAACGCCTCTAGCTCCGGCATCTCCTTGCGGCACGGCACGCAATAGGTGGCCCAAAAATTGACCAAATATCCCTGGCCATCGCGGCGATAGCGAGCAAAATCCGTTTCGCCACCTTGGGCATCCACTAGTTTTACGGCTGGAAAAAAATCGCCAGGTTTGGACCTTAATGCCTGCACAAAGAGCACCTCTGCGCCGCTTGGGTCCGGCAGAGAAAAGCGCTGTTCTTTTAGGTAGACCAGCTCTGTAGCACCTTCGATCAATTTGATCGCAGTAGCGCTTTGCACCGGGCCAAAGCGCTGCTCTCTGCCACTGGGCCAGCGCACAGAGAGCGACTGCGCCGCCGCATCCGCCCCCAAACCAAAGAGCAAACGCGGATCGCTCTGTGAAACGAAACCGCTGCCACCGGTCTTTATTTTTGTCTGCGTGCCGTGAGATGTAACAACGCGCACTTCGGTGCCAAAAGCATCGCGACCGCTCTCGCGACCTTCCAATACGACGCGAATAGAGTTTTGTTGCTGGCCGACATTATTGCGAAAGAGGTGGTGCACTTGGCCCTGCAGCGCCGTCAGAAAAATATCGAGGTCGCCGTCGTTATCAAAATCGCCGTAGGCAGCGCCGCGCCCATCAGTGATCGAATCGATGCCCGAAAGACCGGATATATCTATAAACTTTTCGCCGCCGTTGCTGAGAAATAACTTGTCCCGTTCAAAACCGCTAAAGGAAAAACCCTGACTAAATATTTTGCCCATATGGTTGTCTTGGTACTCGTTGCTGCCCGCTTGTTCGATGCCCGTTGAAGACGCCAACACGTGGCGCCAGAACAGGCTTCATGTATCCTTTAACGACTTGCCGGAAATAAATCCATTGGGCGCGTGAATATCTTCCCAGCCGTCGTTGTCGAAATCGATAAAACCACCGCCGAAGGACCAGCCCGCCGAGAGGGCTCCAACTTTGGCGGTCACGTCTTTAAATTGACCGTCGCCGAGATTTTCGTAGAGCGAGTTGCCCGCGGCCAACTTGTTTAAAACGCGCGTCTCGTCCAGCTGCGTCGCCTCGTTGGGAAAGAGCTGTTTTATTATGCGATTGCCCGCCGTCGAAGACATATTGGTCACGTGCAGATCCAGCATGCCGTCGTTGTTGTAGTCACCAAACGATACGCCCATGCCATTGCCCGGGTCCAACACCCCCATGGCCGCGGCCCGATCGACAAAACGATCACCCTCGTTGATATAAAAAGCGTTCTCACCAAAATCATTGGCCACGTAAAGATCGGCGCGGCCGTCGGCGTTTAAATCGCCGAAATGCGCTGCATAGGACCAGCGCCGATCCTGCACGCCCCACTTTTCCGCGGCCTCTACAAAACGACCTGCGCCCTGGTTTATAAAGAGCAAATTGGCCGTGCCGTTGGTCGCCTGCGACCACGAATTGGGCATGATGGTGCCGTACTGGTTATACGAGGCGACATAAATATCGGCTAAACCATCGTTGTTGACGTCCCCCGCCACGGCGCTAAAGCCCTGGGCGGGATAGGCCACACCGGCAGCGCTCGACACGTCCCAAAAATCGAGCTTTCCGTCGGGATAGAGCCGGTTCTCAAAGAGCATCTGGTGCCCTACAGAGGCCAGAAATAGGTCGCTGTCGCCGTCGTTGTCATAATCGATGAGAAGCGGCGCGGTCGCCGTCGGCGTAAACTCCAGACCGATTTCGGCCGCCCTATTCTCAAAAGTCCCATCGCCCTGATTCATATAGGCGTAGTTCTGGTTCGTCCCCGTCGTTATCACATCGAGTAAACCGTCTTGGTCGAGGTCGCCTACAGTGACACCGTGGGCGACAAAGTCCTGGTTGCCCGGTGTGCCAAAGGGCGGCACGGAGCGATAGACTTGAGCGGCCAGACTCACTTCGCTGAATAAGTCCGTGCGCGTGTGATGTTTGTGCAGATATTTAAATTTCAGCGCGCGAATCTGCCACTTCTTCTCCCCGACCTCCCGCGCGCTAATATGGCCTTTGGATTCGACCCACTGTCGACGCCCCTCTACATCGCGGCCGACGACAAAGAAATAGATATCGGCCTCGGCATCTACGCTAGCGGCCACTTCTATTTGCGCGTATTTCACCTTAAAACGCACATCTTCAATATGGGAAAATTCTGCGAGAAACTGCTGCCAATCGACCAGAAACCCCTCTTTGTCGGTGTATTCTTTTTGTCGGGCTGTGGGTTGTTCGTAGATCCATTTGGCCACCTGCTGCCAGTCGCCTTGCGCGCTGGGCAGGCGTTCGGCTTTGAGGTCGGCGGCAAAGTAGCTGGCCATCTCGGCGGACTGGCCGTCGCGCACAGCGACGGAGAACTTGTGTAGCTCGTTGGCCAAGTTCTCCGTGTGGTCTTCTACTACCCGCAAATGGGCCACGTCAATTGGTGCTTCTTGGGCGCTGGTCGCCAGTGCCCAACAGCAGAGGGCGCAGAGCACCCCGTAAATCTTCATTCTGTCTTTCTCCCGATGAATCCGTCGTTCTGTATTGACCATCTAAGCCCGTATAAAGGAGCCCTAGCATGATAAAATTGTTTGCGTAGTAAACCTACTATGAAATGGAGCAAATGACTATGAGAGGGCTTCTATTTATCGGTGTGTTATGTGCGATTGTGGCGTGTGGGGCTGATGGCAAGGGTGGGTGAGCAGATTGTCGTAGCCTATCAGGACTATGCGCGTTTGGCATTGGCTTTTTCTCGTAGAGTCAATGGGCGGGTGTTGAGTTTCGAATTGGAAAAATAGCGCCCTTTTATGCGTTCTAGCACGTTTATTGTTTGACAAAATAGCGCAATGTAATTACCGTAATTACATTGCGTGAAATTTCAATCAGAAAGAATGAGAAATGAGCAAGACAACTAGCACTCGGGACGTCAAGCTAATCCCCATTGGCAACTCCAAAGGCATCCGCCTCCCCAAAGTGCTACTGCAGAAATACGGTTGGAGTGATTCCCTCGTTCTAGAGGAAACTGACGAGGGGATTTATCTATATAGCAAAGAGAAAAACAAACTCTCGTGGCAAGAGACGTATCGCGATATGGCGGCTGAAGAGGAGGACTGGAGCGATTTGGATGCCACAGTCGGCGATGGTTTGGATTGATGGCAAACTTTCCCCAGCGCTATGAAATCTACTTTGCCGACTTGAATCCCACTATAGGGAGCGAGATACGCAAGGTGCGACCCGTCGTAGTCGTTAGCCAGAACGAGATGAATCAGTTCTTGAATACGGTGGTCGCGTGCCCTCTCAACTCGACGCTGCATCCACAGTGGCGCAGTCGCTTGCAGATCCAATGCGCAGGGAAAGACGCCGAAATTGCCGTGGACCAGATTCGCACGATCAGCAAGGAGCGGCTAAAGAACAAAATCGATGCACTGTCTGCGGATGATGCGATTCAGCTCCGGCGCATTATAACGGAGATGTATGGGGAATAGGATCTGCCGCTAAATCTCTACGCGTGTAGGAAATGCCACCCATCCCCCTCACTGCGCTCTTCGAGTAACGCCGCGACTTCCGTCCACCCGCCCTTCTGCGTCCAGGCCAACGGCGTCGCCCATTACGCCCCAGCCGTCGTCGGGTCGGCGCCGCGCTCTAACAAAAATTCCACCATCTCTTTCTGCCCCGCGCGTGCGGCTAGTCCCAACGGCGTCGAGCAGTGCCGAGCCGCGAGTAGGCGTAGCCCACGGCCATGTCCTGAAAGCGCAGCACGAGTTGTCCGAAGGCGTCGGCATCGCCGCTCTGGGCGCGGCGCACTAGGGTGAGTTGGTCAATTATTCGCGTCGTGTTCTCAGCATTATCTCATTAGTGCCACGTTCTCAGTGTTATCTCCCTGTATTAGCGCGCTATATAGTAAAGAGCCGCCCTAGTCGGCGATATGGTAGAAAAAATAGTGCGAAATAAAATTTTTATTGGCAGTCGTTGACTTAGAAGAAGAGATGACTATGATTAGTGCATCATGCACTGTTTACGAGACATAGATTGGCGCCAACCCGCGCATCTGGCCAGCCTGCTCTTAGCCGCTTTGTTATTGGGGCTTTTTCTGGGCTTGCCGCTGGGACACCAACTCTTTCACGACGGCCTAGTCGAGTCGGAGAGCTGTCCGGTGCACATGCTGGAGAGCAGCCTAGTATTGCTCTTTGGCACGCTGTTGACGCTCGTCTTTTTACAGGCCCTTAGCGAAGGTGCTGTCGCCTTTGCGTGGTCTGTGCCACTGCCGTATTTCTTCTTTTCTTTTTCTCGCAGCAATCGCGGGCCACCCCGCTTCTGAGCATCCGCATCTCCTAGTATACCGCGTTAATATAGTACCATAGGACGACTGTTTTTTTCTGTACCTAGTCGTGTGTCCTTCGGCCTAACTCGGTTATTTTTGCATCGGTGCGGATGCGTTCTCCCATTAACACTTCATTCACATTGACTTTTGCTGCTAGGCAGTCTCGATGCGTGCTGTTGTGCATGCTCGCGATTTTTGCCGAGGTCTATGCGCGCCGATGTGCGCCGTTCCTCGCCAGTTGCCTCGCCAGTTGCCTCGCGAGAACACCTACTGGAGAATACAGATGCTCAGAAAAATAATGGCCTTTAGTTTTGTAGTATGCGCCCTACTCAGCAGCGGTTGCGGCGACGACGACAACCCGGTAAAAGACGACCATGAGGGGGAGCACGCCGAAGCGGTTGGTTTTGTATTGCGCACGAGTGGCGTAGAACTCGTGCGCTATGAGAACGGCGAAGTTGGCGGCAATATCGAAGTGGGAGTCGGCAGGGAAACGGCGCTGCTCTCGCTGCGCTTTATCGATGAAGATGGCGATTTATTTGCGCCGGAGAGCGACGATGGTTTTTCCTTGGATTTGGAAATAGCGGACGAGACGATCGCCGAGGTAGAGCAGCACCAAGAAG
>JBLHGI010000098.1:0-17712 GCA_047616505.1 Planctomycetota bacterium
GCACCCCTCTTTAACTTCCTCGACCACCGCCGATATCTGATGCGCGCTGGGCATCTGCTCTTCTTTTAAGTAGGAGATATGCTCAACTTCGGCAAAGAGATCGCGCATAAAAGAGGCCGTCAGCCCGCCCGAAGTGTGCTGTAAAAAGACCGGCCGCTGTGCCGCGGCGGCAATGCCCTCGTAGTAGTCGCGCACTTCCTCGGGCGTACCACCTGACAAATAGGGAGGCAGCGCGACTACGGCGTCCGCGCCAGCGCGCACCGCCCCCTTGGTGCACTCGACGGCAATCGCCTTGCTCGGCCCCGCTACACCCGCTACGACCGGCACGCGCCCCGCCGCTGCATCGACCACTACGCCGATCAACTGCTCGCGCTCGCCCTCGCTCAAATACTGAAATTCACCACCGAGCACGGGAAAGACCAATCCGTGGCCACCGCACTCAATACAGAAGTCCACCTGCTTTTTCATGCCCTCGAGATCAAATTCCCCATCGGGTTTAAGCGCCGTCTGCATTACCGCAAAAATTCCGCGCATTACGTCGTCCATATCGTCCTCTACTCCAGATAATCGGCAATGCGCTTGGGCATGCCATCTTCCGTTATTTCCATGGCGGCGATCACCATGCAAAAGCTTTTAATATTGTCCTGGATGCGCGTGACCATCGGCGCACCCCCATCCAGCCAATCGACAAACTCTTTGAGCAGATACTCGTGTCCGGCAATCTCCAGCGCCGGCGCCTGATAGATCCGCGTTTCCTCGCCCACCTTGTAAATCTTCACCTCATCACCCTCGGCAATTTCCACCGTGCCCCCTTCAAATTCGGCGCGGTAGTATTCGCGATGCCAACAATTCGTAATGCCCGCCGCCGAGGAGTTTCCCTCGTACGCCGTATGCGCACCATTGTCCATACGCATAAGATAGAAACCACTCGAAAAATGTTTAAAACTCGACCATTCGGGATTCCAGCCAAAGCCCTGCAATACATCGCAGTCGCCCCCCGACAAAAAACGCAGCATATCGAAGTGGTGCACCGAACCTTCAAAGAGCAGACCAAAGTCCATATCGTGCCGCCACTCCTTGCCCCACGAGCCGTGCTGGCGATAGTCGCAGGCATAGCGCCCAACCACGTGCTGCAGGCGCCCCAACTCACCGGACTCGCGGATCCGCACCAACTCCTGTTTATTCGGCGCATAACGATAGTTCTGGATAATCCCGCAGGGCAGGCCCGTTTCCTCCGATTTTTTTAGCATCGCCAACGCCCCGGCCAAATCGTTGGAAATCGGTTTTTCACATACGACGGACAGGCCGGCAGCCATAGCCGCGACGGCTTGTTCGCTGTGAAATTGCGGCGGCGTGGCAATCGCACAAAAATCGGCCTCAACGCCAGCCAGCGCGGTCGCAAAGTCGACAAAGCGCTGGCCTTCCGTTAGGCCCAGTGCATCGCCGCGCTCCTTTAACACTTCTCGACTGACATCGACCAATCCTACGATCTCCACGCGCTCGCCCAAGAGCCCGCTCCATATCTCGATCCAGCGCCCAGCCATACCGCTGCCGCCGACCATCAGACATCTCTTTTTGGCCATAGCTCCCATCCTCTCTAATAAGTCCGTGCAGCCACGCCATCCCATTTAGCGAGCCACTCTTCACACGAAACCACCGCCGAAGGATTGGTGCCACTACGCGCGACAAAACCGTATTGCTTGCCGCTCGCCGTCGCCGTCGCCGTCGCTTCGTAGCGCAAATCCATCGACCAGCGCACGCTATCGCTCCTATTGCCCAATGCCCGATGCGGCGTAGTCTGCGTAAAACAGAGCGCATCGCCCTTTTGCATGGGGATCGAAATGGCGGGTAACTGCGCTCGTTCCTCTTTTGAGATCCCCTTAAAACCCGTCTCTTCGTCCTGATAGTCCGCATAGAGACCGCTCTGGTGTAGACGCGGCGATACTTGCAAGCAGCTATTGTTCTCATCGACAGCCTGCAACGGTATCCACAAACTGAGCACATGCACATCTTCGGCATCGCGATAGTACTGCGCATCTTGGTGCCAAGGCGTATCGGTCCAACGTTGGTCCGGCAGCTTGGGACGCGCATTAAAAATGCCGTGCACCGAAATCTCGTCTGTGCCCAACAGGTCCTGCGCCAAATCGAGCAAGGCCGGGTGCGCCAACAGCGCATACATATCTGGGCCGACCAAATCGCGGCGCGGACTGCGCATATAAGCGGGTTTGTCCGCCTCTTGCCACAGTCTCGCAAAACGATGGGCAAAGTCTAGATCGGCGCGACCGTCTGCCAAAAGCCCCTGCTCTACCCATTCGCCGATCTGCCCTTCGCACCACGCGTCCAAGATGCGTTGCATTACAACCAATGCATCTTCAGACACCGCTCCTCTAGCACACACATAACCCTCTTCGCGGTAAAACGCCATCTGCTGTTCATCGAGTACCCGCATGCTCTATACTGCCTCTTCTATCGTTCCGTCTGGGCGGATGCGCGCGCGCTCGGCCTCAACTTCTGCAAACCAATCGTCCAGCGCATTGACCATGTGCCCCACCCGCTCCTTCTCGCTCGCCGCCCTATTGTCCTTTTCCAATGGATCTTCCTCAATATTATATAATTCGACCTCTGCCGGCGGTGGGATGATCAGCTCCGGATCGGGATCGTCCATCAGGCCCGTCACTTCTTCCGGATGATACTTGTATTTTATATCCATCTCCACGTAGGCGTCCATGCGCTCTTTGTCCGCATCCGTCGCCGGTTTTAAAGCCTGATGCGGCCGCACCAATTTCCACGGCCCTTCGCGCATCGCCGCATTGATCCAGCCCACGGGCTGGTATTGATTTAACTGCCAGAAGAGCGGCGGCGCTTCGCTCGCATTTTCCCCGCGCAGCACCGGCAAGACATCGCGCCCATCTAAGGGCCGCCCCCCCGGTCTTTCAACCCCAGTCGCTGCCAGCAGTGTCGGCAGCCAGTCGGCAAAGTGAATTTGCGCGTCCGAGGACAGCCCCCCCTCCAATCCATCCGGCCAGCGCACGATCATCGGCACGCGAATACCGCCTTCGTAGACCGAGCCCTTCTGGCCGTTAAAACCGCAATTATAGCGCCGACAACCCAAGTCCATGCCCGCGGGCACCTGATCAGGTCGCAAACTAAAGGCCGGACCGTTATCACTCGTAAACAACACGATCGTATTATCAGTCAGACCCAATGCATCTAACTCGGCCAAAATCCGCCCGACTCCATCGTCCATCACCTCGTTCATTGCATAGGTAATACCAACCCCCGGATTCAACCCCGCCTCTACATAGGGCTGCACCCGGTCTTCGGGCGCCTGCAGCGGCGAGTGCGGCGCGTTATACATCACGCTGAGCATAAAGTTCTCTTGCTGGTTCCGGCGCACAAAGTCCACCGCCTGTTCGGTAAAAACATCCGTCAGATAGCGGCCGTCGGCGCGCTGACGCACGCCATTATGCTCAATTTGCCAGTCAAAATAATCCATCCAGCCACCGCAGAAACCAAAGAACTCGTCAAAACCGCGCGCGTTGGGATGGTAGCGATCGTCCAAGGCGCCGTTGTGCCATTTGCCGATCAGCCCCGTCTTATACCCGGCACTTTGGAACGCGTCGGCATAGGTCACCTCGTCGAGGGCAATGCGATCCATGCCGCGCATCTCCATCGGCGTCAGCGCTCCCGTGCGGTGCGGGTAGCGCCCCGTGAACAACGTCGCCCGCGAAGGCGAGCACGCCGCCGACCCGGCGTAGTGCTGCGTCAGACACAGACTCTCGGCGGCGAGGGCATCTAAATGCGGCGTGCGCGCCGAACCGTCGTTGAATACGCCAAAATCACCATAGCCCATATCGTCGGCGACAAAGAGTAGAATATTAGGCCGTTTCATCATAGGTCCTTTCTAAAAGGTGCGCACATTGCGAATCAAGGTGTCGTCCCAGCGATGCGTGCGCAAATGCGATAAGGCCGTCTGTAATGCCGTCGGTGAGTCCACCTTTAACAGCGCCTCAAGCGCAAAACCATCGACATAACCACAGCGATCCCCCAAAGCCCCCGCCAGTGCGTCTTCGACTCCCGGTGCCTTCGGCCCCAGGCGCAAAAGGGCCATCGCCGCATTGACGCGCATCTGATCAGCTGCGCTCCAATCGCGGCGTATCAACTCGTCCCACTCCGGGTGCTCACTTTTTAAAAGAGCTGTAATTTCGGGCAGCAGCTCCACCGCTGCGGAGCCAATCTGTCCGAGCGCGTCCAGCGCCGTGCGCACGACGCAGTGCGAAGGATCTGCCAACGCTCCCTTTAGCTTGGGCAGACACGAGACCGCCTCCGTGCCCACTTCTCCCAGCGCAAAGAGCGCATTGATGCGCACCCATTCGCTCTCGTGTCCTAAAAGCACCTCTAAGGCCTGCACAGATGCCGCCCCCATCGCCGCCAGCGCATAAGCACTGTCTTCTAAGACAAAGGCCCCCTCGTTCCAACGGCTCTCCTCGGCGCCCTGCAGGTGCTCCACGAGCGCTGGGATCGCTGCAGTCCCCATCGCCGCCAGCGCATAGATCGCGTTCTGCCGCAGCGGTTCCGGCCCAGCAAAACATCCTATCAACGCGGGCACCGCCGATGCCGCCGACGGCCCAAAAGTAGCGAGGCGATTGCACGCAGACAAGCGCACTGCCAATGACTCTTCCCCTGCTAATGCGCCGACTAATTCCTCTATTTGGCCCGGCTCCGCCTCGGCGCAACTCGCCACTGTCGCTCCCGCGCGCAACCAATCCCACACCCGCCGCCACACGACCTCCTGGTCGTGTGGGTTGAGCTTGTCGGCAGGTGTGTGCCAAGCGGGCACGCGGTTGTCCCAACTCGGCTCTTGCGGCTCCGAAACGCGCGCAAAAACGAATTTCACCATATGGCGACAATAGTCACCCACGTTCAACGAGCCGCCGTGCGCCACATCAAAATGCACCAGCACACAAGTGCCCGCCGGCCCGCTGGCCTGCAGGCCGCGCGCGCGGTCTGCATCGCTTAACGAACGATTATAGTGTGTCCCGGGTATCAGCTGCGTTGGGCCCAACTCCGGCGGCGTGTCCTGCGGATAGTAGAGCAGCATCGCATAGCGAGGATAGTGATGACGCGGGCGGGAAAGCGGGCTGTGCGAGTCCTGATGCCAACCGACAAAAGAGGTTGAACCCGCCCCCACCTTCGGCCCTTCTTCCGTCATTTCACCCGGCAGATTGCTGTGGCAAAAACGATGCGGGTGCAGAGCATAGTCTGCACCTAACACGCTGCTGAGCGCCCCGCGCACCTCCGGTGAGTCCAGGACCTGCTGCATTTCGGGTACTCTAGGCAGTATATTATTGCCCGGATTATACTCTTCGTCGAGCATCCACTGCAGCTTCTCATACGCCCCCGCGTGCACGCTCGCAGGCAACTGCGGTTGCAAAACGAGATACCCATCGCAAATAAATGTCTGCATCTCTTTATCGCTGAGCAATTGTGGATCTTCCCTTACCATAGTCCCATCCCCCTAGGCCGATACAATCGTTTTGTTTTTGTGATAAATAAGCGGATTAAATTCGTCATTTTCTAGGACATCGCCGACCTTAAGCTCCTGTATATACGAGTCGGGTAGCACGTTTTTCTGGCCATTATAGATTTCGCCATCCGGCATATAGGCGCAGGTCATAGCCCGCCGCCGTCCCGGCGTCATATTGGCACCGGCCCCGTGCGCCAAGAGCCCGTTGTGGAAAGAACAGTCCCCAGCCTTCATCGGTGCCGCCAGCGCTTCGCGCTCTGCCCACTGCGGATAGACCTTAAACAAGTCCGACATGTTTTCCGTAATGCCCGAATTTTCAAAACCCGCT
Source organism: Planctomycetota bacterium (assembly GCA_047616505.1). Taxonomy (GTDB): domain Bacteria; phylum Latescibacterota; class UBA2968; order UBA8231; family UBA8231. The sequence goes on from JBLHGI010000098.1 coordinate 5,856, forward strand.
TCTTTGTGCGAACCCGGCACAAAATAAAGACAGCCGTTTTGCAGCGTCGCATCGTCGAGCGCGACCCAAATGGAAAGGGCATTGCGCGAGGAAAAGGACCAGTAGGGATTGTCCAAATGCCACGCAGTCGGATTGGCCCACCGTTCCTTGATTAGCGCCTGGTCGTGCCAGATGCGAATGCCGTCGACTCCGGCCAACTCCGTCGCCATCTTACCCAAGCTCGGGTCCAGCATTAAGCCGCGCATGCCCTCGTGGTCTACCCAGAGGTTCAAACGCTGAGTAAAGACCTTGTCGTAATAGGAGTCACCGCTCTTCATATCGCCGTTGGCCAACTTGCGGTCCTGCCGATTGGCCACCGCCTCGTCGACGTGCGTCCTCCACGTCTCCAATTCCTCCGCATCGAGTAGGCCTTCAATTACGAGTACACCGTCTTGCTGATAGCGTTCTATTTGTGCTGCCGTTAATTCGCTCTTCATTTTTATTTTTTCTCCAATTTAGCTATGGCAATGCCACTCTCACCCGCCACCGAATAGAGCAAGTAGAATTGGCCGTTTTCTCGATATATAGCCGGATCGCGCAATTCATTGACCCTTTTCATTATTTTACCCTCACGCGACTTTTCGAGCAGGCAGTCCGCCCCCTCCCAATCGAGTTCGGGGGCCAACAAACGCGTGGGTTCGGCAAAGTTCCAATCCAACCAATCCTCGCGCAAATCGACCGATGTGTACAAAATGCTCTCCGGCCTATCCTCCGTGCGCGAATAGACCAGATGTACTATATCGCCTTCGACCCAGACCGCCGTGTGCCGACAGCGCGGCAGATGCGTTTCCCCTTCGACAAAATCCGTCAGCCCATCGCGCGAGCGATAGGAAATGCCCTTGGCAAACGCATAGTGCCAGCCTCCGTATTGGAAGACGCGGAAATAATACTGGCCAAGGATCTGTGGTCGCACGTTAAAATGCAGCCCGTCATTCGATAGCGCCACGTAGGACACTTGGTCCAACGCGCGCTCGGCCTCGGGCGCCGGTTGGTGGAAATACAGGCGGATCTGGCGCTCTTCTTCGTAAAGGTGCACATCGGGGCTGGCGATATGCGCACGTCCCGGCGCCTCGTGCATATGCAGCACGCCCGGCTCGTAAATCGTCCACGGTCCAGCTAGATCATCGGCATAGGCCAAGCGTATATACTGTCCGCTGTGATCGGCAAAATAAAGATAATACGCGCCTAGCGCCCCCTCGACCCACTCCGGCACACGGATCAATGACGGTCCATTTATATTGCGACCTATATCCCCCTGCAACCCCGGCATAGTAGGATAAATAATAGGATTCACGTCTAAGCGCTGCACCTCAAAACGCGGGCACTGCTGCATTAACTTTTCCCCTCTACTTTATAGCTCCGGCAGCGCAAAAACATCCCCCGTCTCGTCAACCCACTGCGCCAAACGCTCGTGCAAGCGCCGCCGTTCGGTTCGATAGCGCGTATTAAAGGCGAGGTTGGCCAATTCGTAGGGGTCCTCATTGAGGTTGTGCAACATCCAGGGCTGTCCCTCTAACGCCACATATTTCCAGCCATCACGAGTGGCGACACCGCGCCAAGGCCGATCGATGCTGTCGCCGTGCCCCGTCGGCACGACCAGCTGTAAATAGGCCGAATCCGGCTCATGGGCCGGCGGCATCTTGCGCAGCCGATGATGGGAATAGTCGGCACCCGGCATCCAATCGGGTACCTCTATATCGCAGAGCCCCAGCGAAGTCGGCCCCACATCGACGTGGTTGATCGGCGCATCGACGCGCGTGCCGGCCTTCATTTCGTAGCGACGCCCGCCACCGACAATAAACGGCACGCGCATGGCCTCTTCCCACGGCGAGGTTTTGAGAAACTGCCCGTGCGAGCCGTGCATATCGCCGTGGTCCGAAAAGAACACGATATGCGTATCATCGAATAGACCGCGCCTGCGCAGCGCATTGATAATGCGGCCGACATTCCAATCGAGATTCTCAATCATCGCATAATAACCGGCCAGCTCGCGCTGCGCGCGCTCGATGACGGAAGCGATCGGCGGCACATTCTCGCGCAACACGACCCTACTCGGCACATGCCGCCCCATCCACTCGGGCGGCGCTACATACGGGTTGTGCGGCGGCTGTGCGCTCAGCGCCGCAAAGAACGGCATACCCGTCTGCGTGCGCTCTTCTATATGCGTCAACATAAGGTCCGTCAGCGCATCCGTCTCGTATCCGTCTAGGCGATGATTTTCCACTTCTTCTGTGCCGGCATGTCCGTGCAGCCACGTATCATACTGGGCGTTGTTGTTCTCATAACCCAGCCACGTATCAAAGCCGCCGCGCCTATTCCTCGGCACCTCGTGAAAAACGGCACGGCCATCCTTTTCCTGGAAGCCGTCGAGATGCCACTTGCCAAACCACGCCGTGTGATAACCCGAAGCGCGAAAGGGCTGCGCCACCGTCAGCAGCTCCGGCGGCAGGCGTATCTGGTGACCAGGCACCGCCCGGTGCGGGTAGCGACCCGAAAGCAGCGAGCCGCGATAGGGACAGCAGAGCGGGCAACCGGCTACGGCGCGTTCAAAGGTCACGCCATCTGCGGCCAGTGCATCGATATTGGGCGTACTGACGTTTTCATCCCCCATACAACCGAGCGCCTGCGCGCGGTGTTGGTCACCAAAGATCCAGATGAGATTGGGTCGTTTATTCATTCACTCTTCCTATTAATCAAAAACGCACAAAAGTGCCGGCCGATTCCAGCACCGGTATGTGATTGAGCACCGATGGCGAATCGAGCGAGTTACCGACCAGCCATAAGTCGTCCAACCCCGTCAGCACGAGCAGCGGGCTGATATCGACGATGCGGTTGCTACTCAAGTCGAGTTGCTCTAACAAGGACAACCCGCTCAACGGGGCCAAATCCTCGATAAGATTGCTCTCCAACCCCACATTGCTCAAGGCCACCAGCGCCGCGAGCGGTGACAAATCCGCGATCTGGTTGCCCCCCAAATCCAACGTGCGCAATCCCGACAAACCGCGCAGCCCCTCAACGCGCTCTATCTGGTTGCCCTCGGCGTTGAATTCGCGCAACCCAGTCAACGTTTGTAGGGGGCTCAGGTCGACGATCTGGTTGTTCTCTACACGCAAGCTCGTCAAATGCACCAAACTAGCTAGGGGCCCGATATCGACGACCTGATTACCATCTATAAACAGCTCTCTCAGCTCAATTAAATACTCAATACCCGCCAGGTCGGCGATGCCCCGATTGGACACGTGCAATTGAGTTAATAACTCCAAATCTAACGTCAGAAGATCGCCTAGCGGCAAGGCCAGCACGCTGCGCACCGCCGCTTCCAACGCCGTGTCGGCAAATGTTATAACGGCCGCATCGCGCGCTACCTGCACTCCGCGCGCTTCTAGCGCCGGTATTTCAACGGAACGCGCCGCGACACCCAACGGATTATCTAAGAGCACCACACTCGCCCCAGGCCCCAATCCACTATTGGACACCAGTGCCACCAATGAGCGAATCTTGTTATTCGACAAATTCAAGCTCGCAAGACTCGTCAGGTTGAGCAATGGCGACAGCGAAACAATCTGGTTATCGCTCAAGCTCAAGCTCGTCAAGGCACTCAGCTTCTCGATCCCGTCCAACAGGGCAATACTGCGGCCAGAGGCATCGAGGAAGTTCAGGCTCTGCACGTGCTGTTCGAAGAGCGGCCCCGTCTCGCGGCCGACGGCACTGCGCACAGACGCTTCGAGATTGGGGTCGGAAAAGTTCAACACCTGCCCCAGCGCTCCCAGCGAATCCAAGTTGACATAGACAGTGTCGCGCAAAAGAACGGGCACTTCGACAATGCGCTCTAGCGTATCGCGCCGCACAATAAAAACCGTATCGGCCACTCCCACGGGCGGCCCACTGCGGCCAAAATCATCGGCCAACAAAAAGAAATCGTCGAAGTCAACCGTGCCATCGCGATTGATATCGCCAGGCAACGCACTCGTTATACCAGCCCGCAATAAAAAAAACAGGCAGACAATCCATTTTATTATTCGATATGGCACGCGGGCCTTCGTCGTATATAACGAGTGAAATAATGACCTGTTCCGCGCCTGTGGAGTAACCGCTGCCGACGACAAACGACATAAGATATTTCCACAGACCCGCGTTTCAATATAGGACGAAGCCCAACCTGCCATCAAGCCGCTGCCGCTGTATTGACACCAAAGGATTAGGCGAGGTATTTTAGTTGACAGCCGTCGGCCTCTACTACACGGACGATTGACTCGCCCGCAGTGTAGATAATTCCCACATGAGCACTCATGAGCACTCGCTTATCCATCGCCATTATAGCACTAATTAGCATCGGCGCATTTCTCACTTGGTCCTATTGGCCCACGGCCACCAACGCCTTTGACCTCGACGGCCACTCCGTAGACCCCTTCACAGTGGATGCGACGGCCACGGCACTTATTTTTGTCGGCACCGATTGCCCCATTTCCAACCGCTATGCCCCGGAGATACAGCGTCTAGCCGCTAGCTACAGCGCAGAGGGCGTGCGCTTTTGGCTCGTCTACGTCGATCCCAATCTCGAGGCCGAAGAAATCCGCCGTCACCTCTCCGACTTTGGCCATGAGATTCCCGCTCTGCACGATCCAGAGCATGCCTTAGTCCAGAAAGCTAAAGCCACCGTAACCCCCGAAGCCTCCGTCTTCGATGCCAACGGCCAACTCGTCTATAGCGGTCGCATCGACGATCGCTATATCGACTTTGGCAAAGCGCGTCCAAACCCGCGCAACCGCGATCTAGAAGAGGCCCTACAGGCAACGTTAGCAGGCCGCGCACCGGCCCATGAGCGCACGCGCGCCGTGGGCTGCTATATCGCCGATTTAAAAGAGTAATTATGAGAAATAAAAATAGGATGAACCCCACACATGGCGAAAAAAATACATCGTGCACGCGCATGAGAACACAGAACGCAATCGCCGTGCTATCGGCTTTCATCGCCTTGCTGAGTATTGCCGCCTGTAGCGACCAGCCGGCACAAAACACGCCTGCGACGCCGACCTTCAGCGAACATATTGCGCCCATTATATTTGCCAACTGCGTGCCCTGTCACAGACCAGAAGGATCCGGCCCGTTCCCCTTTACTTCATATGACGAAGTAAACGACCACGCCGGCCAAATCGCCGAAGTGACGACCAGCCGCTTTATGCCGCCCTGGCAGCCGAGCCCCGGCTACGGCCATTTTGTCGGCGAGCGCCTATTAACGGACGCCCAGATCGACCTCATAGCCCGCTGGGTCGAAAGTGGCGCACCTGCAGGCGATCCAAAACACCTGCCCCCCCTGCCCGAATTCTCCGACGAATGGCAGCTCGGCACCCCCGACCTCATCGTCGAGATGGGCGAACCCTACCTATTACCCGCCGAAGGCTACGACGAGTTCCGCAACTTCGTGCTGCCCATCCCCGTAGCCGCACAGCACTATGTCGAGGCCGTAGAATTTCACGCCGACAATGCCCAGGTCATCCACCACGCCGTGATGATGTTCGACCGTTCGGGCACGGCGCGCAAACACGACGCGCGAGAGGAAGGCCCCGGCTTTGACGGCATGGTCTTTGGTGAAGCACAGGGGCCAGACGGTCATTTCCTAGGCTGGACTCCCGGCAAACAGCCCTATCGCGACCCAGAGCTAGCCTGGCGTTTAGTGCCCGGCACCGACCTAGTACTGCAGCTACATATGCTGCCCTCAGGTCGCCCCGAGCCGCTGCGCGCCCGCATCGGCTTCTATTTTGCCGCCGGTCCTCCAAAACGCACGCCGGCCCTGGTGCGCCTCGGTCGCAAAGATATCGATATCCCCGCTGGTGAGGCCCAATATCCCATCCGCGACACGTATCAACTCCCCGTAGATATAGAAGTCACCAGCATTTACCCGCACGCACATTACCTCGGCAAGAGCATGGCCGTCTACGCACTCTTACCCGATGGAAAAAAAGAATGGTTGATTCGCATAGATGAGTGGGATTTCAACTGGCAGGACGACTATCGCTACCAAAAACCCGTCGCGCTGCCCAAAGGTTCGACGCTGGTCATGGAATACGTCTACGATAATTCTGCAGACAACCCCTTTAACCCACACGATCCGCCCCAGCGCATCTTCTACGGCCTGCAGTCCAGCGACGAGATGGCCGACCTAACGTTGCAGGTCGTGCCGCAAAACCCGCGCGACCTGAAGACGCTACAGCAGCACTACGCGCGCAAGTGGATCGCCCAAGAGATCGCAGGCTACGAAACCATGCTCATAGCCGATCCCGATCATGCGGAAAATCACCACACGCTGGCCATGTGTTATTTGCGCACCGGGCGCGGCCGCGAAGCCCTCGAGCACTTTAACGAATGCCTGCGCCTAGAGCCCGACTACGCCGAGGCGCGCGTCAACCTCGGCATTGCCCTGAGCGCTTCGCGGCAGTTTACCGCTGCCATCGACCATTTCCGTCGCGCCCTAGAGAGCAAACCGACTTATTCCGATGCGCACTTCAACTTGGCGATGGCGCTATTTCAATCGGGTGAGAAAAAAGAAGCGGAAAAACACTTTGCTGAGGCAGCGCGCTTGCGGCCGGAAATGGCCGCGGCCATCCAGCGCCACGTCGCGCGGCTACAGAGCCGCTAAAATACAGCAGTAAACGGCGCCATATGCGCCCCTACCGCTTCAAGTGCTCTGATGCTCAGACTAAAAAAAAGACTACCAACGATCGAATTGCGGGTGATACACTTCGCTAAAGAACCGTCGATGCTCCGGCGTTAGTGCTTCTAACATTTCGTCGGAAAAGGACGGTTTATGATGGCGCACATTGATGTGGTTATAGGCAAAAAATAGCGCATTACGCGGCGTCTCGGCCTCCCACGGACAGGAGGAGTGACGCACCCCCTCGGAAAAGATCAGCAGCGAGCCCGGCGGACATTCATAGCTCTCCCACACACCCGAATCTCGATCGTCAAATAAGTTGAGCTCTTTGCGATAATTGGATTTGTGGCTGCCGGGTATTAGCTCCGTGCCCCCCTGGCCCTTTTCGACGCCGTTGAGTTCCCAAACCACGCGCGTCATTCCGGCGTGGATCTTGCCGTCGTGATACTGATACGAGTAGTTGGGATTGACCGATTTACCCCCGGCGTGCGGGTCCCATCCCTTGTGCGAATCGCCTATCGTGCGATAGCTGAAAAAACAGTTTTCACAGCGGATCTTTTCCGTCTCGTCGTCAATAATCTGGTGCAAGACGCGCATCACTGCCGGATGGTCGATAAGCACAGAGGCGGCGCCACCGGGCAATTTTCGCTCGGCGACGGGCAGCGATGCGGCGTCGGTGCGCAACTTCTCGCACTGCGCTCTGATCGGCGCCATATCCCCTTCGCTCAAGACAGAAGGAAAGAGCAAAAAGCCCTTGAGATCGAATAGTGCTTTCTCTTTTTCTGTCAGCGGCGTGTATTCAGCGACACTCATCACCTACTCCTTTTATAATTATTCTCGTCGAAAGAAAGTATAGCAGACTTCGTCGCTAATCCGCAAAAAACGCGATTCCAAAGCCCGCGATAGAACCCCAGCAATAGCTGACAGAAGCTACTTTTTGCGCATCTTCTTCCCCACAACCGTCCCTTCCTCGCCGAAATCATCCGGCGCCGGCTGCGTATAGCGGCCAAAATAGAAGAATGCCTGCACTTCGTCCTTTGTCGTGTTAATCGCCGCGTGTACAGTCTGGCCGTTGGGCGGCGAGAGAAAAGCCGTATTGGCAGGCATTTCGCGCAATTCACTACCCAGCATCAAGATCGAAGGTCCGGGGCCAATATTGGTCCACACTTCCTCCCACCCCTCGACATGCGAGTGCGGCGAGGCCATTGCCATCGGCGGCAAATAGACCACCAGCACCTTCTCGTTGGGATGCAGACCATCCGAGGGATGGAAGAGGTTTTTCGCCATATTGTTCCAGTGGGCGTTTTTCTCGGCAAAGGGCAACAAATTCGCGTCGCGCACCAAGATATCTTTGCGCGGCACCACGCCCTCGGGGCTCTCCCAACTCAGCATCAGCATCTCTAGCGAGCCATCGCCCGTGTTGCTCAGGCGGTGCGGCACACCGGCTGGAACGAGCACTGCGATCCCCGGTTGCAGATCCCACTGCAAAGAGCCGTTGTCCAGGCGCCCGGAGCCGCTCTGTATATAGAAGATGTGCTGCAACTTCGATTCGACCAGCGGCGTGGCGTTATGCGACAGCAACCAGGCGTGGGCGAAGTCCTCGCGGTACTCGAGCACGGCGCCGGCATCGCCAGGATTGTAGGGATCGCCCTTGTGCAGAATCGGCTGTTTCAGCATCACCTCGTGGGTGACGCGGATCTGGTTTGAAAAAGGGCGGCCGATAAAGCGATCTATATCTATCCCGACGCGATTATTCGAGGGGATTCTGCGGAAGCGGCGCTCCTCCGCAGGGCGTTGCTGCGCCGTGCATATACACGCTATACCCAATAAAGCAAAGACAATTCCCGTTTTCATTTCACGTCCCTCCTCGTGAGTGCGGCCGGAGTATGAGCGCCATCCCGGCCTCCACCGAGATGCCCCTATAGCCGCTATCTGATCCTGCGAGGGCACGGGGCAACTGCGCGGTCTGCACACGCCCCGTTACACCCTTAATGCGCCACCGAACCGTCGGCGTGAAAAAACCCGCTAATCGCCACTTTCTTCTGCGGGTATTTCGCCAGCGCCGCCTCATTTATTTCGATACCAATGCCCGGCCGGTCCGAGACGATGCGATAGCCGTTTTCAATCGGCATCTGCTCGTCGACGATGTCCGGTGTTCCCGCCATCAAATTGCTCTCCATCAACACGTAATTGGGAATCGCCGCAGCAAAATGCGCAAAGGCGGCGTTGTTGACCGCGCTACCCATCAAATGCGGAAAGATGCCGACAAAGGCGGCTTCGGCCATGGCGGCAATTTTTTTTATTTGCGTAAAACCGCCCGCCAGCGACACGTCGGGGCGTATCAGGCTGACGACTTTGCGATCGATCAGATCTTTAAACTGCTGAATGCTGTAGAAGCGCTCGCCCGTGGCAATGGGAAGCCGCACACTCTTGGCCATAATCTCTAAACCCTCGACGCTCTCGGGTGCCAGCGGGTCTTCGTAATACAGAATCCGAAACGGCTCCAACTCGCGCGCTAAGGTGATGGCCTCTTCAATACGCAAGTTGCGGTGGATCTCCAGCCCCAGGTCGATGCCATAACCAATCGCCGCGCGCACGGCGGCGACCATCGAGACCGCATCGCCAATTACGTCGCTGGCCGTCTTCTCTTCAAAACCGCTAAAAAACGGCGTCATGCGCAGCGAGGTATAGCCGTTATCGACATGCCCGCGCGCACTGGCGACCCGCGCTTCCAACGTCTCGCCAATTATATTGTCAAAGACCTTTATCTTGTCGCGACACTTGCCGCCCAACAATTGATACACCGGCAGATCGACCGACTTGCCCAAAATGTCCCACAGCGCGATATCGATGGCACTCATCGCCGCATTCAACGCCGCACCAAAGAAATGCGTCTGCCGCGACACGACCTGAAAATGATGCTCTATCTGACGCGGATCCTTGCCGACATAGTATTCGGCTAGCTCGTCGATGGCCTGCTTTACCACGCCGTGGTGCGCCCATAGACCCGCCTCGCCGTTGCCGACTATACCTGCGTCCGTATAGACCCGCACCAACAAATAGCGATCGACTAGGAAGCTGCGTATTTCCGTTATTTTCATCTCAACCCTCTCTTGGTCTCAGTACAGACTCATCAACCCTTCTGTCCCAGCTATCCCCTTCTTCTCAAATACCTCGCTAATCCAACGCGCGCGCGAAGGCAACCCCGGATTGCGATAGGCGTAAACCGCCGCCCAGCGCGTATTGCTAACGGCCTGGCGCGGATTGACTCCATGCGCTGCGTGCGTCCACATCAGCGCCACCGTACCCTCGGATACCGTTAGCTCTTCTATCGCCAACGCTGCTCCCGTTTCCGGATGTGTTTTGCCCGCCATCCACTCTGCGCGCAATTCGTCGTCCGAGCCCGCCCTGATGGTCGAATCTCTATAGAGGTGACTACCCGGCACCACCTTGAGGCCACCGTCATCCGGAGTAAACCCATTGACATAAAAAAATATGCGCAAAAAACCCAAACTCGGATCTCGTTCTCCATACTCGTGGCTATGCCAATGGGCACCGCCATCGCCACCGGGTCGATTTAAGGTCACGCAATGATCAAAGCGCAGCGGCTCTCCCAACACTTCTCGCGCCAGCCCTAAAAGCTGCGGGTGCGCTATCAGGCTGGCCAAATAGGCATTGTATTCCGCCGCGTAGTGATTCGGTTTGTAGTCTTCAGCACCGGGCATCAGCGCCTGTATTTCACTCAACGCCTGGGTCAGATTGTTCTGGGCCGCGGTCGTTAGCAGACCGGGAAAGACGAAATGACCATCGCAGTCGAGCGTTGCCCGGCCTTTAGCTCCAAAATCATATGCTGCAAAAATATCTTCCATAGCTGCTGTCCTCCCTATAGGTACTACGCCGCCTGCACTTCTTCGACGATCTCAGCCATACCCGGTCACGCGCGCCAGACTCAGCGCCATCCACCGGTGTATTCTGCACCGTGGAACTGAACCTGTCAAATCCCCACACTACTCCGGGTACACCAAGTAAAATTGGACAGCTGCCACAGATTTTCTTATGCTGGGAAAAAAGGAGATGCTCCATGCGCCTGAGCTCGGACGAACTTCGCTTCTTCAAAGAGAACGGCTATCTGATAAAACGCGATGTGCTCGACTCAGCCCTCATGGAGCGCGCGCGACAGCGCCTGTGGGACTACGCCCCAGCGGGGCGTACAGCCGATGCCCCCGCCACGTGGGTTGGCCCTTTTCGCGAGGATGAAGAAGACTTGGAAAAACCCAACCACCGCCGCGGTTTCCGCTGGCAGTACCGCGAACCGAGCGGCGAAGAGTGGATGGTGCGCCTGCTGGCAAAGAACGAAGCGATTTGGTCTATGGCCCAGCAAATGCTCGGCGAGGAACAACTTGTCGAACCAACGGATATCCGCGGCATCTACTGCACCTTGCCCTATGGCGAACATCCCATACCACCGCTGACCTGCCACTGCGATGGCCATCCCTTCCACCTGGGCGTCGTGGGTTATATCGACTTCGTTCCACCAAGTGGCGGCTCTTTTACCGTGTGGCCCGGCAGCCATAAGAAATTCTACTACGCCTACACTTCGCAATACCGCAACGAACCCACCCCCGAATACGACATCATACGCGAGTACTACAACGGCCAGCAACCCGTCGACTGCTACGGCGACGCAGGCGATATCGTATTCTGGCACCATCGTCTAGCCCATATGGCCAGCCCCAATACATCGCGGCAAATCCGCCAGGCCGTGCTCTACGACTATGTCAAAAAAGATCTGGAAATAACGCAGGAGGAGCCACCACAAAAAGATATGTGGCGCGACTGGTCCGAAGAATTGCGCGAGGCCTGAGCTATACAATGCACATAAAAAAAAGGCGGGCACCTTTCGGCACCCGCCCAGACTTCTTTTGGAAATTTGTTTTTGACTACTGCAAGTGCATATCGCGCAGCACAGTGACGATCAAACCAAACTCAGTATTCGGGGCAAAATCACCCGACATCGCGCTGCCATACACACCGGCATTCAACGTCCAGCCCTCGGCCAACATCACATCGACATTCGGAGCGACGAGCACGCTGAGATACTCGGCCATGTCATCGGTATTGGTCGAGATGAGCACGTCGAGATAGCCGACAAATTTATCGTTGATC
>JBLHGI010000099.1:0-17693 GCA_047616505.1 Planctomycetota bacterium
CGACGTCTTTGTCTTCCCACTTGATCTCGCCGGTTTTGCCGTCGATGCCGTAGAAGCCGTTGCAGGCGTAAACGATATCGTCGTTGTCGCCGACATAGGTCGGGTCGAACTGCAGTCTCCTCTGGTTCGGGTCGTATTTCCATTTGTGCGACCAGGCCAGCGCGCCGTCTTCCTTGTTGACGCGTATGATCTGCTTGTCGCCAAAGACGACGAAATGCGTGTCGCGGTAATCGGTGCGCAGGATCCGGCGCGGGTTCGACCAGGTGGTGGTGGTGGTCTTCGTGCCCAGAAGCGATTCGGAGCTCTGCTCCACATTGACCGCCCAGGCTTTGTCGCCGGTGATCTTACCGGCCTTGCCGTCCTTGTTGATATTGAACTTCCACTTAAAATTGCCGTCTTGGAGCGACATCGCGTAGAGGTCTTCGCCGTCGCAGCCATAGAGCACGCCATTTTCGAAAACAGCTGACATCGCCTCCATCGGGTCGTATTTGAAGTCGGTGTTGGCCCAGAGCTTTTTGCCGCTTTCTACGTCAATCGCCATTAGGCCGAAGGGTTTGGCGGCGGTGGTCTTGGTTTTGACGCCGCCTTTTTCCAAGGTAGTATTGGTGATTATCTTGCCCAGTTGGGCGAGCACTATGCCCTCTTCGCTGACCATGCTGGTGGGCAGGCCCGGGGTCGGAACTTGCCACAGCAGCTTGCCGCTCTTCTTGTCGAGGCGGACGATCGATTGGTAGCCGGCGGCAAGCACGGTCGCCCCCTCGTCGATCGGTTTGGGATAGGCCTCGTTGAGATCCCATAGGACGCCCGTAGCCAGCTTGGCATAACCCTCTTTGCCCTTGGGGTGCAGTACTTCCAAGCGGGTCAAATAGTTAACTTTGCCGCTGCGGGTATTGATACTGATAAATCCTTGGGATTCGTCGCGTTCGAGGGAGACGGGATCGCCGGTTGCGAGGCCCTTGATCAGGAATATCAAGTTATCCTCATCGGCAAAGGGACCTTCAAACCATATCGAAATATCGAGGCCGCCATATGGGTTGGGCCCGTTCGCAAAGGTTTTACCGACGCCGACGGTGGCCAGTTGCGAGTAGCCGACCATCTGTTCCCAGGCGATCGCGCCCGAGGCGATATCGATGCTGTAGAGCTTGAGCCAGGTGCCGGCGTCCTTGCCGAATTTGTCGACGCGGAGACCGAGGATTAGCACTTTACCTGGGTCGGTGGAGGGCTGCACCCAGCGCACCGAACCTCCGACCGTGCCCTCCGGGGTTTCCCAGAGTTTCTCGCCGCTGTCGCCATCAAAGGCGATGAGGCGCTTGTTGAAGCCGAAGAGGATATAGTTTTTACCGTTAGCTTCGATAGTCTCGAAAGCTGTAGTCTCCTCGACTTTGCCTTCGATCGTAAAACTCACCTTGGCGGCATTGAGGTCGACCATGCTGATGCTCTTGTCGAAGAAGAAGGCGACTTGGTTGCCGACCTCGACAAAGGGGTCGGATTTTTTGTTGTACTTGCCCTTGATGCTCATCAGGGTTTCGCCGGTCTGGGCGTCGAGTAGTACGGGGCCGTCCTTGGCTAGAACCAAGAAGCGGTCACCCAGATCGTAGAAGAAGGGTAGACCGCGCTTGTTGGCGATCTCGCTGCTGGGTTTGATCGGCACCCACCACTTCTCGGTGCCATCGTCGATATCGAGCATGGCGAGGTTGTTCTTGATCTGCACCACGAGGCCGTGGTCGGTTTCCCACCAGTTGGAGACGTCTTTGAACTTGAGTTTTTCCATCTCGGTCGACCAGGCGATCTCGCCGCTTTCGACATCTAATCGCGCCGCGCCTTTCTTGGTCGAATAGAGCAGGTAATCCTCTTCCCAGAGCAGCGTATACTTGCCGTCGAAGTCGGGTAATTCCTTGTGGCTCCACTTGGCTTCGCCGGTGTAGGCGTCGAATAGGTGGAATCCCTTCTTGGCTTTAAACCAGAAGTATTTGTCTTGTAACGGTTCGAAATAACCGTCAGTTTTTGGGTCTTTAAACTCAATCTCGTAGAGTTCGTTCGACTTCTGCGCCGTGGCCTGCCCCACGAGGGAAAGCAGTATGGTGGCTACGACAGCGGACAGTATGTGGGTTTTGCGCATAGGGGCTCCTATGAAGAGGGGGTCGGCTGCCCGCAGAGCAGACAGCCGACCAAGTTGGTTTTATGTGTTCAGTAGCTTAGAAATTAATAGTTTGGCCATCTACGACCCAGAAGCCGCCGGCGACTCCGTTGTTAACTGAAACTTCGCCCTCAATATCGCCGGAATAGGCTCCGTCGATCGTCAGGTCGATTGTGTAAGAGAGGCTAGAAGTAGCCGCATCAAAGGAGTAGTTAACTTTGCCGTCGAGCCAATTGATCTCGTCGTCGGAGTAGTTGTCGAAATCCATGGAAAACGCGACGGCTGCTCCGGCTCCGAGGCCACCGAGGTCGCCGATATCTATTTGGGCCAATTTGCCTAGGGCGATATCGACCTTGACCTTGCCAGAAACGGCGCCACTGTGCGTGCCGGGCCCTTTTGCAGCGGCCTGCCCGATGACGGTTGTGACGGCGGCCTGTGCTTCGCCGGCGTTGTCGACCGTAATAGGCGTGGCGGCACCGGTGGGTTCGACGCTTTTGCTACTGTCATCGTCGTCGCTGCAGCCGGCGAAAGCGACCGCTAGGACAGCCAGGGGGATAAAGATCCAGTTTTTCATATGGATGCGCATGGAACATCTCCTCAATGGTAAAAGTGGTTAAGGTGTTTGCAGGGTTACTTGAAGCCCGCAAGAGTGCAAGAGGTGCTGGAGTGCGATACGAGAGGTATAGAAAGACAGGGAGAGTTCGGGGCTAAACCCATTCGGACGCCCTTGTACTGCATGGCGGTCGACGGAGAGCAGGCCATCGGCCATGAGATGGACGTGGCGGATATGGCGCTGTGCATATTCTGCGAGGACCTCATCGAGCACCTTCAGTGAAGCTTCTGTGAGATAGCCTTCAATCTTGATGGTGACTTCTCGTTCCTCTACCTCTAATTCCGTCAGCCGGATCATCGTCTCTCCACATACCTGCGTTGACTGAGAAATTATCAGTTGCTCTATTTAAGGCATAAAGTGTGCCAAATTACACCAGTCTACTGGGCACCTCACTAAGGTAGATAAAAACAAAGCCTTATGTGTTTATATATTTTATGGATAAATTGCTGAATATAGATTAAGTCGTGCTATAGCACGACTCAATCCTGTTGGAAAGGTCTAAGTTGATACAGTGGGGTAAGGTTAGTTCGATTCGTGTTATAGCACGATATATTGTGTTATAACACGAATTATTTCTTTAGACCGTGTTTGCGTATTTTGGCGCGCATTTTTTCTGGGTGGATATCCAAGAGCCGGGCGGCGCCGCGCTCGCCGTAGACGATGCTATTACAGGCTTGTAGCGCGTTGCTGATGAGTTGTTTTTCTGCTTCGTATAGCGACAGAAGCGGCGGTGGTTCGGTGGGGCCTGCTGCATGGGTCGCGACGGGGTGGTCGGTTTCTAGTCCAGGGATATCGTGTAATTGGATATGGTCATCGCGGCAGACGAGGATGGCGCGTTGGGCAATATGCTCCAATTCGCGCACGTTGCCCGGCCAGGCGTACTGCTGTAGATAATCCAATACGCCGATATCGATATGCGGAGTTTGGCGATGTAAGTGGCGGGCGAATTTTTCCACGAAGTGATGTACGAGTAGTCTAATATCTTCGCGCCGTTGGCGCAGGGGGGGGCAAGTGGACGGTGAAGGCACTCAGGCGGAAGTAGAGGTCTTCGCGGAAGCTATTGTTTAGCATGCCCTCGCGCAGGTTGCGGTTGGTCGCTGCAACAACGCGCACATCGACCTGAATTTGCCGCTGTTCCCCCACTCGCTCTAGGGTGCCATCCTGCAAGACTTGCAAAAGCACTTGCTGTGATGCCAGCGGTAAATCGCCTGTTTCGTCGAGGAATATGGTGCCTCCATGGGCCAGCTCGAAGCGGCCTACTTTGCACTGAACAGCTCCGGTAAAAGCGCCCTTTTCGTGGCCGAAGAGTTCGCTTTCTATTAGTCCTTCGGGGATGGCGCCGCAGTTGACCTGGATAAAAGGGCGGTCGCGGCGCGTAGATAGGTTGTGAATGGCGCGCGCAGCTACAGCTAGCCCCTTGCCGGTGCCTGTCTCGCCAAGGATGAGCGCTGTGACATCGGTATGGGCAACCGTGTGTATTTGGTCCAAAGCCTGCTGGAGGGAATCGCTCTGTCCGATGAACTGGTCGAGATCATGTGTTTGGCTCAGCTCTGCTTGTAAGGCATTTATGCGTTCGAACTGCACATTGGGCACGATGCTGAACGCGGCACTTGCCACTTGAGAATAGTTCAGGTCGTAGTCGACGGCGCGCACTTCAAAGACGTACTGACCGCTGCGCAAATCGCGGTACTCGACGCGCGGCAGATATGAGGTATGCCAGGTTTCATCGCGGCCGAGCAGGCGATATACATAGGCAAATTGGTCGGGGCTGGTAGTGAAGCTGGCCCCTTGGAATTCGAAAGTGAGCAGGCGCTGTGCCGCAGAAATACGACCTCTTCATCTATGTCGTAGCGGCGATGCTTTCTAAATAAATAGTCCGGCAGAGCGAGACGGTATGTAGCGAGTCACTCCAGCTTCGGTCGCGATCCAATAGGTGTCTGCATCTTCTTGAACGATGTGCTGGATGGCGTCGTGCACGAGGCCATCTTTGCGCGAGAGGCTCGAAAAAACCTGGCCATCGTAGCGGCATATGCCGCCGCCATAGGTGCCGAACCACAGCACGTCACGCTCGTCTTGATGAATTGTGCGCACGTTGTTATCGGCCAGGCCATCGCTGCGGGTGTAGGTTGTAAAATGATGGCCATCGTAACGGCAGACCCCGCCCCCCAGGTGCCGAACCACATATCGCCGTTATGATCTTCGCATAGGCTCCAAACATCGTTGTGAGCCAGGCCATCGGCTTGCGTTAGCGTCGTGAGGTTCTGGCCATCGTAGCGGCATATACCATGGCGCGTGGCCGACCAGAGATTGCCGTTGCGGTCGACATGCACTTTCCACACGATATCGTGCGGTAGACCGTCGGCGCTGGTGAAGCGCTTGACGATTTACTCGCCGTCGTAGCAGGCGATGCCGCTGCCGTTCGTGGCGAACCAGAGGTGGCCATTGTGGTCTTCGCAAAACGACCAGATCATCGCACTGGCCGGGTGTAGGCCCAGATCAGTCTCGGCGACGAAGCGCTCGCCATCGAAGCGCGTCAACTTCGTGCTGTTGCTGCCAAACCACAGATTGGCGGCCTTATCTTCGTAGATAGACCACAGCAAATTATGGGGCAAACCATCCGCTGTGTCATAATTGGTAAAGCGGTGGCCATCATAGCGACTGGCCCCGCCGCCGCGCGTCGCAAACCACATATCGCCGCTGCGGCTATGACAGATGGCTTCGACTTCGTCGTGTGCCAGGCCATCATCGCGGGTGTAATTGCTAAAGCGCCCGCCGTCATAGCGGCATAGGCCGCCTCCCCAAGAGCCAAACCAGACGTGGCCGTTGCGGTCTTCTAGGGCATGAGTAACGCCTCTGGGCGGTGCCATATCATAGAATTGTAGCTGGTTATCCTTGCAGCGTCCGAAAAGGTTGGGAGCGTCGAACCACAGTGAGCCATCGGAGCTTGCTAAGCAGAGCCGAATGGGTTGGTCCACTGGTTGGCCGAAAGGGGCCATGAGGGTAAATTGTGTGTCTTCGCAACGATAAATGGCAGCCGATGTGACACAGCAAATACATCCCGAGCGGTCGATTATACTCGAGCTGATTCGCTCTGTCGTTAAACCGTGATCCGGGCCAATAAGCGTGAGGGAATTGCCATCGTAGCAATAGATGCTCTCATCGCGCGAGGTGCACCAAAGCCGCCCTGCGCGGTCCTCCTTGATATCGAGATAATAATATCGGTCTCTATGGCATCGAACTGGTTGCCATTATAGCAACTCAGGCGTCCGTTGATAGACAAAAATAAGATGCGATCGCCTTGACCTTGCAAGATCATAAGCGTTTGATCTTCCGCTAGGCCGTCTTCAATTGTGAACGTTTCTAATACGTTGCCATCGTAACGACAAACGCCTTTTTCTGTAGCACACCAGAGTAGTTCCTCGCGATCGATCAACAAAAAATAAACCAAATTTGAAGGCAGGCCCGTCTGTTGGACATAGGAGGAAAAACGGCGACCATCAAAATGACATATTCCGTTTTCATGTGTGCACAGCCACAGGCTGCCTTCTTGGTTTTGCAGGACTTGTCTTATCAGCGAAGAGGGCAGTCCATCGCGAACTCCAAGCGTGTGCCAAGAGACCCCTCGTGATAACCGGCACCCGTGTGGCGGAACTGAGGGATGGGAGAGCTGACCTTATAAACGGTTATGCAGTAGGAAATTTCCTCGTTTGGACTCGGGGCATAAAGGGTGGAAAGCTCGTTGGTGTTGTATCGTGTCTAGGTCATCGGGGTGAGTCAGCGTCAATAGCCGGCTGCATACCCCTTCGATTTCTCGGCGCGGGTTGGGAGCGGCTCGAGTGAAGCCGAGCTTTTTTTAAGATGGGTGTGAGGGGGCGCGTTATTTGAGCGTTGAAGTCGTCCGCGCGTTCGGGCGATACCCAAAAAGCCAGACGAGCCTGTGTCGAGGGGTAGTCTGCGACATAAAAAAGTCGTTTATGAGAGCAGAGTTTCTACGCGCGCAGAGCGGAGGCGGTGAGAGACTAGCGGCTGCGAATGTGTTATCGAAGAGCGCTCCCAGGTGGCAAGGAAGTCTCCATTTTTTTCGCACAAGACCGAGACATAGCGGTTGGCACCCGTGCCTTCGGGCGAGACGAATAGAGGGGCTAGGCGGCTGAGACGGTGCAGCTGCGAGAAGTCGCGGTCAAAACCATAGGCTAAACCACCCAACTCTTCACAGGAATAACCGCGCGGGCGACTCACCGTATTTTTATGTGCTTCGAGTTGGCGCAGACACTCGGCGCCGTCGTAGAAATACAGCGAAAGCGCGGGGAGCTTGGCAAAGGCACCGACACGTGGCACGGGCAGCCGGCTGGTAACGCGGGTAGCGGCTACGTCCCAAACGGGACCACGCGGCAAAAAATCGGGATGGTCGCCGCTGAGTCCCTCTTTGTCTATAAAGGCGCAGCCGGATGTGCTCGCAGACCAAGTGTAGGGATGCGAGCAGTAGATTAGCAGCGATCTCCCCTGTTGGAATCCCGTCGAGATGCTCGGGTCTTTGATGTGTAGATATGCTGGGTCGCTGCTGGATAGGAGGGGCGCGATATTCTCTTGCGGCGCTAATTTATCGACGCGAGGTGCAGTGAAGTGATCTATGCTCCAGATGCCAGTGCCAGGTTTTTGAAAATCCTGCAATTTCCGCGGATAGGTGCGCACCTTCTCGGTTGAAACGAGCACTTCTATGCGGCGTTTGTTTATGCGCAGGGCGCTGCCTTCAATGCTGAGCACGGACGAACCGCAGTAGAGGTCGGACTTGTCCCAAGATTGAATTTTGTCGAAATGGCGGCCATTGTCGATGGAGCGAAAAATTGCCAATTCGCGGCCGCGCGTGCCCTGAGCCAAACCAGTGCGGCTATCGCCGGCATCGCGGTAGCGGCCGATGAGTAGCAGACTGCCATCATTGGGATCGCGCACGATGTTGCCGCCGCCAAACCAGAAGCCGTCGCAGTCTTGCGTGGGTTCGACGATGGTTTGCGCTCGTTTGACATCGACGAGTGCGCTGCCAAAACGAACGAGCTTTCTCTCTAGGTTTTCTGGTAGGCGATCCATAATCACACAGACAGCAAAGAGGGCTGTGATGGGGTGTGAAAGATGAAAGTATGCAACGAAAATGCGGGGTCTGTCAAGCGGGTTCGACCCAACCGGCCGTCTCTTCGCGCGCGATCTGTGCCATGGCATCTAACCAAGCGGGGTGGTCGTTTAGACAGGAGGCTAAGTGAAAGCTTTCGCCTCCTCCTCCGGTAAATTGTTCGTGGCCCTCGCGGCCGACTTCGTCTAATGTTTCCAAGCAGTCCGAGGTGAATCCCGGGCAATAGGCCAACAATTTTTTTATCCCTTGCTTGCCGAGCCCTTCCAGCAGCTCTTCTGTATAAGGCTCGAGCCACGGTTCTTTGCCAAAGCGCGACTGGAACCCGAGGATCCAATCGTCCTCTTTAAATTCGAGCGCTTCGGCTAGCAGGCGCGCCGTTTCTTCGCAGTGGGCCCGGTAGGGATCGCCTTCTTCGATATAGCGCCGGGGTATGCCGTGGAAAGTGATTAGATGTCGATCCGGACGCCAATCGAGTTGGGCTTCGGCTTCGTGCACCCGCTGTTTCAGTGCATCAATATAGGCTGGATGAGCATAGTATGGTGGTACAAAGCGCAGCGTGGGCATGTGGCGCTTGCGATCAAAGAACCAGGGACAGCGGCGTCCCATGGCGGCGCGGTTTACGGCGTCGTAGATGGAGCCCGTCGTCGTGGAGGAAAATTGCGGATACATAGGGAAGACGAGAATGCGCTCTATGCCGCGTTCTTCGAATTGACGCACGGCCGCACCGATGCTGGGTTCGCCGTAGCGCATGCCGAGTAATACGTGGTATGGCGATCCTAGGCGTTCTTGTAGGCCGTGTGTCTGCGCTTCAGAATAGACCATGAGCGGTGAGCCTTGGTCGGTCCAGATATTTTTGTAGAGGGCGGCTGAACGCTTGGGGCGCAGGGTGAGTATGATGCCATATAAAATGGGATACCATTTGAGAGGGTGTAGGTCAATAACGCGCGGGTCCGAGAGAAACTCGCGCAAATAAGGGCGCACCGCTGCCGCAGTCGGGGCGGTGGGTGTGCCGAGTTGGGCGACGAGAACGCCGATCTGTGCCGTGTTAGTAGACATAGCTTTAGATTGATTGGTGTGATGGTGCTGTTTATGTTAAGTCTCAACCTGAATATACCGCATAAAGCATTCCCGACCAGTCCCCTGATACGAGATAGGAGCTCAGTATGCGCAGCATTTTCGTTGGTAGCGAATACGCCGGCAAATCGACACTCATCGACCTTTTGGGTCAATATTATAGGCAGCGCAAAGTGCGCATTCACGGCGACGACCATTTTACGATACCGGATTCGACGTTGAGTGCTGAGTCGCGGGCAACGATGATTGGTTTGCCCGAAGATATTAAAGAGCGCATGCAGCGCATGCAGATTCATTACCACGTGGATATCATCAAGAAATACGCCTGTCCGCTGATTGCCGGCTGGCATATAGAAGAAGCGATCTATACGGGTTTCTATGGCGATGATGCCAGTAGCCCCTATTACAAGAAATATCTTCATCAGTTTCAGCGGCTCTACGAGGCCCAGGTATTAGAGGCACATCTGCCCGATATCGTGATGTTCCACGTCACGGCCAGTGATGAAGAGATTGCTCGGCGTATGCGCGAGAGTCCGCACGAATATCCGATCGTGCGCGAGAAGGACATTGCTGAAATAAAGAAGCGCTTTGAAGAGGAAGTAAAAAAATCACTTTTCACCCACGCCGGTTATACCGTGGTCCTCGATACGACAGACAAGACGCCACAGGAGTCCTTCGACGAATTGCTAACTCTCTCGGAGCCTCTCGTGACGATGGGGGAGGTGGCGCTGCGAGCGATAGAAATACCCGAGGGAGACTACGAAGTAAAATACGTTAACGGTATGCGTAGGATGGTAGCGGCAGAAAAATGAACGATGGCTATAGGGCGTTGCGGGCACGTGGACATTACTTGCTCTGCGCCTTCTATATAGTTCTTTTCGCCGTCCCTTCGGCTGGGGCCGAGTCCGACTGGCAATTGTTGCGCGGCGACATACGCGCGTTGCTAGTGCCTGAGAAAGTGGCTTGGGGTGCCCTTAGTTTAGGAGCTGCGGTTTTGGCGCACCCGCTCGACGACGAGTTCGCCGGTAGCATAGATCACGATCTAGTCGAACCCGTGTTGGATTTTGGCAATTGGTATGCGGGGACAAAGCATAGTCTGGGTGGCGCTATTGCCCTGCGCTCGTTGGCCCATTTTTCTGGTTCGCCAGAGCTAGTTGGCGTCTCATCACAGCTGCTGCGCGCGCTGCTGTTGGCCAATGGATTGGTTGCGCCGTTTAAGGTTGGCGTTCGGCGCGAGCGGCCCGATGGCAGCAATCGTTTTTCTTTTCCCTCTGGACATTCGGCCAATAGCTTTGCCATGGCAGCGGTGTTGGCGCGGCGCTATGGCAAAGTCGTTGGCGTGCCCATATATGTGCTCAGTACTTTTGTGCCGGTGGCGCGTATCCACGACAGGCATCACTACTTCTCGGACGTCGTAGCGGGTGCGGCGCTGGGCAGCATCGCCGGTTGGGTTGTTATGCGCGAACCCACAGTCCGTCAATTGGCGGTGGTGCCCTTTATGCATGGGCACTGGGGTTTGCGCGTGCACTGGTCTTATTGACGATCTATACCCTACTGGGGTATATTCAATAAGAGAGATCACTAAACGCAAAGCGCGAAGATGAAAAACACACGCACATCAATGGTTTGGACTTTGTTATTGCTCCTGCTGGCCTATGGCAGCGGCTGGTCTGAGCTCTGTGCGCCGTGCAATAAGACTGCACCGACGATGTCGTGCCATATGCCACAAGCCGACGACGCGGCCTTTGCCGAGGCCTGCTGCTGTGGTGAAATGGTCTGTGGCGAAGCGGAGGAAAGGGCGCCCGCCCTTCCCATGGTGGAGTTGGCGACGGAGATGTCGTCTGCTCCCGTGCTGGTGGCCCTGCCATTTGTGCCGCGTCTACTCGCGGTTGCGCCCGTTGTTGTGCTGGAAAATGCAAATCAATCTCCCCCTCTCTTTCAGCTCTACTGTTCTCTGCTCATCTGATACTTTCCTTCTGTTCTAACTCGATTTTTCCAATGGCATTATAGCTGGGTGCTCCACGATAAAGAGGGAGCGCATGGATAGAGTGGTCCGCGTGGATAGGTGTATCCTATTGGCCGGATTATGTCGGATGCTAATCCGCAATACAGATGGGAAGAAAAACCATGAGTAAATTTATATGTGCCTTTCTTTTGACGTGGATTTTAGCACGCGGATTATCGGCACAGGAAGACCGAAGTTGGGATGACTGGCACCGGCAGCAGGTCGAAGAGGTGGTGGCACCGGCGTTGGATCTTACGAGTCATTTAACGGCCTATATTGCCTATGCCCAGTTGTATAACCCAAGTATTGAGGCGGCGCTGGCTCGCTGGGGTTCGGCACTAGGAAAAGTGGCTCCTGCGCGTTCATGGGCGGATCCGCGTCTGAGCGTGGGGCATTTTGCACGTTCGGTCGAGACGCGCGTCGGACCCCAGGAGCAGCGCTTGGGGCTGATGCAGGCTATACCTTGGTTTGATGAATTGGATTTGCGTGCGCGAGCAGCACAGGCTAACGCTGAAATGGAGCGCTGGCGCTATGAGGGGATCCGTCGCGATGTGGCATTCCAGGTGCAAGAGGCCTATTTCGATTATTACTACTTGGAAAGAGCTCTTGCCGTCACTGAGGAAAATATGCAGCTGGGTGCCTATTTGGAAGAAGTGGTGCGCATGCGCTATCGGGGCGGGGCCGATCTGCACGGGGCTTTGATCAAAGTGCAGATAGAGTTAGGTCGTATCGAAGACCAACTTTTTTCTCTGCGCGACCAATTATATCCAACGGCTGCTCGTTTGAATGCGGTGTTGGGGCGGCCGTTGAGTGCGCCGATTGCGGTGGTAGATTCGCCGCTTGTGGTCGCGCTGGACGAAGAGCAGCTACGCGCCGAATTGTCGGTGAATAACCCGCACCTTCGCGTATTGCGCAGCGCTATTACGCGCGCCGAATTGTCGCGTGAAATTGGAGAGAAAGAAGGGCGTCCTGACCTAGCGCTCGGTGTCGACTATATCCGCACGGGGGAAGGTGTGGCCGGCGCGAAAGACAGTGGCAAAGACCCGCTGGTCTTTATGGCGACGTTGAGTTTGCCTCTCTGGCGCGAGAAATACCGTGCCGAGGTGCGCTCGGCGTCGGAGCAGGTAAACGCCGCGCGCGCCGAATTGCGCGATCGTGAAAACAGGCTGATGGCAGAGTTGGAACAGGCGTTATTCCAATGGCGCGCAAGCGCGCGCAAGCGCGCGCTATACCGCGATAACTTATTACCCAAAGCAGAGCAGTCGTTCAACGTTACGCAACAGTCTTTTGCCGCTGGTCGCAGTGCCTTTTTGGACCTTGTAGACGCGCAGCGCGTCCTCTTGCAATTCCAGTTGGCCTACGAAAAAGCGAGGTCAGACGGGGCGCGCCACGCCGCTGCCGTCGAGCGCTTAGCTGGTCAGTTGTTGCCGTCGCGCAGCGAAATTGAAATGGAGTTTTTTCATGCAGAACAATAATAAAAAACTAGGGGCAGTCGGCGGATTGGCGTTGGCGCTGGGTTTGTTTTTGGGCATGGGTTTGGGGGGGGATAACGAGCGTCCTATAAATAACGCAATTGTCGAAAAAAAAGCCGAGGTGTGGACGTGTTCGATGCATCCACAAATTCGCCTACCCACAGAAGGACAATGTCCGATCTGTGCGATGGACTTAATACCCGTTGCCGGTGAGGCAGAGGCCGAGGGAATGGGAGCGCGCGAGCTAAAGCTGTCGGCCAGAGCGCAAAAGTTAGCCGCGATACAGACGGTTAAAGTCGAGCGTCGCTTTGTGCCGGTGGAGACGCGTATGGTGGGCAAGATCGCGGTGGATGAGACGCGCTTGCGCGATATAGCGGCTTGGGTGCCGGGGCGCATCGACCGGCTCTACGTCGATTATACGGGTGTGCAGGTCAACAAGGGCGACCATATGGTGTATTTGTATAGCCCCGAGTTACTTACGGCACAGCAGGAATTGTTACAGGCGCTGCGTGCGCAGGAGCAATTGGGTGGGAATGGAGTGATGACGCTGCGCCAAACGGCTAAGGCGACCGTTGAATCGGTGCGAGAAAAATTGAAGTTATGGGGTCTTACGCCGCAGCAGGTTGCAGAGATCGAGCGGGCGCGCAAACCGTCGGACCATCTGACTATCTATGCACCGGCTAGCGGTGTCGTGGTCGAACGGCACGTGGGCCAGGGGGCCTATGTGCAGACGGGTGCGCGTATTTATACGATAGCTGATTTGTCGCAGGTCTGGCTAGAATTGGCCGCCTACGAGTCGGACTTGGCATGGATTCACTACGGTCAGGAAGTGGAGTTTTCTACTGAGGCTTATTCGAGTGAATCGTTTGTCGGCCGGATTGCTTTTATAGCTCCGCTGCTCGATGAAAAAACGCGCACCGTCAGAGTGCGCGTCAATGTCGACAATGCCGACGGTAGGCTTAAACCGGGCATGTTGGCACGTGCTGTATCGCGGGCACATGCAACGGCCGACGGGCGCGTTATGGACGAGTCGCTGGCGGGAAAATGGATCAGCCCGATGCATCCGGAAATTGTCAAAGACGGACCTGGGGCCTGTGATATTTGTGGTATGGCGCTGGTGCCTGCTGAAGAATTGGGCTATATGGACCACGAGACGGCGGCACGAGAAAGGCCGCTCGTCATACCGGCATCGGCTGCCCTTATAACGGGGAAGCGCGCCGTCGTCTATGTAGCGCTGCCGGGAAGAGGTGGCGTCTTTGCCGGACGCGAAGTCGAATTGGGCCCGCGCGCTGGCGATTTTTACCTGATCAAATCGGGGCTGCGCGAAGGAGAACAAGTGGTCGTAAATGGCGCCTTTAAGATTGATAGTGCGCTGCAGATTTTGGCCAAACCGAGCATGATGAGTTCAGAGGGCGGCGTGAAACCCGCAGGGCATCAGCACGGAGGGGCCGAGACCCAAACGCGCTCGAGTGCCGTGGAGGAATCGGTGGACCACAGCGATCATGCACATGCGCGCGAAGGAGCGGGACCTAGCGAGAGCGGGACGGAAGCGGGATACGCTGCAGACGACGATCCGCGCACAGTGAATACGGCCATCGATCACTCGGCACATGAATCGGTAGCTAAAGGCGTTGGCCATGCCGTGACTCCGCTCTTTTTAGAACAGCTCGCTGCCGTCTTTATCGCTTATATACACGTGCAAGAGGGATTGAGCCACGACCAGTTAGGAGCCGCGCAGACCGGTGCCGAGCAGGTTTTGGCCGCCCTGAAAAAAGTTGATATGCAGCAGGTCGAAGGCGAGGCGCACGTACAGTGGATGCGCTCGGCAGAGGATATTGACCAGAGTGCATCGCTACTGCGGGATGCCGACAAAATTTCCGCGGCACGCGCTGCGTTTGAAGCGTTGTCTACCGCCCTCGCCAGCGTGGCAGAAGGCGTGGGCACAGGAGTCGCAGAGCCGCTCTATCAATACCATTGTCCGATGGCTTTGGATAATAAAGGAGCGACGTGGCTACAGGTTGCTGAGCAGGTGGAAAATCCCTATCTGGGCAGCGCGATGTTTCGCTGCGGCACTCGGCAGCAGCGTTTCGCTGGCGCCGGGGAGTAGGGGGATATTATGGGACGCGAGAAAGAGACGGCCTCTTCATTTTTAGACAAGCTGCTGCGCTTCTTTTTAGAAAAGAAGGTCGTGGCGCTCTTGATGGTTCTATTTGTCATCGTCTGGGGTGCGATCGTATCGCCCTTTGTGTGGGACAGCGAGTTTATAGAGCGCGATCCGGTGCCGGTGGATGCCATTCCCGATATTGGCGAGAACCAGCAAATTGTTTTTAGCGAATGGATGGGGCGTTCGCCGCAGGACGTCGAAGATCAGATCGGCTATCCGCTGACGGTGGCGCTCCTGGGCGTGCCTGGCGTAAAGACCATCCGCAGCTATTCGATGCTTGGGTTTTCGACGATCTACGTCATTTTTGAAGAAGACGTGGATTTTTATTGGTCGCGCTCGCGCGTGTTGGAAAAACTCAGCAGTCTGTCCGCGGGTGCTTTGCCACAGGGAGTGCAGCCGGCGCTGGGGCCGGATGCCACGGCGTTGGGACAAGTGTTCTGGTATACGCTAGAGGGGCGCGACGAAAGTGGCGAGCCGACCGGCGGTTGGGATCTGCACGAGTTGCGCAGTATTCAGGACTGGCAGGTGCGCTATTCACTACTGGGCGCCAAAGGCGTGAGCGAAGTTGCTTCGGTCGGCGGCTTTGTGCAGGAGTATCAGATCGATGTCGATCCGGACGCCATGCGCGCCTATGGCGTTTCTATCGCCCAAGTCTTCGAAGCGGTGCGCATGGCCAATCGCGATGTGGGTGCGCGCACGATCGAAATAAACCGCGTCGAATACGTCATACGCGGCATCGGTTTTGTCAAAGAGCTGAGCGACCTAGAAGATGCCGTAATTACAGCGCGAGATAATGTTCCGATCTATGTGAAGAATGTCGCGCGTGTGCATAGGGGGCCGGCGCTCAGGCGCGGTGCACTCGACAAGGGCGGTGCCGAGGCCGTCGGCGGCGTGGTGGTAGTGCGCTACGGTGAGAATCCGCTGGCGGCGATAGAGAACGTCAAACGCAAGATCGAAGAAATAGCGCCGGGGCTGCCCAAAAAAACGCTGGCAGATGGTCGCGTGAGCCAGGTGCAAATCGTGCCCTTTTACGACCGCACGGGTTTGATCTTAGAGACTTTGGGTACGCTCGATGCAGCGTTGAGCGAAGAGATTTTGGTGACTATCATCGTCATTTTGGTGATGGTGATGCACCTGCGCAGCGCGGCCTTGGTCTCGGGGCTTTTGCCGCTGGCTGTGCTCCTGTGTTTTGTCGCGATGAAGGTCTTTGGCGTCGACGCCAATATCGTCGCGCTCTCCGGTATCGCCATCGCCATAGGCACGATGGTCGATATGGGCGTGGTGATCTGTGAGAATATTCTCAAGCATTTAGACGAGGCCGACGAGGGGGAAGATCGTATAGAGGTGGTGTATCGCGCCGTGCGCGAGGTCTCCGGTGCCATCCTTACGGCCGTATTGACAACCGTCGTGAGTTTTTTGCCCGTCTTTGTGATGGAGGGCGCTGAAGGCAAGTTATTTAAGCCGCTGGCCTTTACTAAGACCTTTGCTCTGTTGGCGGCTATCTGGCTCTCGCTGACGGTGCTGCCCGCGCTGGCGCAGGTGCTCTTGGCTGGCCGCGTGCGCACGATGCTATTGCGCCGTGTCGCGTTGCTCGGTCTAGTGTTAGTCGGTGCGCTGCTGGTCTTCTTTGTTCCGTGGTGGCTGGCTTTTTTGGTGGCGGCTCCGGGACTTTACCACCTCGTACAGGATCGCCTTCCCGCATTGGTGCGGCGTTTTGTCCCAGTGCTTATGCCCATCGCCGTCGCTCTCTTCGTGACGGCGATACTGGCCGAACACTGGCTGCCGCTGGGTCCCGAGCGCGGCAGCCTGCGCAATGCGCTCTTTGTAGTGCTGCTCATCGGCGGTCTGCTCGCGCTCTTTCTTTTGTACCAGCGCGTCTTTTCGCGCCTGCTGCGCTGGTCCTTAGACCACAAGGTGCTCTCCACCATTCTTCCATTTCTACTCGTCATTATGGGGGGGCTGTCTTGGTTGGGTTTCGATGCGTTGTTGTCTTTTATGCCACGGGTTATTCGGCTTTCGTCGCCAGTGGCCAGCGTGGCGCAAGCCTTTCCTGGTTTGGGCAAAGAATTTATGCCGACGCTCGACGAGGGGTCTTTTCTATGGATGCCGACGACGATGCCGCATGCTTCGATAGGAGAGGCGCTCGACGTGCTGCAAAAACAAGATATAGCCATCGAACAGATACCCGAAATCGAGTCGGCTGTCGGCAAGTTGGGGCGAGCTGAGACACCATTGGACCCGGCGCCGATTTCTATGATTGAGACGATTGTCAACTACAAGTCGGAGTATCTCGTAGATGAGCAGGGCCGGCGTCTGCGCTTTAAATTTGTCGAAGCGGAAACCGATTTCTATCGCACGGCGGCAGGCGAAGAAGTCGCCGCAGCGGACGGGGAGTCGTATACGGTTCGCGGTCGTTTTGTGCGTGATACGGACGGACGCTTGTTGCCTGATGACGGGGGCAAACCCTTTCGCCAGTGGCGTCCAGCTCTAGATCCCGAGCTCAATCGAGGGCGGGTCGCGTGGCCAGGAATAGGGTCGGCCGATGATATATGGGACGAAATTGCCCGCGCTGGACAAATCCCCGGTTCGACATCGGCACCGAAGCTACAGCCGATAGCCGCGCGTATCGTTATGCTGCAATCGGGTATGCGTGCGCCGATGGGCATCAAGGTGAAGGGACCGAGCCTAGAGGCGATAGAACAAGTGGGATTGCAGTTGGAACAACTCTTAAAAGAAGTTCCCTCGGTGGAACCGGCGGCGGTCAATGCCGACCGCATCGTGGGCAAACCCTATCTAGAAATACATATTGATCGACGCGCGATTGCGCGCTATGGGATTATGCTGCAGCGGGTGCAGGATGTGATCGAGGTTGCCGTCGGCGGCAAGCGCATTACGACGACCGTAGAAGGGCGCGAGCGCTACCCCGTGCGCGTGCGCTACATGCGGGAGTTGCGCGATACTATAGAGGGTTTGGAAAGGATATTGGTGCCGGCTCCGGACGGGGCGCAGATCCCGCTTGGTCAATTGACGGAGATTCGCTATGTGCGCGGTCCGCAGGTTATCAAAAGCGAAGACACATTTCTGATCGGCTATGTGCTCTTCG
>JBLHGI010000100.1:0-17657 GCA_047616505.1 Planctomycetota bacterium
TTCTAACTCGGCATTAGTGACTACGCGCTCCGGCAAAAAACGCGCCGTCGCGCTTATTACAGCGCCGTATTTTCTGTCACTCTCGACCACTCGCCAGCCCCCCGATGCCGCTCTTCTTTAAACTTCGGGTTCGGTGTATTCGCGACCGCGGTAGGTGCCACAACTCTTACAAACGCGATGAGGTAAAGTGGGCTGACTGCAACTCGAACAGGTGCTGCGTGCAGAAGCCTTAATCTTCCAGTGCGAGCGGCGCATGCCGCGCACAGAGCGCGAAATTTTTCTCTTTGGTACTGCAGCCATGTCGTACTCCTTTAGCTAAATGCGATTATTCCTGTGAAAACTCTATGCTTTTTAATGCGTCCCAACGCGGGTCGCTCGTTTTTTCGCTCTCGTGGCCCACAGCCGCTTCTCCCGTCCCACAGTGCGGACAGCGCCCGCCACTGACTTCAGACGGAATGCGCATGGGCAACTCCAACACAATAGCCTCTTTTAGGTATTCGGCCATATCAATTCGGCGCATGCCGGGATCGACAATCTCGATAAAACCATCGTCTTCGGCCGCCGTCAATTCATCAGCACTCGCCTCGCGCCGCTGCAAAAGCAAGCTGAACGTCGTTTGCAGCGACTCCTCCATGCGTTCTAAACAGCGGTAGCACTCGCCTGCAATACGGCACTCAATACGCCCATCTAATGCAAAGTTGCCAACGCTGCGACGCACGGCAACCACGGCTTTTACTTCGCCCGGGAAAGAGAAGAAATCGTGCTTCAGCTCCAAGGCTCCGGAGTCTATCGCAAAGACGAGTTCGTTGCTCCCCTCTCTGAGATCATCAAGCACCAATTCGGCGCACGGGAGGGCGGCAGCCATTCTTAGTCTCCGAAAAAGAACGCTATTTCGTTGGCGGCATTCTCAGGCGAATCGGAAGCGTGCACAGCATTGTACTGCACGTCTGTGCCAAAATCGCCACGGATTGTACCCGCCGGTGCCTCGTTGCTATTGGTCGGACCGATAAACTCGCGCAACGTCGGCACCGCGTCTTCGCGTTCCAACATCATAGGCACGGCTGGGCCCGAGGTCATAAACTCAACCAATTCGCCGTAAAAAGGACGTTCTTTATGCACGGCATAAAAAGCTTCAGCCTGCTCCTGTGTCAGATGCACCATGCGCAGCTGACGCACGATAAAACCCCGGCTCTCTACGCGAGCAATAATCTGACCTATCGCATTCTTAGCTACGGCATCGGGCTTGACGATCATCAAAGTCTGGTCTGCCATTACTTCTTTCCCTGTTATAACCATCTAGTTTGTATTTTGGCACAAGATTTATAAAATAGGAAATAATCTCTGCATGTCAATGATAGGCCCCTGACAAGAAAACACCCTAAGTATTGATGAAATAACAGCTTCGGAGATTTCGCCTTTTCTCAATCCATCCTTGACAGGGTTTTTTACCCTGCCTAGATTGGCTTATCTATGGACCATCCACTATTAGAAGACCAAGGCAAGGCCATCCGCGATCCAGTTTGGGGCTATATCCACTTGCCTCGGCCTGTTCTCGCCCTCGTAGACACCGAAGACTTTCAACGCCTTCGCAATATCACGCAATTGGGCTACGTGCATTTGGTCTATCCCGGTGCGCGCCACTCGCGCTTTGAGCATTCCCTTGGCGTCTATCACCTGGCCAAACAGTTTCTCGTGCGCCTGCTCAAATCAGACCCACCTTTAGTACTTACAGACGAAGACATACGCGTCTTTGTCGCCGCGACTTTACTACACGATATCGGCCACTATCCCTTCTCTCATACATTGGAAGAATTGATGCCTTTCTTCGTGCTGCACGAAGAAAGGGCGCGCCAGGTTATCTTAGACAAAGAGCGGTCGATCTATCGCGTGCTCAAAGAACAGTTCGAGATCGACCCCGTGCGCGTGGCCAATGTCATAGACTATAAAAACAAAAACTGTGATATACCGGCGGCCGATCTACTCTTGGCCAATATTCTCAGCGGCACGCTGGACCCAGACAAAATAGACTACCTGCTCAGGGACTCTATGTTCTGCGGCGTGCCTTTCGGCGAGAGCGTCAATCGCGATCGCCTGGCCTCTTCTATTAAGTACGATTCAGAACGCAAACGCCTAGCGATAACGAGCAAAGGTGTTTCCGCCGTCGAGGCATTGGTCTTTACCAATTATTTAATGTATCGCAACGTCTATTGGCACCATGGCGTGCGTTCGGCATCGGCCATGTTCAAACGCGCCGTGCAAGAGATTCTGATACACCCAGACTGCCAACTCGATGGCAACCGCTTCCACCGCCTCACCGAGAGCGAGTTGATCGCCATGCTGCAAAAAGAACAGCAGCGTCTCGGGTTACGCGGTTCAACTCAGTTACTCGACGGCACGATCTATCGCCGCCTCTACAAAGTCGGTGCCATCATTCACCCCGGCGAACGCAAACAAGATCTGATGCACTATCTCTACGACCTCTTCCACAACCCGGACAAGCGTCGCGACAAAGAGATCGAGCTATGTCAAATATTTTCCGAAAAGCTCAATAGACCGCTTCAGGGTCACGAAATCCTCATCGATATCCCCGGCTTTAACAAAAGCCCAGAAGTTGACCTCAAGGTATTCTATGGCGCCGAAATCCCCTCCGACAAGACCGATCCACTCACCTTTGACGATCCAGAGGTGACGAGATTGCGCGATTCTCTGCTAAACAACTTCGAAGATCAGGCCAAAATATTCCGCATCTTCTGCATCGACGATCCCCAACTGCGCGCCTTGGTGCGCGACGAGGCGAAACGACATCTCCGCTGAGGCGTCTGGTACTTTTGCCGATACTACATACGTCGCTCCTACTGCAATTCGAGAAAATGCCGATGCGTACCATCATGCTTTTATTCGCCCTATCTTTCATCACCACTACGGCCATAGCACAAACCCCTCCGCCGATTGCCGTAATAGCGGATAAGGGTCCGCACGCCGATCACGTACAAACACTCGTTGAACAAGATCTACAAAAGAGCGGACGCTTTACCCTAGTTGAGCGCGAACGCGTCGAGGATGTGCTCAAAGAGATTTCCTTCCAGCAATCCGGCGTAACGGCCCAGGACAAGGCCGTTGAGATAGGTCATCATCTCAACGTCCAGCTGCTCGTTTTTCTACAGACACACCGCATCGCCGCCGATTACCAACTTTCGCTAAAAGTCGTCGACGTCGGCACTAACCAAGTCCTGCGTGTCGACACGCAAAGCTTGGGGCATACGGCAAAGGATATCGAAATCGGCGCCCGTTTAGCGGCCCGGCGTCTAATCGCTCGCGCTGGACTCTTTAAGGCACCCGAAATGGTGCGTATTCCGGCGGGACAATTTTCCATGGGCGCAGAGAATGGCTTGCCCGATGAACGCCCCGTCCACACCGTGCAAATCGCTCCCTTTGCCATGGATCGATATGAGGTTAGCCGCATCGCCGTTGAGGAATGGCTCGTGTCAAAGGGGCGTAAAAAACAAGCAGATTTGCGCGAAAGCGATCTTCCTGCAACTAATATTAGTTGGGAAGATGCCGTCGCTTTTTGCAGTGAACGCGGTGCGCGTCTACCCACTGAGGCCGAATGGGAATACGCAGCGCGCGGCAGCGATAGCCGCACCTACCCGTGGGGCACCACCACCCCGACCCAGAGCCGCGCTCGTTTTGGCGGCGGCGAGCGCTCTCCGCTCCCCGTGCGCCACCTCCTACAAGGGTCCACCCCCGAAGGCGTCCACCACCTAGCCGGCAATGTCGCCGAATGGGTACACGACTGGTGGTCTCCCGGCTATTATAGCGCTAGCCCCGGACAAACCCCCCAAGGTCCCGAAGCAGGTGATTATCGCTCCGTGCGCGGTGGCTCGTGGAACCAACCGGCAGACGAACTTCGCGCGAGTGCACGCACTTATCACAACCCATATAAAGGAGCCGGCCATATTGGCTTCCGCTGCGCGCGCGACACAAGCGATCCTCAAAACAATTGACACGCGATACCTCACTGCCGTATCCTGACGGGTAAACAGCGGCGTCCAGGCGCCGTTTTGCGCTCATGGTAAATGCCCTGTGTCCGATACGCATACCCTCTTTCTGCGCCAAGTCAATGCGCCGCTAAAAATACGTAGCCGCACACTGGGCGAACTATGGCTCGTCCCCGATCATTACGATATAAGCACTCTTGATGCCCCTACCTATACCCACGACGAGTGTCGACTAATTATTGCACTCGATTTGCATATATCCGAACTCAAAGCACTGCATCTGGCCAAAAAGCATTTCACAGGCGATCTTATACTGGCTGCCGATACCGAATCACTGCGCCAGCTCTATCGCCGCTGGCTGGCAGCCTATCGAGAAGAAGAACGTCTCCTGCAAGAGGGCGAAGGAGGCGACGAAGAACGATTTTTAAAACTGGCCCGCCGCCTAAGTCTCTTGGAGAAAAAAGCGGCTGAACTAGAAGAGGACGAGTGAAATACCCCCCACTCATACTGCGTAAAAACAGCGAACGCACGCTGCGCAACGGACACCCCTGGGTCTTTAGTGGTGCCGTCGACAAAAAACCCGATGCCGCCGCTGGAGATATCGTTGATGTGCTCGATTATCAAGAGCGCTTCGTCTGCCGTGGTTTCTATAACCCACGCGCCATGATTCGCGTGCGCGCGCTAACGCAAAATTCGAACGAGGTGATTGACGAAAATTTCATCGCCACACGCATAGACCGCGCCATGCGTCTACGCCAGCTTTCCGGACTGGCAGCCCACACCAACGCCATGCGTATAGTACATGGCGAAAGCGATGGCCTCCCCGGTCTTATTGTCGATGATTACAACGGCTTTCTCGTCATGCAGATACACACACTAGGCATGGATAAAATGAGAGAGATCGTGCTAGATGTGCTAGAGAAACAGCTCGCACCAAAAGGCATCTTTGAGCGCAGTGATGTCGGCACCCGCCGTTCCGAAGGCCTTCCAGATCGACCCACCGGCCCCCGCCGCGGCCAAGAGCCACCGGAGTTCGTCGAGATCGAAGAACACGGAGTGCCCCTCTTTATAGATCTATATCGCGGACAAAAAACGGGGTTCTTTATCGACCAGCGCGCCAATCGCCGACAGGTCCAACAGCTGGCAAAAGGCGCCGACATGTTAAACTTGTTCGCCTTTTCCGGCGCCTTTTCTGCCCATGCATTAAAAGGCGGGGCACGTCGCACGCTCGATGTCGATATCGCCCCGCGCGCTACCCATGCTGCGCGTCGAAACCTAGAAAAAAATGGTCCGAAAAATGCGGCACACAACTATCTCGTAGCCGATGTCTTTCCCTTTGTCGACGAGTTAGCGGAACGTGGACCACGCCACGATATAGTCGTGGTTGACCCCCCTTCATTAGTGCGCGCAAGAGATCAAGTAAAAGTAAAACAGGCCATGGGCGTCTATACCAAGCTCAACCGCAACGCCATGCGCTTAGTCAAAGACGGTGGTCTATTAGTTACATCCTCGTGCTCGACGCGCATCTCCCAAGAGGATTTCTTCGAGATCGTGCGCCGCGCGGCCACTGGAGCTCGCGTGCAGCTAAGCATCCTCGCCTACAACCTACACGAACCCGATCACCCGGTTGACCCCGCCTTCCCCGACGGTCGCTATCTCAAGTGTATCTTCGCCCGCGTTTGGCGCTAAGACTTATACTACCATAGCACCGGCGACCACCGCTGCGCTCGAACAACTACCTGTAATTAGAACGACAAAGGGGTGGAGCTTTTTTAGCTCCACCCCGCGCAGTCAATATTTGACGTAGACCTTAGCGCACGAGCAACATACGCCCCGGATATACTTGTTCACCCACTACGAGTGCGTAAAAATAAACCCCACTACCCACATTGCGCCCCTGATGATCGCGCCCATCCCAAGCGACGGCGTAGCGTCCAGCGGCCAATTGCCCATCTGCCACCTGCCGCACCACCTGTCCCAAGATATCGTATATGCGCAAGTTGACCACAGCCTCACCGCGCAGAGCAAAGCGCAGTAATGTCGAAGAGTTAAAGGGGTTGGGCGCATTCGGCTCGATCCCCGTTTCTATGGATGCATCGCCAAAAGCCTGAACAATTTTACCTGCCACGACCTCTGTCACTAATACTTCGGTCGCCTCTGACATAATACTGGCCTGCTGCGCACCATTGACGGCGGCCACCTTAAAATAATAAGTGCGCCCCACTTCCAGTGCCGTAATATCGTCCTTGTTCAAGCCGTTGCCGGCGAAGAGTTCGTCGATCCACTGCTCGAGCGGCGAGCGGTTAAAATACTCGGTAAAACGCGTGCGAATCTCCGTGCGGCTAGCGCTAAGCCCAAGTCCCATATCCACAATATTAAACACCCCTGGCAACGGCACGATATCGCGAATAACGGCGCGCGGATCCTCGTCAGCACGCACTGAGTCAATTAGTACTAGCGCCTCCGGATCGTGGCCGCCATAGACGCGGTAGTGCAGTAGATCATCTTCCGGGTTGGGCTGCCAGCTCAGATAGATTTTGCCCGGTGTCGTCGTCGTTACCAGCCCCTTGGGGATAGAAACGGCACCACTGCGAATGCCGGACGCAGAAACGCTCAGACCGCTGGCATGTAAACCACTGGCGCTGCTGGCGACCTGGACAAAGTAGTAGTAGACCACATCAGACACTGCGCTGCGGTCTTCGAATCCATTCCACTCTACCCAATCGCTGATGGGCTGTGCCAACTGTGGATCCGTCGTCGTGCCGCGAAACAGGCGCACATGGCTAGCAGCCGGTTCGCGCTGCCATAAAACCTGCACGTGATCCTTGAAATCCCCCCAGGAAGCCTCAATCTGGCTCGGCATCGCCAGCGGGGCGGTGCGTCGACCGGGACTAACCAGACTCAACGGGCTGACAAGTGCACTTTCAATATTATTGGATGCGCGCACCCAATAGAAATTGTCGCCAGGCGCTGCTGCTACATGCTCAAACGAGGTCTCAGCCTGCCACGCAGCCAATGGTTCAGCGCTCTCAATATCATTTTCCACATTGTGAAAAACTCGATAAGCCACAGCTCCTGGCACCGTGATCCAATTAATTTCAATGCGGTCAGCCAAATCGCGCGTCGCCGAAACGACGGCGGGGGCAGCCAAGCCGCGATACCCCATCGTCGCTTGGCTGAAACCACTCTCATCCTCGCCGGCAGCAGAGCGCGCAGTGCGCAGAAAATAATGGTACTGCACCCCCGGCACCGCGCTATTATCGATCAGCTGCGTTTGCTGCTGCCAGGGCCCCAATGGTTCGGCTATATCCGCACGGTCCGAGGTATGGCGATAGACGCGATAGTAGTCGGCACCCCACACCGGTATCCAACTGACTTCGACCCGAGCATCACCGCTAGTCGCCAATACCGGCACACTACTGGCAGAGAATACGCGACCTTGGGCCGGTGCGCTTTCGCGCCCGCTTCCATTGACGGCGACAACGCTAAAATAATAGGGTTTCTCGCGGTTGAGTGGTGCAATCTCATCGCGCGGCAACCGCCGACCGGCAAATAGCTCTTCTACTTCGAAATTGGAAGCAACCCGTTCAAACATCCGCTCAAAGGCAGATGCAATCGTCTCGCGGTTATCCAGCAAGCTCAAGCCCATATCGACCAAGTTAAACTCTGCGGGCAAAGGCAGTACGCTGGCAATATTTAGCTGTGGAAAAATATCCTGCGCGACCGAAGCAATAACAGAAGTGGAATCTGGATGCCCCCCCCCATAGACGCGGTATTCACTGATATCAAACTCGTCGTTGGCATCCCAGCGCAATAGAATAAGACCGCCGTCGGGCACGACCTGAAAGTCGACCGGCACCGTTACCTGCGCATAGCCGCGAGCCGATGCGCTATAATCACTAACGATCTGACCTTGATCATCAGAGGCCGCGCGGACTAAATAATGGTATACCTGCCCCGAATCGACCTCTGCATCGACAAAAGACGTCTCCGTCTGCCAAGCTGCACCTATCGCCTGTGCCGCCGCTGCCTCTGCAGACAGCCCGCGGAAGACTTGATAGTGCGTCGCGCCAGAGACCGGACTCCAACTCAAACTCACCTGGGCGCTATCTCCCGTACTCGCTTGTAGGTTAGTCGGTAAATACAGACCGCGATAGCCACTAGCTACAGCGCTCAACGCGCTGGCATTACCACCGACACCATCCATAGCTGCCCGCACGAAATAGTGCCTCTCTTGCCCCGGCGCGAGCGTAGAATCGACAAGGCTGGTGGCCGTCATCCAGCCACTAATAGCCCTAGCGCCCAAAGCATCCGTCGTCGCACTGCGATACACCTGATAATAGCGAGCCCCAACCACGGCGGGCCACTGTAGCTCTACTGAATCTAAATCACCTTGCGAAACGGCAACGCGCACGGGAGCCTGTAACCCCCTATAGGCGATCGTCTCATTGCTGAAACCACTTGCCGCTTCGCCATTGGTACCGGAAGCGGCGCGCACAAAATAGTGGTATTGTACTCCCGGCTCGGTATCGGCATCTTCGTAGAAAGCCTCGTCTAACCAATCGCTCACTGGGTGTACCAACACTTCCTGCAGGTCGTGCGTGCGATACACCTGGTAATGGCTCGCCCCTTCAACCGGTGCCCAAGCGATACGCACACGCTCAATATCTCCCGTTGACCCAAGCACCCTCGCCGGAGCCAAGAGGCGACGCACTCCCTGCCCACCACCACCAAACGAACTCGCTCGGTGACCAAGGTTACTGGTAGCAGCACGCACGAAATAGTGGTATTCAACGCCTGGATCAGCCGTCGCATCCACAGTTGACACATCCGCCTGCCAGCCGCTCAGCGGCTCGGCCAACGACGTATCTGCACTAGTGCTGCGATAGGCTCTGTAATGAGAAGCGCCCTCGACTCCCGTCCACTGCAGCGAAACTTCGCCGATCCCACTGCGCGACACACTGAGTATCGACGGACCGCGCAACCCTCGATAAGCGCTTTGCACCGGTGTGAATGGTCCGGGATTAGTGCCCGCCACATCGGCTGCTGCGCGCACAAAATAATAAGTGATAACGCCGGGGCCGGCTGATTCATCGATAAACTCTGTAGCCGTCATCCAACCGCTCAACGCCTCTGCACGCTCTGCATCGGGTCGTTCACTGCGATAGACTTGGTAGGCAGCGGCCTGGTCCACAGCCTGCCAGCGCAATGCGACTCGATCTGGGTCTCCACCTTGCGCATCAAAAGCCGTCACTATGCCCAGGGAGCGATGCCCGCTAACTCCCGTGGCCGCGCCAGCGCGACTGCCACTGCCATCGACGGCGGCGCGCACGAAATAATAATAGGTCACACCGGGGACTACCGTCTCATCTTCATAAGCGGAGGCAGAGAGCCAGCCGCTAATGGGTTCGGCCGCTGCGATATCTGCACTGGCAGAACGCAGAACCTGGTAATAACTCGCCCCTTGCACGGCCGCCCACTGCAGGTGCATGCTCTCATCGCGAGGATCTAAGAGCAAATCCTGTGGTTCAGCTAAAAAACGAAAACTAGCCGCCGTCGAACTGGTCGTGCTCTTGCGCACCCCTTCAGCATCTACGGCAGCGCGCACAAAATAATAGTAGGTGACACCAGGAGTGGCGCTCACGTCTTGGTAGATCGCTGAAGCGATCCAATCACCCAGGGGCTCGGCCGCCGCCATATCCGCATTGGCAGAGCGCAGAACCTGGTAATAGTTAGCGCCCAGAACCGCCGGCCACTGTAGACGCACGCCTTCTTTGTCCTGCGCCGCCACAGACGGTCGTGCAGGTGCAGCCAAAGCGCGAAAACCGCTGCTTCCCACACTCAGTTTGCTGGCGTTGAGCCCCGCACTACTAGAAGCCGCCTTGACCCAATAGTAGTAGGTCGCACCGGGGATAGCGGTCGGATCGGCAAAACGCGTATTCCCCTGCCACGATCCTACCGGCCGCGCACTCGCAGCCTGCTCTTGGCGGCTGCGATAAATGCGATAGAACTTTGCACCCGAAACCGGTGCCCACTCCATTTCGACCGTCGTCGCCAAACCGGCCGAAGCCTGCAAGCGCCCCGGCGGTGCTAAGGCGCGATAGCCGCTATTAGCGTTTCTCAATTCACTGGCGAGACTACCACGCGCATCGGCCGCAGCACGCACGAAATAGTAGTACACCTGCCCGGGACGCACGCCGCGGTCGACAAACTGACGTGCCTCCTGCCAGCCGCTCAAAGGCAGCGCCTCTTCGGCAACGAGGCTATTAGCGCGAT
Source organism: Planctomycetota bacterium (assembly GCA_047616505.1). Classification (GTDB taxonomy): domain Bacteria; phylum Latescibacterota; class UBA2968; order UBA8231; family UBA8231. The sequence goes on from JBLHGI010000100.1 coordinate 10,275, forward strand.
ATATTCGATAATAGTTCCCGCCCACAACCTCATCCCAACGGATCACAATTTGATCGGGCGATTCCCCATCCGTTGCAGACACCACACTCGGAGCCAAAAGCACACGCCCCCCCAAATAACCATCGGCAACTACACTAAAAGCCCCCGCTCCTGCACCCGACTCATCGAGAGCAGCTTTTACCCAATAGTAATAACGCACACTCGGCTCAGCCGTTTGGTCTATAAAACGAGTGCCCCCCTGCCATTGGCTCAGCACGGTATGAAAACTCGGCTGTGCGGTCTTGCTGCGATAAACACGATAGTACTGCGCGCCGGCAACGGGCTGCCAACGCAGTTCGATCTGGTCAAAGTATGAACCCTGCGAAGCGTTAAAACCTGCGGGAGCCGGCATCGATAAAAAACGTACAGCCCCATCACTCGGACCACTGCTCAGCCTTCCCGTCGCATCCGTTGCCACCTCTACCCAGTAATAATAGCGCACGCCCGGCCGCGCCAAGGCATCGGCAAAACTTAGCTCCTGCTGCCAGTCGCCCAACGGTGCAGCCTGGCGAACATCTTCGCGTTCGGCGCGATACACTCGATAATAACGCCCCCCCACTACAGCGGACCAATTCAGCAGTACGCTATTGCCTTCCACTTCTTCTACTTGGGGTGCCAATGGTTTTTGCAATGGCACTACGCTATTGAGCGCAGCAGCAAAGCCACTAGCGCCGTTCCCCGCTATATTGCTAGCCGCTTCCACCCAATAATAGTAGCGCACACCGGGCATGGCGCTGGCATCGACCAAACTCAGATCCCGCTGCCAGGTGGCCAACGGCCTAGCGGTTGAGGCAACGGGAATTTGACCGCGATAGACTCTGTAATAGTCCCCCCCCTCGACACTACCCCACGTCAGTTCGAGTGCACCATCTCTCAACTCAATCCCGCGCAAAAGCGGCTTGCGCAACGAGCGATACGCAGTGGCGCGCCCCCCAAAAGCACTAGCCCGCGTCCCCTGCCCGCCCGACGCTTTAACCCAGTAGTTGTAGGATGCACCCGGCTGAGCACTGCTATCTGTAAAATTCTGCGCCGTTAGCCAACCGCTGACGGCACGAGCGGCACTACTGTCAGCCAGAGCACTGCGCCACACTTGGTAGAGTTGCGCACCCGCTGCCGCCTGCCAGTTCAACTGTACGCCGTCCAACGCACTTTCGGCTCCAACCCCACGCGGCGGACTCACGCCTCGGGACGCACTTAAGGGCGCGCTGAAATCTCCCGTGCGCTGGCCGCTATTATCCACAGATGCTTTGATATAGTAGTAATAGCGCACACCTGGCACAGCACTATTGTCGACAAAACGTTTCTCATCTAACCAAGCAGACAAGGTCTGGGCAGAAGCCGGATCGAGTCGCGTGCTGCGAGAGACTTGGTAATAACGCGCCCCTAACACTTCACTCCATGCAAGCTCAACCCCGCTTGTTGCTCCAGCAAAAAGCGCGCGCGCTACCGGTTGCGCCAATTGATCCAGACGCAGATAACCACTGTCCATCTCGCTAAAATCGCTGGCACCTGCCCCCGCACTCGTCGCCGCCGCCTTGACCCAGTAATAATAGCGCACCCCCACCTCGGCACTGCGGTCTGCAAAGATATTGCCCTGTTGCCAAGAGCCCAGCACCACGCGAAAAGAAGGATCGGGACGCGTGCTGCGATACACGCGATAAGCCTGAGCACCCCCGACTGGAGTCCATCGCACAACGACGCGATCTGGATAAAACCCCTCACTGACGACCAACCCACTGGGAATATCCGTAATGGCTGCACTGGCCACACCGGCCAGTAGCAGAATAATGCCAAATACCCATCGCTTTGCTATCATGGTCTTCCTCTTAAACGCGAGCGCGCCAAACGACGCTACCGGGCGCAGAAATTGCTACTACTATTTTTTGAGGACATTAAAGTGCGAATAAGGCACCTTGTATGCGAAATGTCTATACAAGGGCCACTCGACTTAATTAGATATGCTAAGGAGTGGGGATAACTAATTGTGGGAGATACAGGAACGGGGACGTTCCTGTCCAACAAGATTACTAGTATGCAGCAATTTTGTCAACAAAGAAGGGGCATCTCCAAACGGAGATGCCCCTTCGCCTCAATACGACCTAAACTATTTGAGCAACAATAGTTTGCGCACCTGGGTAAAATCGCCAGCAGACAAGCGATAGAAATAGACTCCAGCAGCGACGTGTCGGTTCATATCATCGCGGCTATTCCACGATACTAGATAGGAACCCGCTGGTTTTAAGCCACTCACGAGCGTGCGCACTTTCTGCCCTAACACATCGTATATCTCAAGACTAACCTGAGTATCTAAAGGCAGTTGGTAGCTAATCGTCGTCGACGGGTTAAAAGGGTTGGGATAGTTAGGCGCCAGCGAAAACACCTGCGGTATCCAGCGCGCTTCAACTTGATCCAGACCTAGCACCCGAGCCAATTGCCCGTCTTCGCCGCGCACGCTAGCGTCCGACACACGGAAATGCCCCTCTGACGCTGCATGCAGCGGTTCAAAGAACAGCTCTGCCAAGAGGCCTTCAACCGCCACCTGCTCACCGGTATTACTACCGAGCACCATGACCTGACCATCTGCTTGTTTTTGTAAAAGCAGCGCCGGTGCCCTCCGAGTCTGTAACGCACTTTCGTCATCGGAAACTGCAAGCAAACGGAATGCACTGGCATCGTATTCGATGATCGCACTATAACCGCTCAATAACAACTCTTCGGCTCTTAGAGCTATTTTGATGCCGGTCGCCGTCTGCGCCACTTCCAGCGCCAAATATCCTTCTTCGATTACGGTCAGCCCCTCCATGCGAACCTGCTTACCAAGCGCCTGGCCAAAGCCATCGGCAAAGACAAAGAAATCGCCAAAGTCGACTGTGCCACTGCCGTCTAAATCAAAAGCGGCTCCCGCTTCGGCCACAGGTTTGCCAAAAGCGTCGGCAAAGAGAAAGAAATCGCCAAAACCCACAACGCGATCCCCATCAAAATCCGCTCCCTCCGCATTGGCCGCAGCCCCCCCACCCGTGCCCGAACTACTGCCGCCAGCAGCCACGCGAGTGATCTCTACTGCGGACATGCGTCCGATAATGACCGTTTCAACCTCCTGCTGCGCTGCATTTACGCTTTTGACCGCATATTTAGTAATAAGCAGATCGACCTCGCTAAAAGTCGAAGTCGTCGCAAAGGTTAAACGACCTACTAACCCACTCGAATCCGGAGCCGTCGCTGCCGTCGGTCCCAAGATAGCGCTGCCAAACGTGATGGAATTGGCACTGGTAATAGCCGGTAGCGCCGGCACGATACCACCGCCTGCCGTCAATACATTCGTTTCTTCACTCGTCTCTGCTGCATAGCTGATAAAAGTCATCTGCTCTGCATCAAATTCCACCGTCACCGAGTAATTAGATAAATCAGTAAATTCGTTGCCGATCTTATCGAGGTTTAAATAAACATCGACATCAACGACGCTATCTGCGGAGACGAAACCCTTGTGGAAGAGCTCCTGATCTCCTGCCGCTGGGTTAAAATCAAAGGAAACGACGCCCTTCGTCTGCTCGGTAAAAACCGGAGGGGCCAACTTGGCCGCAATAGCGGGCTCCAACACATCTTGTCCCGTTATCGAGTTGAGTTTCGCCGACTCGAGAAAGACCTGTGCTCCCTCAAATTCCTGGCGCACCTCAAAGACAAAACGGGCTAAGAAACCATCGCCATCCGCTGCTGTTTCAGCGGTGGCGCCAAGAATAGCACCACCAAATTCTAGTTCGGGCTCGCGCAGCAGCGGTGATAGATAGAGTGCTAAACCACCCTGCGTGCGCAAAAAGTTAGTGCGCCCTTCGACGACATCGCTAGCCGATACAAAATCAAGTATATCGGCATCGTAGCGCAGCTTAGCAGCATAACCGTTGATATCCACCGCACCGGCAACATAGAGGTCGACAGCGACTTGCTGACCAACTTCTACATTCGACAAGGTCGTTTGGCTCTGGTTGCCATCGGCCGTGTCCAGGTCTAGACTGAGCACCGCGCTGACATTGCCACCCGTCGGCACGGTTTTAAAGGAAATGCCCGTCGTCGTATCGGCTTCGGTAGAGACGATCGCCGTGGCGAAGATATCGACCCCCGTCAACAGCGCCCCCCCCGTCAACAGCACGATATCGGCAAGACCGTCGCCATTGCTGTCGTAAATCGCCTTTAGCTCCAACCCGCTCGCCGTTTCCAATTCGGCGAAGACCTGATAGGAACCAGACAACACCTCATCCATCGAGAAACTGCCATCGTCCTGCACTTCGGCAACTCCGACTAATGCGAGTCCATCACCCTCGTCTTCAAAGAGAAAGACGCGCGCTTCGTCTATGATATCGGCCTCGTCACCGCTGAGCACCGCACCAGAATCTGAGCGCGTCTCCAATACGACACGGCCCTGCAACTGGGCAAAACTAAAATTTTCACCGCCCGTACTAAAACCGATATCGAGCGGTCGCTGCAGACGGCTTCCATCTTTAGCTTCGGCTTTAAAAAGCGTGAAACGATGAAAGGCTTCTTCGGAAAAAACGGCATCAAAACGAACGCCGCGCCCATCGTCGTCTAAAGTGAAAGTCCTTAGTGCGCGACCATTCAAACCCGCTTCAATCGCAACGGTGCCGCGATCGGAACGCAGTTCTTTGTTAAAACGCACGGCAATCTGCGCATCACCCGAACTCACGATCGGCAAACCATCACCGCCAAGTAAAGACTCCTCGCGGGCCAATACTTCTGTGACGACCAATAGTTCGCCGCGCGTTTTCGCTTCGCCGCGCAGAAAGACTTCGACCCCCGTAGCCCCAGCAGCAACTGCGAGCGGCCCCTTCGTACCATCGCCGTCGAAGAAACCGAAAAGTTCGATGGTATCGAAAACTTCCAGCGTTTGTTCGTTAAATCGGCCGGCGCGAGCAATATCAAAATCGCCTAACGAGCGCTGGCGTGGGTCCGGAGCGCGAAAACCGCGCGGGACTTCGACGCGAGCAAAAGCCGCCAAAACATAGTCTCCCGCAGGCACGTCTTCAATCGAAAATCCAGCACTTGTAGTGCTCGTCGATGCAACGATATCTCCTTCGGAAAAACTCTCAAAACTCACTTCGCCAGCTTCTAGGAGCGAGGCCGGCACAATGCCGACCAAAAGCGGTCCATCAAAGCGCCGAGCAGCCGGTAAGTGCGGCAGCACTAAGCGGCCGCTAATCGACATGAGTTGCGGAAAGACGGCGGCCGTAGTGAAGACAGATTCGACCGGACTCAACAGTGCGCCTCCCTCTTCATCTTCAGCGTGCTCTACGATGACGCGGTAGATCGTATCTTCTTCGAGTAGCACCTCTAGCTCATAAGCCGAACCGTCATCGCTCTGGTTAAAGTCGCCCACTTCTAATGGCGGCGGCAATATGAGAATATCTTCTGGGTCTAAGAAAGCGAACTGGTTAAACTCGACGACAATTGCCGTCTCTATCTCTACTGCCGCTGAACGCGGAGCAGGTTCCAGTACGACGACTTCCAACGCTTCGGGCAACCGGAGTTGCAGTTCAACTTCGACGCGCTCGTCTACGCCGACCTCAATCGCATCGGGCTCTCCATCGCCATCGGCGTCAAAGATCGCTTCGAGCTCGACAAATTCACCACGCCCTATATCAAAACCGACAAAGGCGACTAGGAGATAGGAACCGGGATCAACCCCTTCGAATACAAAGTCCTTACCGCCGAGTGGTATGCCCGCCACGACGTTGTCTTCTATATCTTCAAAATTATCAACTTCGCCCTCAAACGTATTTTCGATGAGCACCGCAAAGGATTCACCTTCGACAAAGCGCGCGTTGCGCGGCAACTCTTCTGGGGCGATAATACGACCCGCAACAGCCGCACTGGCAATCTTCTCTCCCGTGGAAAAACGCACGGAATAAAAACCTGTAGCCTTGCTTATGACGACCAACTGATACGAGCGATCATCTTCCAACTGCAATTCAGCCGAGAGCGTGCGTCCATTCGTTCCAATTTCCAATTCGCCAAAAGAAAGTGGCTCGGGAAAAACAGAAAATTCAAACTCGGGATCAAAGAGCAACTCGGAAACATTGCCATCGAAGCTGACTTCCACTTCCGTAAAGACCGGAATTTCCACATCGCCGTCCTCCGGGAAGGACGAACGCACGTGCCGTCTCGCACCGGGTTCATTGAACCGATCATCCTCTTCCGGCTGGAAATCCCCTGGGGGATTAGCCACGCGAATATCAAAGACTACGGGCAACGTCTCGCCGCGATTCGCCCGAGGTGGACTGGCCGTCAGACGCACATATTCGACGTCTCCTAGTTCATCCCCCTCTATGCGACGCCCCCCTCGCCCGGCAATTTTGAGGTCGCTGGCAAAAGCAAAAAACTGACCGGCCAACAACAGTTCGCCATCTTCAATATCCTCAAATGGCGCGATAATTACACCGGGGTGACCCAAACTCTGCGCGGCCGGGTCAATCACCCTGGCGCGCGTAACAACAAAACCCCGACGATTATCGGGCCGCGTATCGATCTCCAACAAATCGCCCGGAAAGATATTTTCGGAATCCGTCTCTTGGCCGTCGATATCCAAGAGTAAAAAGCGCTCGTCCAACAAGAGGCGCTCGCCTTCCAGCACGATAAAATCATCGCCGACTTCTCCGATAAACCCCTCGATGCGAATCTCGTCCTGGGGGCGATTCTCCGGCTCACCTTCCGCAACCGGCGGACCGAGTTCGCCGTTTTCCAACACCTCGACTTCGACGGCCACTGGCTGCCCCTCGCCAAAATTCGGCGGACGCGTCACTACGCGCAGAAAAGAACCGCTTTCAATCGCCTGTGGATCGGCAATATCCGACCCCTCGTGGTCGACAAAAACAGTTTCCGAATTCCACTCGGAAATCGGTCCAGCCAATTCCAAAGCAACTCCGTCAAAAGCGACCAAGTTGCCCACGATAATATTGGCACTGGCGGGCGGCGGGCGATTGGGGTTAATCAACTGCACTTTGGTCGCCGTCGGGTCGAACGAATCCGAGTTGCGATCGGGTGGACCAGGCGTAACACTTACAGGCTGTCCCAGCGCCGCATCGGCCAACGAGCTCTGTTTGTTGTTTTGATCGAGAAAGCGCGTGCGTTCGGTAACTTGAAAGCGCGGCCCCTGAAAAATAATTTTCCCCTCGTCGATCAAAGCCAGCGGACCAAAGAACTCCTGTCCTTGATTTGAGTCTCGTCCCCCTTCTTCAAAACGGCTGAGCACGCGCAAAAGCACCACTTTATCATCTTCGTTCAACTCGATTTCGACCTTGGGAAAACTACCGGCCACTTCCAACAGCGTAAACACGT
>JBLHGI010000101.1:0-17596 GCA_047616505.1 Planctomycetota bacterium
GTACCTTCTCTAGCAACCCAAGCGAATCAGTGCCTATATCAGTGCCTATATCAGTGCCTATATCAGTGCCTATATCAGTATCTATATCAGTATCTATATCAGTATCTATATCAGTATCTATATCAGTATCTATATCAGTATCTATAATCGAATAAACTATATATTGCCACGGGCCACCGCAGGGTTTAGATCCCAGGCCGATAAAACGACCATCCGCCACCCTATCACACGCAGCATCACCCACGATCTCTTCTATTTCGCTGCGCAGAGTGGCTAAGCGCTCTTGTTCATCGACTTCACTAACTTGTCTTTGATCGACATCGCTAGCAATCGACCGATTCTCATCACCGCACGATGCCAAGAAAAAAGCGAGAATAACGAAAAAATAAGAGAGGCGCATAATTTTTTTCCTATCGTTTTTTCCTATCTTTTAACGAGCACTAGTACAATTCCGTCTGCAATACCCGTGCCAAACCCACCGCTCTGCATGCACCGTCCATTTTACAACAGGTTGGATTTGAAGAACTATTTTTTTCTGTGCCATCTCAAAAATCTGAGACGAAAAGCCTCAGATTTCTGTCGCTTCCTTGTCGCTGCACCTCTCTTGAGCTATCTTCCCGCCACCAATTGACACCCTTGCAAGGAAGACTACCGATGGCCAAAAAAGCTGCTGCTAAGAAAAGCAAAACCACCAAGAAAAGTCCGGCGCGCAAAAAGGTCCGCATCGCCCTCATCGGCGCCGGCGGGCGCGCCGCCAGCACCCACTACCCAGCTCTGCGCGATATTCCCCAAGCCGACGTCGTAGCAGCCTGCGACCTAGACGAAAGTCGCCTGAACAAGGTCTGCGACCAATTCGGCATTCGCGGGCGCTACGGCAACTACCGCGAGATGATCGAACGCGAAAAACCCGATGCCGTCTACGCCATTATGCCACCGCACCACCTCTACGATATAGCCGCCGAAATTATCGAGCGTGGTTGTCACCTCTTTATAGAGAAACCACCGGCCGTCACCAGCGAGCAGGTGCGCCAGCTGGCGCTCCTTGCCAAAAAGAACAAGGTCATCACCGGCGTCACCTTTCAACGCCGCTTTTCGCCGCTTATTCGCCAGGGAAAACAACTCTGCGAGAAACGCGGTGACGTGCACACCGCCCACGCCAGCTTCTACAAGAACTGGGGCAGCGGCGAACCCTATTATAAAGGCGGAATGGACATGCTGACCGTCGACGGCATTCACGCCGTCGACACGCTGCGCTATTTGTGCGGCGGCGAGGTCGAAAGCGTAGCCGCCGATTCGCGCCGTCTCGACTCCGGCCACTGGAATATCCATCTAGCCCTAGTAAAATTCAGCACGGGTGCCACGGGCCTACTGCTCAATAACTTTATGGCCGGCCGCCGTATCTTCTCCGTCGAAATTCATTCGCCTGGCACCTCTTTCTTCGGCGACCCGGAGGAAGGTGGACAACTCTATGCCGACAGCAAAATAGAACCCACCGCCGTGCTCGACCCCTTCGTTTTAGCTAAAAGTCAGGAACCTCATCGCGCTTTTGGTGCCTACGATATCAATCGTCATTTTGTCGATTGCATGCTCAAAGGCAAGCAGCCGGAGACCAATTTCGACGACGCACTGAAGACGATGGAACTAGTCGATGCCGTCTACCGAGAGCAAATCTGAGTCTGAGAGGGAAAAGGCGCATGACAACACTAAGACCCGCCAATAGCTTCCAAGAAGAATTCGGCCTGCCTTCGGAAGGGGCCCGCACCAAGGTCCTCGACTTTATGGAGGACCGCGTGCAGGACTTTATTCGCCACTCGCCCTTTGCCGTATTGGCCACCAGCGATACGGAGGGCCACTGCGACGCCTCGCCGCGCGGCGGCACGCCCGGTTTTGTGCGCGTACTCGACGAGCGGCGCCTTTTATTGCCCGACGTAGCCGGCAACCGCCTCTTTCAGTCCTACGCCAATGTCGCGGGCAATGGCCGCGTCGGCCTGCTGTTCTTTATACCCGGTATAGAGCGCACCGTGCGTGTCAACGGTCGCGCTCATACCCTAAAAAAAGACGAGGCCGAAGCGCTGCAAGCCGAGCTATCCGTCTATTGGCACGACGACAATACGAAGCTATTACAAGGGTTGTTAATCGAGGTAGAAGAAGCCTACGGCCACTGCCCGCGCGCGCTGAAATTTTCCAAGCTATGGGACGCAGAAACGATCGAAGAAAATAAAGCGCAACCACCCAATTCCTGGAGTTGATTGAGCGCAGTCGGCTCAATCACTCTGTGGGATCTCGACCTTGCCGTATGCTATGCCCAGTCGGTCAGCTGTTGTTCAATAGAGAATTTCACGATTTTTGCAGGTTGCGATTGTAACGCAGAATGTCCCAGAGGAAGTCGACAAATTCGATATCATAACGCATCTGCAACTCGTCGGCGTATTGGCGCGTTGGCTGCACATCGAGCGAGGGCAGCGCAAAGTTGAAGGCCAATGCCACTGTATTGCGTTTGCGCGCGACAGGCAAAAAGAGCACCTGCTCTTTGAACGATTGATGCAACCGCGCGCCAATACGAGCGAGAAAATCCGCTTGATCGCCCGTCCACAAGTTGGCTGATAACATACCGCTAGGTTCTAAGAGGCGTTGGCAGCGCGCAAAGAAATCCGCTTGGTCTAAGACTGGCGCCATGCCGTCGCTATTGTGTAGATCGACGAATATCCAGTCGTACGGCCCCACGTCGTCGCGCGCTAGAAAGCTCTCTGCCTTTTGCAAGTGCAAGGTCAGTCGGTCATCCTCGGGCAACGCAAAGTAGTTCCGCGCCGTCTCGGCAACAAGCGGTCGCATCTCCACGACCTCAACGCGGCATTCGCCGTAGTGGTGCAACAGGAACTTGGGCAACGATCCGCCTCCCAAACCCAAGACCAACGCCCTGCGCGGCGGCGGCGCAAAGAGTAAACCGCCCAACATACAGCGCGTATAGGACAGGGCTAACCTGACCGGGTTATTGAGGTACATGGTGCTTTGTCGCGCCGTCGAGCCAAAGTGCAGCGTGCGCGAGGTCGCTTCTTCCACTACGGCGATTGCACCGTACTCGTCTGCGCAGGAATGGATAATATCGCCGATATAGGCGGGGATCTTAGCAGCCATAGGTACCTCTGAAGAAATTCGTATAGCACTCAGCCACGCCAGCTACATTCCACTTCTTCGGCGCGTTCTTTCCACTTCTGATAGTTGGGCGAGAGCCCCAGCGCCCCGTCTGGCTGCGGCACGAGTTCGCCCCCTTGGCCGCGCGGATCACCGCGTTCCTCGTTTATATGGGCCAAGCGCTGACGCCAGGCTTCTACACGCGCTTGTGCTCCCGGATCAGCGGCCAGATCACAACACTCACCCGGATCGGCCACCAAGTCGAAGAACTGTTCTTTGCCCGTATGGTGAAACCAGATATACTTCTCGCGGCCATCCGTTATATATTGCATACCGTGCTCGCGCGTATAACACGACGTGTGTTCGCCCTGCACGCAGTCGCGCCAGCCTTCCCCTTGGCCACGCGCCAGCTTGAGCAGACTCTCGCCATCGACCGAAGCGGGTATATCCACTTGCGCGGCGTCGAGTAAGGTCGGCATAATATCGCGCAGTTCCACCGGCGCTTCAATGCGTTCGTTGCGTGGCAAATCCCACGACGCCGGATAGCGCATCACAAAGGGAATGCGCGCTGAGCCCTCATAGGCATAGGTCTTGCGCCAATGGTGATGGTCGCCCATCATGTCGCCGTGGTCCGATGTGAAAATGATCAGCGTGTCGCGCAGCGCCTGCGGATCGCGCTTGTTAAATTCGTAGAGCATACGACCAATCTGGTGATCTATAAACGTAATATTACCGTAATAACCAGCGCGCCCTCTGCGTGTCTCGCGCTCGCTGCGATGCGTGCGCGGCGCGTTGGTATCGGCAACTTTTTCATCGAACTCGGCCGCCCAGTCGCCGACGAAAGGCGCGGGGATATCGGGATGTTCGTTATACATCTCCCAATAGCTTTGCGGTGGATCATAGGGCGAGTGGGGGCGCGCAAAGGAGAGCCACAGGAAAAAGGGCTGCGTCGGGTCGCGGCGTTCTAAAAAATTGATACCCTCGTTGGCCGTCCAATACGTGGGATGTAAGTGCTCGGGCAAATGCGAGGGCCGCGCCATCCAGCTATTCCAGTCGATACTGTGGTCGCGATAGCCATATTCGCCCCCTTTGTGTTGATCGAAATAGCGGTGATAATCGCTATAAAAACCGGGCTCGCGCCGCCCGCTCTCGTCGAGCAGCATATGATCAAAACCATAGCGCCGGCGCTGCGGCGCGTGGTGCGCCTTACCGATTAACTGTGTGTGATAGCCCGCTTTTGATAACTCGCCGGGCAACGTCGCCGGATACTCTAACGCATCGTTGCCCGTCATGGTTAGCCTACCGTGGTTCCACTGATCCATACCCGTGATAATGCCGGCGCGCGCCGGCGTGCACGAGGGCACAGAAGTGTAGGCGTGCGGCAAATAAGCGCCCTGCTCCGCTAATTCGTCGACATAGGGCGTCTCTAATACGGGATGCCCGGCACAGCCCAAACAGTCGCCGCGCTGTTGGTCTGTCGTAATGAGCAGGAGGTTGGGGCGCTTCATGGTGTAGTTCTCCGCGGAATATAGCTAGGAGCATCGCTTATCAGGTGCAAACTATGCCGAGTTATGCCTATGGTCAAACACGGCTATAGACCCATCTTCGCACGTATCCGAACAGAGCCTTAGCAGGACTCTATTCGAATACTACGTAAGACGGAGTATAGTAGGGCTGTATTCTGAATTAGCTGGAAAGAAATAAAAACGGTTCCCCTGCCAGATACTTCTCACACTCTGCGCTCAAATTAGGTGGCAGGGGACCACCCCATGCGCATCGGCGCGTGCGCGCGGCGATCAACGCTCCTTCGACGAGGCGGATAAAATCCGTTGGCTTTCCGGCCACGTGGCAATAACCTTCGAGAAAAGCGCGGCGCATCTCAGCCTGTTCTACTTCGACAAAGCACCAACCAATATCGTCGAATTGATAGGTCAATGAGCACAGGTCAAAGTCAATGGGCTTATAGCATCCTTCGTCCTCGACACAATTTCGCGGCGTAAAATCGCCGTGCGTCAGACCCCACGGCTCGCCCGCTGTTTTGCGCTTATCCGTTATCGCTTCTACCGCGCGCCGAAGCAGCGCCAGATCGTCTCGACTAATATTGTTATCCTTGCGCGATTCCCAGTGATCGCGCGCCACTTCTTCCACATCCTCCACCCAGTTTATACCGATCCGATTAAAACCTTCTGGGCGCGGCCACGCCTGCCCGTGTTGGTGGATGCACCCGAGCACCTCCCCCAACGCGCGCATGACCTCTGGCGACAAATCGATGGGTTCGTCCTCTTTGGCAATATCCCGCCCCTTTATCCATCGTTGCACGGTGCACACAGCCTCAGGCCCGTCGGGACGATGATCAAAAAGCTGGCACCCGGCACCCGTCTCGTCTGCTATGGGCACCTGCACCTCCAACTCCGCATCTCGATCGAGCGCCAAAAGCCACGCACACAGGGAATCCAATTGGCGGTGGACCTCGCCTAAGGAGAAGTGGTCATAGGGATAGTGCACCGTTACTAAATGCGACGGTTCTGGGCCCTCAGTCACGACGGCGAGCGCAAAATCGCTATAGCCAAAATTGCCCATATGCCCGGCCACGAACATCTTCCTAGGATTCAAGCCACAGCCTGCCAACGCCTCATCCGCGAGCTTGCGCAGGCGGACTTCTTGCTCTTCCCAAGGGCGGCCGTTGACGTACTGGTTCTGCCCATCGGTCAAGTCTTCCGACTGAGACAGCATCTGGTTTTCGGAATAGCGCTTGAGTTTCGTCCAGGATTCAAAGCCGTGCTCTCTAGCAACCACTAGCTGAGCATCTGCCAGCTGCACTTGTGCAGAGACGGGGCTTTCCGGATGGTGGGTGTGCAGTCTCTCAACGGCGCGCACATCGTTCGCCAGCAAAGCTCTGTGCAGATCTTTAGCTTGGCGACGCGCCTGATCGAAACTGAAATGAAACGAAAATTCTACTGCGGCCATGACAGACCTCCCCTGAGGAGCCTGTTGTCCGCTATGACAGGAAAAAGAAGGTCTGGCGACTCCAAAATCTCCAGATATCAGGTAGGCCCTGCCCTTTCCGCGGACCGGAGGCGTCCTGTAACGCCTAGGGACAAAGTATTACATTGGCTTTGGCTTTTCAAGACCTTCGGTGGAGTATGGAAGATCCTATGGGTGTATTTGTCGCGGTGTGTTTTGATCTAGATGGAACGCTTATCGATACAGAATCTATTTACCTAGAGGCCGAGAGCCAGTGTTTGGCCACTTTTAGAATCGACAGCGAGGATTATCGACGACTTCGTACTTTTGGCCTTGGATTCGAACTAGGCATGCAGCTATTAGCTGACATGTTTTATAGACGCGGAATGCATTCTGCCGTATTATTTTTATTCATTCATCGGCAACTCTAAACAGGCGAATTCCCGATATGGTCGCACGCCCCACTTCGATGCCTATACACAAAACTGACCAACCGTGGACGGTGGGAAATTGAACGCAGGACGCACCAGCTCATCATGAATCCAACTCCCGACGCACCGCGCAACCCGGTCATATTCTACGCGCTCTATGCCGTGGCCATCTCCCTAATCGCCACGCTCTTTTTTGCCGACCTCAGCGACCATCTATTAGATACTCACGACGAGGAGACCTTTCGCGACAACGCGGTTATAGACGACGATTTTTCCTTTTTTTTCTCTGCGCAAAAAGAGCAGGCAGCCGGGCGTTTTACTGGCGAGCTTGCCAAGTGGTTCATCTCGTTGGTCGCCGACGAAGACCCCGGCCTATTCCACCTCGCCAATATCACCGTTCATGCGCTCGTTTCCTTTTTACTGCTCTTTGTCTACCGCTCGACCGGAATAGGCTCTAGGGCTAGCGCGCTGGGCGGCCTGCTCTTCCTCATCAATGTCGCCCACTTCCAGGCCGTGCACTGGATCACCCAACTCGACTATCTGCTCGGTTTGTTCTTCGCCCTGCTCGCCATGTTCTGTTTTGGTCGCTTCCTCGACATTGGCGCCAAAGGCTGGATGGCGGGTGCGCTACTAGCCGCGCTTTTGGCCATCGGCGCTCACGCTGGGCTTTGCGTCCTTTTCCCCATTGCTTTCTACTGGGCATCCCGCCGCCATTTTCCTGTAGTACAAACTCTCAAATGGTTTGGCGGTATCAGTCTAGGAGGCATAGGACTCGTCGCCGTTATTTTTTGGCAGACGGCGCGCGACGCACCCGTATGGGATGTGGCGCGAACGCTAGGCTCAGCTGGTGTGCTGGCCGTGCTCGGTCAGAGCCTAGAGCATTTCGGTCTCTATTTGAGCCGCCTGTTCACGACCGCCCACTGGATCTTCTTTCCCCTCTACAAACCTCATCCCTGGGAGCCCTATCTAGGCTTGGCTATGGGCTTAGTGCTGGTCTGGGTCTTCTACAAACGCACGCCATACCTAAATCTGTGGGGTGTGTGGGTCGCCATAATGCTGATCCCCTTTTGTCCCATCGCACCCTCGGGGCTTTTCCAGTCGCCAACGGACCCATCGCGCTACCTGTATTTCGCCAGTGCCGGCAGCTCATTACTCCTGGCCCATTTATTGGACCGAATTGCCCGTTTGCTGCCGAGTCGTTTCGGCTCCCTCCAGACGGCCTTTGTCGGCGTGCTTTTCGCAATACTGGCCTTCACGAGTTATCGCGCACTAAAACAAACTGAGATGCTTTCCATCTACTCTTCTGCTCGCTACTACAACGCCAGCGGCAATACGAAGAATGGCTTGGAACGCTTACAAGCCGCACTTGCGGGCGATACGGCAGCCCTTCCACTCGCCGAGGTCTACTTTCACCTCGTCAATATACAGCTCTCTCACGCCGAAGATCCCAATCCCACGTTAACCGAGGCACTCGCCCTTTTCCCCGACGACCCATGGCTCAACCTCAGCAAGGGCCTCATCGATCAGGAAAGCGACGAGGCACGTATCTATCAAAGCGGCCAAAAACACCTAGCTGCCAGCATAGAGCGGGCCAAATTACAGGGCCACACCACGCAGCTCGCGAACAATCTGGCCACCGTCTTACATAATATAGGTAAGGGCCATTTCCGCCGGGAAGACTACCCACACGCCACACGCGCCTTTGAGCGCGCCTTGGCCATCCGCCCCGACAAAACCAATACGAACCAAGCGCTCGGCGAGACCTATGCCTATTTGGGGTTCCAACACTTTCAGGAAAATCGTTATGCGCCAGCCGAGGAGGCCTATCGAAAGGCACTGGCGATCAATCGAGATAACAAATTGGCGCGCATAGGACTGGGCTGGCTGTTTTATTATCAGGATCGCTGGCGAGAGGCCATCGCCCAGCACCAAATGGTCCTTGAGCACCAAGCCGATATACACGCCCAATTCGGCTTGGCTTTGGCAACCCTAGCTATGGGAGATACCAGCGCAGCACGGGCAGCCTATGCAGAAGGGGTTCGCCAATTTGGCTCAGAACAGGCGCGAGAGATCAATGCGGTGCACGATCTGGACAGATTGATCGAGCGCAGCGGAGAAGCCGCTACTGCGCGGGATATCAGAGCCACCTACTGGCCCAATAAGTAGAGAGATGAGGTTCACAAGCGCATGAATCGCCCGGCGAGATACACTAGATGCGCTGCGTTACTCGGCCCGATTCCCCCAGTGCGTAGCCAAAAACGCGTCCAAAAAGATCTGTCCCAAGTGAAAGGTAATACACGGAATCGCGATCAACCCTTTGGCCTCGTCGGGCACCGGAAAAAACGCCAGCACCGTTATAGCCACTGGCAGCGTTTTCTGGCTAGCCAAGAGCAAAATATCAGATTACACTTGAGTTTTCAAGCTCCTTATGATGCGCGAACCTATCCGCGAATGCGCAGGCTCATTTACGCGGCTTGAGAGCCGTATCTCGCAGCTTATCCAAACCATCGAGAATTAGCCCGAGCCCGAACTCAAAATCTTGCACGCCATAGTGAGTACCATCAATAACCTGTTGTGCCAGCGCGTGCATATAGGGGTACTCGTCGACGGGGATAAGCGGCAGAAACTCTTGAGCCGCACCCGCATACTCCGACGGATCGAATGGAAAGTTTAGCTCCTGGAGCGTAAACCCGTAGATATGGCTATCGATGGCATTCCACGCGCGGTCGGCCAATTCGTAGGAAAAACCCGCTTCCCGCAAACAGCCTATCGTGGCATTGACATAGCGCAATATCGCCGGACCGACATTGACGCGAGAGACGATCGATATACCGCTCGCCGGCGACGACGAGGTTCGCGTCCGCGTGCATGCCGCGTCGGTGTGCAAAGGCGATATACACCTGCTCACCGGTACGCCCTACTTGGTGCGCCTGATGGGCATCGGCCTCTTTCGGGCTAAGCACCGCGTGCAAGGGCAAAGCATGGCCGGGCGCGTCGAAGCCGTCGGAAAAAACGTCACCTCATTTCAGCTAGGCGATGCCGTCTATGGCCAAGTGCCTTTCGGGGCCTTTGCCGAATATGTCTGCATTCCGGCAAGTGAGCTGGCACCCAAACCGGCCAACCTCAGCTTCGAAGAAGCCGCAGCCATCCCCGATTCGGGTTTGACCGCACTGCAAGGACTGCGCGATGTTGGACAGCTTCAGCGAGGACAAAACGTTCTAATCAACGGCGCGTCGAGGACTGCGCGATGTTGGACAGCTTCAGCGAGGACAAAACGTTCTAATCAACGGCGCGTCGGGTGGCGTCGGCACCTTCGCCGTGCAGATAGCGAAAGCCCTCGGGGCCGAGGTCACCGCCGTATGTAGCACTCGCCATATCGATGCCGTTCGCTCAATTGGTGCCGACTACGTCGTCGACTATACCCGTGCAGATTTTACCCAGCGCGGACCACACTATGACGTCGCATTGGACCTAGTAGGCAATCGATCGCTCGTGGATTTCAAACGCACCCTGAACCCCAAGGGTGTGTTCGTCTCCTGTTCTGGCAGTTCGAATGGGAACTGGATAAGCCCGATCGTCTGGCTGCTCAAAGTCGTGCTGGCAGGAGCGTTTGCCAGCCAGAAGATGACCCCCTTTATAATGGCACCGCGAAAGGACGATCTGCTTTTTCTGAATCAACTCATTGAGGCCGGAGAGATAAGCCCTGTCATCGAGCGATCGTACCCACTGGCCGAAGCGGCAGAGGCCGTTCGCCACATCGCGGAGGGACACGCGCAAGGCAAAACAGTCATCACTATATTCTCTGAAGAAAAATAAAAGAGAGATTCAAGAATGAGTAACGCTGAAAAGTTTTGGGACCGGTGCATCGGCCACGAGACAAACTCTACCCGTTTCGCGCCTACTCGGCTCGATTTCCCCAGTGCGTCGCCAAAAACGCATCCAAGAAAATCTGCCCCAGATGAAAGGTGATGCACGGGATGGCAATTAGCCCTTTGGCCTCGTCGGGCACCGGCAAAAAGGCCAGCACTGTCATCGCTACCGGCAGCGTTTTTTGGCTGGCCAAAAGCACGACGGCCTTGCCTTCGGGCCAGTCAATCGGCAGCAATTTAACCGCGCCCGTATTGATCAATAAGTAGAGCACGTGGATCGCCAGACCCGCCGCCACCAAGAGCAATAGCTCCACTGCAGCCACCTGCATTAAGCGCTCCGAAGATTGGCTGAACTTCATCCACGGCACGCTGATCAGCGCCAAATTGCTGCCCAAACTCAAACGCGCGCGCTGCGCTGTCACCCAGTCTTCGACAAAGCGGCGCAGATACTTGCCAACTGCCAGCGGCAGCAGGATCGACACACAGAGTTTGGCCAAGAGATCGGCGGCTGAAAGCTCGACGGGGCCAACCATTTGCAATATGGGATTGAGCAGAAACGCTAAAGCAAAGGGCACGGTGAAGATACCGCCAATATTCGTCAGCACAGTCAAAAGCAACGCCAGCGCCACGTTGCCACGCGCCTGTCCCGTGAGCGCGATACCCGATGAGAGCGTAGTTGGCATACAGCAAAACAGGGCTAAACCAATCTGAAACGCAGGCTCTAGCGGCAAACGCACGGCGATCAGCACACCGATAACAGGGGTCAGCAAAAGAATCGATACACAGCCCCACAACGTCGCCGGCCACGCCGAGACAGCAGCCAAGATTTCATCCGTGCGCAGCAGCAAACCCGATATGAAAAAAATAATACTCACAGCGATGTACTGAGTCGGCAGCGTCGCCATGTAGATACCCGGCTCGGGCAGGACCAAACCAATGAGTGCGACCGTTACTAAACCGACGGGCAGAAACTGTTTTTGCAAAAAATTTAGCATAGAGTCAGACCATAAAAAACGCCAGATCAGAAAAAACTGACCCGGCGTTTTGGTGCAATGTATGTCCTTTAGTTATTTTCGAGCTCTACGAGACCTGGGTTGCCAAAACAGACATCTTCGCATAAATGACAGGCGTCAATATTGCCATCGCGGCAGGAGAGAATACTGGCTTTAAACATTTTCATAAATTCCTGGGCGGGCTGTTTATCCGAAAAGAGCATGCGCAGGAAACACACTAGGCGGGCCCGCGCCTCGGAGCTAATCAAATGCTCGACTTTACAAGCGTCGATCTGGGCGTCATCGTCATCCATGCCCAGCGCATCGGAGAGGAATTTCTGCACGACTAAGCGCGTCGCCTCCGTCTCCTGCACAACCTTGAGACCTTTCTCTGTCAATTCGAGAAACTTGTTGTGATCCTCCTGCACATAGCCGCGTTCTTTGAGGTGCTTCATGGCCGTCGAGACGCTGCCTTTAGTGATCTTGAGGTGTTTGGCAATATCGGAGACACGCGCATAACCAGCCTGCTGGCGCAGCTCGTGGATAGACATCAAGTGATGCGCAGCACTGTGGCTCAATTCGTTCTTTTCGTATGCTCTCCAAACCTCTTCAAACATCTCTCACCTCTCTTGGTAACAAATCAACCCGATATCGTCTGATCGGCATCCATGGCAATGCGAAAGCCAATGGTATCGCGCGTCGTCACTTCTGAGACCCCCTCGCGATGGGTCGTGCGAAGCGCAGCGCGGCTCTCTATATAACATCCACCGCGCACCACGCGCTCCTGACCGCCATCCGGCCCTTTGGGATTCGTGGCCGGGCTACTTTTGTAATATTCATCGTCGTAATAGTCGTGGCACCATTCGTAGACGTTGCCGGCCATATCCCAAAGTTCGTAAAAACTGCGCCCGTCCGGAAACTCGTTGACTGGCGTAGTAGTGCCGACCTGGTTGTTGGCGTTGCAGCGCTCACCTTCTGTAAAACGCGTGCCCCACGGATAGGGCCGCTCGTCCGTGCCACGCGCCGCTTTTTCCCACTCAGGCTCGCTCGGCAGATGGCCGCCGCGCCAGCGGGCAAAGGCATCGGCATCCTGCCACGATACGTTGGCGACGGGGTGATTTCCCGTACCGGCCGGGAAGGTACCGCGCTGCCAGTGAATGGGAATGCGGTGCCCCGTACACTGGACAAATTCTCGGTACTCTTGGTTGGTAACCGGATAGCGAGATATGTAATAATCCGACAGGAAGACCGTATGAGCCGGTCGCTCGTTGCGCGGACTATCCTCATCCCGCCCCCCCATGGTAAAAGGCCCGCTGGACACGTGGATCATGAGGCGCTTATTGGCGCTGGGCAATACTTCTTTGCGCCGTTCCTCGTGGTCCCCCATGTCGTTTTCGAGCTTGTCCCGGCGGATCTTCATCTCTTCGATCTGCTGCTGGGCGTGCTCAAAGCGCCGCCCCATATCGATACGGCGCGTCTCTTGGTTATCGATCTGCTCCTGTAACTTCTGCGCTGGACGGTTGAATTCCAACAGCAAAATCACAAAATAGAGACTAAAACCGCAGGTGAGTATCCACCACCACCATTCGCCCATGGACGAAACTCCTTCGCTTGGCCTGGGAGCAAGACTTTACTCTGGTCGCACCCGGGGGAGTGCAACCAGAGCTTGGAACCATATTTAACCGATTTAACCGAGTCGCTTGAGCAGGTCGACACAGCGGCTGGAATAGCCCCACTCGTTGTCGTACCAGCCGAGGATCTTGACCATATTGCCTCCGATGACATTGGTCGTCAACGAGTCAAAGATACAAGAATGTGGGTTGCCGATAATATCGGCCAACACCAACGGATCCTCCGAGTATTCTAGAATGCCCTTTAGCGGACCGTCGGCGGCCGTCTTAAACGCGGCGTTGATTTCCTCTTTTGTAGCATCTTTTTCGAGGATGGCCGTAAAGTCCGTCAGCGAACCATCGGGCGTGGGTACGCGGACAGACAGCCCGTCGAGTTTGCCAGCCAACGCGGGCAACACCTTGCCCACGGCCACGGCAGCACCGGTCGTAGTCGGTATCATAGATACCGCTGCCGAGCGCGCACGACGCAAATCGCTATGCGGCAAATCGAGGATGCGCTGATCGTTGGTATACGAGTGAATCGTATTCATCATGCCTTTGGCAATACCAAAATTCTCCAGCAGTACCTTAGCCATCGGCGCCAAACAGTTGGTCGTACACGAGGCATTGGAAATAATGGCATGCTCCGCTTTGAGCTGGTCGTCGTTGACGCCCATTACCACCGTTAGGTCTTCGTCTTTGCCAGGCTGAGAAATAACGACTTTCTTGGCCCCTGCTTTGAGATGCAACTCGGCTTTGTCGCGCGCGGCAAATAGACCCGTAGATTCCAATACGAGATCGGCACCGATCTCGCCCCAGGGCAGCTGTGCCGGATCGCGCTCGGCAATAATGCGAATGGTTTTGCCATTGACGACCAAATTGTCGCCGTCGGCACTGACTTCGCCGTCAAAGCGACCGTGTGTGGAGTCGTACTTGAGCAGATGTGCCAATGTTTTGGCATCCGTCAGGTCGTTGATAGCCTTGACGTCGATGCCCCCTTGGGCCATGGCGGCGCGGAAAACCAGGCGGCCGATACGGCCAAACCCATTAATGCCAACAGGTAAATCTCCCATTTCCCTATTCTATCCTCTCTAAAACAAGTGTGGTAAATGAAACGAATACGCCTACAGAAGACGTTTATAAACGAAGCTTTACAGCCCGCTGGGATGTTCTATATTGCTCTGCAATTGGCGGGTGAATGAGCAGAGAAGCGAGCAGAAAGTCTATTACAATTATATAGGTATATCTTAATCAAGAAGTGGGGAAATGGCAAGTGCCTAACCGCCTCTAAAAACCTGTTAGCGATCGCCGTAACTGTTTCTTTTACAAGTTGTAACATTCGTTTTATTTATAGAGCTATCCAATGGAGCGACCAAATTCTATGCAAAAAATATTCGAACATATCGACGCTCGCCTCGACGAGAGCATCGCCCAATTGACCGATTTCGTTCGCATACCCAGTATCAGCGCTGGGGCCGAGGGCGACACAGCAGCCTCCATTGGCCAAGCCGCCGACTTTCTTCTCGCTCAATTCGAGGGCATGGGTTTCTCGGCGCAAAAAGTGCAGGTCAGCGCAGATACCAACCCATTGGTATTGGCCCAGAGCCCCGGTTTCTCCAACGACCGACCGACCGTCATGGTCTACGGCCACTACGACGTGCAGGGCGTCGATAATCCGCGCGCGGCCTGGGATGTGGACCCCTTTGCCGCCGTAGTGCGCGACGACTATCTCATTGCGCGCGGGGCCAGCGACAATAAGGGCCCCACCTTCGCCCATATCAAGGCGGTCGAAGCCATCCTGCAATCTGGGGCTGAACTCCCCGTAGACCTGCTCTTTGTCATCGAAGGCGAAGAAGAGTGCGGCAGCCGCGCATTGGGTGCATTTATCGAGCAAGGTGGCCTCGATGAATATGGCCCTTTTCTGTGCACCGTGATTTCCGATACCAGCATGTACGGACCAGATCGCCCCTCGCTTACATTGGGCCTGCGCGGCATCGTCTATTTTGAGGTTGCAGTGCACGGTCCGAAACAAGACGTGCACTCCGGACTTTTTGGCGGAATCGTGCACAATCCCAATCAGGTGTTGCTACAGGCATTGGCCGGGCTCTTTGACGCAGAGGGCCATATCGCCGTGCCCGGTTTCTACGACGGC
This sequence comes from Planctomycetota bacterium, assembly GCA_047616505.1. Classification (GTDB taxonomy): domain Bacteria; phylum Latescibacterota; class UBA2968; order UBA8231; family UBA8231. The sequence continues at coordinate 15,151 of JBLHGI010000101.1, forward strand.
ATAACCCCGCTCTCAGCGCGCGAAAAGGACCTCTATGCCGCGCTTGAAGCCAAAGAAGAAGACTATTGCCGCGAACTTGGGGTCGAGGCACTCAAGAGCGAGAACGGCTATTCGTTGCTCGAACAGCGCTGGACTCGCCCCACGCTAGAAATCAATCACTTAAGCGGCGGCAGCCCACGCACCGTCATCCCCGCCGTCGCTCACGCCGCCATTTCCGCGCGCCTAGTACCGGGCCAAGGGCCCGAGAAGGTGCAGGCCATTTTAGAAGAGCACATCCGCGCGCAGATGCCCGCGGGCACACGCGTCGAATTCGACCATGCCCATATTTCGCCGGCCTACTATTTAGACCCCGACCACCCGCTCGTCGAAAAGACGCTGAGCGCCATCCGCCAGGGGTTCGACACCAAGGCTCTGCTCACACGCGAAGGGGGATCCATACCCATCGTCGTCGATATCGCCGCGCGCACTGGGTCTCCCGTGCTCTTAGTCGGCCTAGGTCAGATCACCGACAATTGGCATGGACCCAACGAGCGTTTTTCCCTGCGCGACTTCCACCGCGGCATGCGCACGAGCGCCGCCCTCTTGCACGAACTAGGCAAAGTATCGTAGAGTTAGGACAAAAGGAGAGACTGTGAGGCGAATTCTACCCCTACTATTGGCCCTGCTTTGGGTCGGCCGCGCACAGGCACAGGTCGACGAAAGCGACCTGCGCGTCTTCGGTTATTTCCAGAATATCTGGTATTACCAAAAGACGACCAAAAATGATGGCAGTGAACAAAAGCTGGACTCTTTCTCCGTACAGCAACTCAACCTTTTCCTGCAGCGCGACCTGGCGCGCCGCTGGACGGCTTTTATCAATTTCGAGGCCCTCAACTCGTATTCATCCTTGCGCAATTGGGGCAGTTTTAACCTAGAGGAGGCTTGGGTTAAATACCGTTTTGGCCGCCGCCTAAGCATAAAGCTCGGCCAGCACGTGCCCCCCTTTAACAACCTCAACGAGATCAAGAACCGCACGCCCCTGCTGCCCTATATCGTGCGCCCACTCGTCTACGAAAGCTCTTTTAGCGAATTTATCGCCATAGAAGATTACACCCCGGCGCGCGCCTACGCGCAAGTCTACGGTTTTCAGCCGCGCGGGCGAGCAAAGATCGACTACGCTTTTTATGTAGGCAATAGCCCAGAGATCAACGACCAAGTCAATCACGACGTGGCCCAACGGGGCATCGATGTCACCGACAATTACCTAGTCGGTGGGCGAATCGGGCTGCGTTGCGACGAGTGGAAAGTGGGGCTTTCCGCTACTGTAGACCAGGTAAAAGACGCCAAGTCGTATTTTGCTCGTATTGAAGGTGACTTTACTACGGACGAACTCGATGCGCTCTTTGCCGCGCTTAAAAAACCCGTTGGCGAAATCTCGCGTTGGCGTTGGGGCAGCGACCTGTCCTTTCGCCTAGGCAAGTTTAGTTTTGAAGGAGAAACTATTCACGCCGGCTACAACGACAACGTCAAAGCACTCAAACTCGACCGCAACTTCAACTATGCCACCGTGGGTTATCATCACAGCGAGGCACTTTTCCTCTATGCCAGCTATCAGACAGAAGAGGATGAATTCACCCGGTTTGATGAGGCCGAGGGCGGCATATATCACGTGGAAGTGGACATCGATTTACCGTCGGTCGGCTTTGCTTATCGGCTCAACGATCGCATAACATTCAAGGGCCAATACGAGCCGGTGCACATCGACGTTGAATTCTCTTCGCGCACCTACGAAGTCGAAGACCAAGATCTAGATTACGTCGGCGCTGCCGTTTCGATCGTCTTCTAGGCCTAGTGTATATGAATATACATACAAAGTCATACGCACCGGCTAAGCGCAATATGGGCATCGCAACACTCAGTCTCGCGTTGTTTTGGCTCATGATGCCCACTACCGCGAGGGCTACACAGGTCGCCGTCATCGCCCATCTCGACGCACCCGCCGACACGCTCGCCAACACCCGTTTGCTCGACTTTTATACCGGCGACGTACAGACTTGGAACGGCGAGATGGCCGTTGTGTTCTTCGATCTCAAACCGCGCAACAAGGTCAAAAAGACCTTCTATCATTTCTTGGGCAAATCGCCATCGCGCATGAAGTCGATCTGGATGAAGCGCATGCTCGCCGGCGAGGGCGAGCCGCCACAGGCGCTGAGCAGCAGCCGCGAAATGCTAGAAAAGGTGGCGACGACCCCAGGTGCGATCGGCTTTGCGCACCGAGACAGCGTTCACGGTCCGGTAAAAGTGCTGGCCATCATTCCCATCCCCTCTCCCTGAGCTAGCCCATGCGCTTCCGCGACCTGCGACTCGGCGTCAAACAGAGCATCGGCTTCGGTTCTATCCTACTCATTGCGGCTGTGGTGCATTTCTACTCCATCAACCGCATGTCCGCCATCAAGGACGAGATCGA
>JBLHGI010000102.1:0-17301 GCA_047616505.1 Planctomycetota bacterium
AAAGTGAAGTCAGTCTGCCGATTTGTGCTCATGGCGATGGTGTAGATCTGGCCAATGCACGTGTTGGTGCTCTATAGTATCGTGTTCATGCCGGTGCGTATGCCGCACAGATACGGGTAATTTTACATGCACGTGCGTATGGTGGCCGTCATCGTGGCGGTGCGAATGTCCATGCGATAACGCCTCGTGGCGATGGGAGTGCGAGTGGCTATCTATGAGCAGGAATGCGATACCGACGACAAAGAGTAAGGCCGCCAGCGCGTGTGCTATGGAAAGCGATTCACCGAGCATAAGAACGGACAGCGCCACGCCAAAAAAAGGCGCACTCGCAAAGAGCACCTGCGCGCGGGTAGCGCCAATCGTTTGCGCCGAACGAATATAGAGCACAATACTGGCACCATACGACAGCGCTCCGACCAAGAGAGCCGCTGCCAACGAATAAAATTCGGCGGTAATGGGGCTCAGTGCGGCGCCGATCCCCAGATTTACGGTACCCGCTACAGCCCCTTTCCACAGCGTGCTCTGGCTTGGGCTAATACCGTCTATGAGCGCCGTCAGGTGATTGTCCAATCCCCAGCAAATACAGGCGGCTAAAACGAGCAGTCCGGGGACAAAGCCGGCCGCACCTGGATCCCAAGCCAGCAGCATCGAAGCAGCAAGTGCCGCGGCCACGCCGAACCAACCTTTGGGGCTGAGGTGATCGCGGAATACAAAGGCACCCAGCGCCGCCGTAGCGGCGAGCTCCAAGTTTAACCACAGTGAAACGGAGGCCGCCTCGGCGAGGCGCAGCCCGAAAAGCAGCGCAACAGGCCCGAGAATGCCACCGGAAAATACGGCACCGAGTAAGCGAATTTGGTTGCGGCGATCCGTGCGCTGCGGCAGAGCAAATCCCCCCTGATACAGCGCTGCGGGTGCCACGGCGAGGGCCGCGCCGAGATACAGTAAACCGGCGAGTTGGAAGGGCGTGAGATCGGCGAGAAGCAGCTTGCTGGCCGGCGTAGCCGCACCAAAGAGCACGGCGGAAAGAATGGCCATTACAATAGGCGTTTTAGACATAATAAGATTCCCTCCTACATTACATGGCAATATGCTATAAGCAGCTTTTGCAAGCAAGCTACGCGCGTGCGGTGGGAGAATTTAGCATATTCGATTTAAGATGTTGAGTGGGTGATTATTGCCTATTATTGCGAAGTTGTTATCAAGGCGACAAAAACGACGGTTCCGTCGGCACCGTTAGTTGCACCGGCGATGGGAGCACTAGGCAAATTGCAGCGCGCCGCATTGGCCGTGGAAGAAAGAGCGATGCTAAAAAAGATCGAGCCACCCTCTGCCAAAGAGACCTCCTTTGCCAAGCTAGCTCGAATGGCCAACCAACAGCGCGCGCTTTTACTGGTGCAGAACAAGAATTTGGCACCAGCGGGCAAGATCGCCGCCATACAGCAAACAGAGACCGACGAGGACCTATTGGGGCCGGTGGCCATTGCATACGGCGAGACGACGGCGGCGGCGATATCGACCGGGGACACAAGTGAATAGCGGCGATGGAATGCTGGCATCGCTCTCCTTTGTCGTACAGGAGGAATTCTCCCAGAGCACCTCTCTGGCCATCACCCAAGGTGAAGCAGATACGGGATGGGACCCGCTCTACGATCTGAACGACGACGGCGAAGTGCATTTTTCGAATTTCTTCGTCTTTGCCGACTACTTCAACGGCGCGGCGCGCGCAAAACTCATGGAATTGGCGCGCGAGCATATCGGCCTACCGGCCGCCGCCGTCTTGGAGCAGAACTTCCCCAACCCTTTAACGCGTCGACCCTCGTGCGCTACGTAGTGGCTACGGCGGGACCGGTGCATTTGCAGGTATACGATATAAATGGACAGCGCATTGTCTCGTTGGTCGAGGGCATGCGGCCGGCCGGTGTACACGAGGTGCAGTGGCACGGTTTAGATGAGCACGGGCGCGGTGCGGCTAGCGGCGGCTACTTTTATATGCTGCGCGCAGGCCGGACCACGCAGGTGCGCAAGATGTTGTATCTGAGTTAGGTTTCCCCTGGAGTTTGCAATGAAAAAAATCTCTGTAACCGAGCGCCGTCACTCGCCCGAATGGGCCGTGCGCCAGCGCGCGCTAATCGCAACGATGGACCGCGCGGTATGGCCCTTTGTCGAGCACAGCACGCGGCCCGACGGTTCGCTGATCCAGCGCAGCGAGTGGACCAGTATGGACGGCACCGACAATGGCTACGAGGCCTTCCTGTCGCTGCCGCTCTTTTATTTGGTAGGCGGCGGCGAGCACATACACCAATTGGCGCGCAAAGAGTGGGATGCCATCACCAAACAATACGCCCAATACGGCACAGTAGAACGAGAATTTGTCGCCGGCTTTGACTGGTTCCACCACAGCGAGAGCTACACCTATATCTATTATCTGGGCATGGCCGACCCAACGCACCCCGTCGACCGCAGCCGCGCCCTGCGCTACGCGGCAATGTATACAGGAGACGATGCACTAGCCGAAAACTGGGATGCCGAACGACGCATGCTGCGCTCGCCACTCAACGGCAGTCGGGGCCCGCGCTTTGAGACCAAGCTCGTCGACTGGGATTACCATCGACCGATCCTAGCCAACTACCTAGCGCCCTATGAAGACCTGGAAGGCTTAGATGCCAGCGACCCATTCGCCAAAGCCGATTGGACCGATGACGCGGTCTTTGCACGCGTGCTCGAGCAAATAAACGCGCGCATGACGCGCGGCGATGTGCCGCTAAACTTGAGTGCGACGAGCCTAGTAACAAACGCCTACTTGTATACGGGAGAAGAGAAATACAAACGCTGGGTATTGGACTATCTGACGGCGTGGATGGAGCGGCGCGACCAAAACAACGGCATTATGCCCGACAATATCGGCCCCAACGGCACCATTGGCGAGCTGGTCGACGGCAAGTGGTGGGGCGGTTATTACGGCTGGCGCTGGCCGCACGGAGCGCGCAATATCATCGAAGGCGCCTATGTCGCGGGATCCTGTGCGGCGCTGATGACGGGCGATATGAGTTGGTTGGATTTGTGTAGGTCGCAGCTAGATATGCTGTGGAGTTTGCGCAAGGAGGAAGACGGCGTGCTCAAGGTGCCGGCGCGACACGGCGACGGCGGTTGGTTCGACTACCGCACGCCCGATCCGCTCTACTATATTCACCTCTACTACCTGAGCCAAAGTGCCGAAGACAAAGCGCGTTTAGACGAGGTCTTCCCTGCACGCGAAGATTTTGCCGCGTTCCCCACCGACTGGGGAGCGGCCAAGGCCGGTATCTGCCCGCCGCGCGCGTGGTTTGCTTTTATGGAGGGCTCGTATCCCGATTATCCACTCGCCGCCATCGAGTCTACAGAAAATTCCGTCGGCCATAGCTTAGAGCGCTTAGCAGCAGACGACAGCGATCCGGAGGCGCGCCACTGTTACCACTTCCAAAACTTAAATCCGGTCCTACCCGAAGCGCTGGTACAAATGGCGATGGGCACGCCAGCAGCGCTCTATAACGGTGGGCTCCTGCAGACGCATCTGCACTATTTCGACCCAGAGAAAAAAAGACCGGGCCTGCCCGAGCACGTAGCCGCTCTCGTCGAAGAAGTCGCAGCCGATAGCGCGCAAGTAACGTTGGTCAATACGGATCTGGTGGCAGGCCACGCGGTGGTCGTACAGGCCGGATCTTTTGGCGAACATTCGTTTGAGCGGGCAGAGGTCGAAGACGGCGAGGTTGTGGAAATAAGTGGGCGCTGGCTGCGAGTCGAATTGGGCCCTTCGGCACAGGTAAAACTAAAACTGGAGATGCGGCGCTTTGTGCACCAGCCGTCGTATAATGGGCCAGAGTAGTCGTGATCGTCGCATAATACGCTGTGGGAAAATGCACATGGAAACGCTTACAGAAGAACAGGGCTTGAGAATCCGCGTGCGCGAGGCGCCCGAATGGACCCACCTCTTCAAACGCACAAAGGACTGGACCGGCAGCGATGGCATCTACGCTGTACCCCTTTCGGGACGCGAAGCCCCAGGGCAATTAATCGACCGCCAAGTGCTGGTTTTTGGCGACACGTTTATGGGTGATGTAGACGAACGGGGCGCGCGGCAGAACTACCGCATGGTCTATAATACCATGGCAACCCTAGACGGTGGTGAACCGGACGAAGACCAACTGCGCTTTCTGTGGGGGGAGAATGGCGACGGCGGCGACGGCAACTTCTTTGTGCCATCTACGCCACGAGCCCAAGAGGCGGGCCAGTGCTGGTACTGGTTACAAGACGGTTTTGTGCAGAACGGCTTTTTTTATCTAATGCCCATGCTAGTGGCCAAAGACCCAGAGGGTCCACCGGGCTTCCAGTTCCGCGATTTCGCCACCTGCCTAATCAAGGTGCCCCTAGGTGAAAACGGGCCCGAATGGGCGCAGCACGTGCAAATCGACACGCCATTCTTTTCCGTAAACGAAGAGCGCAAACTGTTCTTCGGCGCGGCCTTTATGCCCAATACAGAGACGGCGGGAGCACCCGATCCCGATGGATTCATCTACATATACGGGCGCTATCAGGGCAAGGGCAACGACGAAGTCAAGCTGGCGGTAGCGCGCGTGGAAAGCGCAAAATTTGAAGACTGGGCCGCATGGCGGTTCTGGGACGGTGCTGCTTGGAGCGACGATATCGAGGCAGCGACGGAGCTGGGCCGAGGAGGGCCTGAGTTGAGCGTGACACCGGTGGCCTCGGGACCATTGTCAGGTAAATACCTACTAGTTTCGATGCGCGTAGAGCGCGACGTGTATCTGCGCGTTGGCGAAAGTCCGACGGGGCCGTTTGGGCCGCGAATAAATATCTATCACACCGCCGAGCCCGATGCGGGACAGGAGATCTACACCTACAATGCCAAGGCACATCCCAGCCTATCATCGACGGGCAAGTGGCTCGTCTCTTATAATGTCAATAAGTCCATTCCGCGCAAGCGAAAATAATACATGCATGCTTTAACAGAAAAAGAAATTAGCTGCCCCTACTGTGGTGAATATATCGATATACTGGTGGACTGCTCCGTCCCCCAGCAAACGTATGTAGAGGACTGTCACGTCTGCTGCCGGCCGATCTTGCTTTCGATATACGTCGGCGAAGATAACGAGGTGGCGCTAGAAGTTCGCCAGGAAAACGAATGATAAAATATTTATGCTGCTGCGATTGTACGTAAATAAACTTCTCTCAAAACAAATGAAATTTCTTCCTCGTGCGCCGCGTTGAGCTAATAAGCCGAACCGAGCGCAGCAACGCCATTTCCTGGAGCGCCTTTTCAACACTCCAGGGCTTGGGCTCTTCCTTTTTATCCGCCGACCTATTCAACACCGTGCTAATGCGACGAGGGGCATCCGACTTTGTGCTCGGGCTCTTTGCCGCCAACCAGCTAGTCTCATTAGTCGCGCAATTCTTTGCCGCACGCCTAATCGACAGATCGCGCGACAAGGTGCGGTTGGCTTGGTGGGCATTCGTTATACAGCTCTTACCCGTCTTGCTGCCGATGACACTTTTATTCTTGAGCGGCGGCGAGGTGGACATGTGGGTGTTCTTTGCCGCCGTCTTTGCCTATTACTTAGTCAACTATATTGCCAGCGCTTTTGCCAGCGTGGCACAGATGGATTTGCTCAGCCGCGTGCTGCGCCCCGATGGGCGCGGGAAATTATTGGGGCTACAGGGATCGCTGGGCGGGCTAGCGGGAATCGTAGGCGGCCTGGCAGTCGCTTCAACGATCCAACACTTAGAGTACCCCACGGGATATGTGACCGTGTGGGGGATGGGCCTCTTGGTAATGTTGGGCGGCAGTTTGCTGATTCTACGCCTGCGCCAGCTGCCCGGACTGCGCACGCGGCTGCGCGCCGAGAGCCCGCACCTGCGCACGGCACTGGCAGCCGTAACACGCGACCGGCGCTTTATGATCTTTTTGCTCGCCGTGGTCGCGCGTATGGGCTTTAGCGCAACGCAGTATTATATCTGGCCAACCGCTCGGCGCTTACACGGCCTACCCGACGAATACGTCGGCTATTTAGTCAGCGTCAACAGCGCCATTGCCATGATCAGTTCCCCAGCAATAGGTTGGTTGGCCGACCGCTGGGGACGCGCGTGGACGGCACTGCTCTTTTCGATCGTAGCAGTAGCTGGTTTTGTTTTCTTCCCCCATGCCGTCAGTAAAGAGCAGTTACTAGTGGCCTATATACTGATTGGCATCGGCACTAGTGGCATCACGATGCCGCTCTACTTGTCAGTACTGGAGCTGTCACCGCCGGAGCAGCGCGGGCTCTACGTCGCCGTGCGCTATGGCACAGAGAGCGGGGTCTACGCGCTCTTTCTGCCGCTCTTTGGTTTCTGCTCAATGCATTTTGTACCGCACGTCATTTTTTACACGGGTGCCCTCTTGGCGGCGCTGGCGGGGCTGGTGCTCTTCTGCGTGGCCGAGGGCAAAAAAGAAATCGATACGAACGGATAAAGAACATCGAGGATGGGCCCCAATGACAGCACAAATAAAAGAGATTGAAGACGGCGCAAGCACATGTAATTACGCTGGCGTGTTATCCATTTTTGAAAAAGAGCGCACCATATATAGCAGCGCCTTCGGCTACCGCCATACAAAGGATGAGATTCCCAATAACGTAGAAACTCGTTTTGGCATCGCCTCCGGCACAAAGTCCTTTACGGCTTTGGGCATTGGCAAATTGATCGATCAGGGCCAACTGGCACTAGAGACTCAGGTCAGAGACATCGACGCGTCGTATACAGGCTTTATCGACCCGGCTACAACGATCCGGCATTTGCTCACACACACCTCGGGCATCTTTGATTATTACGACGAAGAACTCATCGAGGATTTTGACCACTACTCCGTTTCGATCCCCTGGTCTGCCCTGGAAACGCCCGCCGACTATTGGCCACTATTTATAGGCCAGGCAAAGAAATTTACGCCGGGCGAACGCTATTCCTACTCCAACGGCGGTTTTGTTTTTCTCGGCCTGCTGATCGAAAAAATCACGGGACAGTTGTATCGAGAATTTATAGAAGCAGAGGTATTGCATCCGGCGGGCATGACGCATTCTGGTTTTTATGCCTTTAACGACTTGCCGGCGAATACGGCATGCGGTTATCTCAACGATCTACGCACGAACAATATCTATCAATTGCCCATACGCGGTGGCGGCGATGGCGGCATGTATACAACGACGGCAGACCTACATTCCTTTTGGCATCGCCTCTTTGCCGACGAGATTATATCGCCCGAGCTCAGGACGCAGTTTTTGGCGACGCATCATGCATTTGGCGAAAAGTCGGGCTATGGCTGTGGCATCTACAAAGAACTCGACGATAGCGCCTTTTCGATGGCGGGAGAAGACGCTGGTGTCAGCTTTTATTCGCGCTACTACCCACAAAAAGAGATCGTTGTTAATATGCTCTCTAATACGGCGAATGGCGTCGGCACCGTGAGAAAAATGCTATTAGAGCAGGTGGAATAGATGCGTTAAACCGATCATGCCACAGCAATAATGATATGCATCGCAGCCGCTATACTCGATGTGCACATTTTTCTTGTAAGTGGTTAGCTAGTTGGTCAAATTGACGTAGAATTTACTTCGACAAGTGCCCATACTGGTGATAACTGATAAAGGAGGTGAGATGCAGGCAAATACTAAAGTAGTAGCGATAACGGGGGCAGCCGGATTTATCGGCAGCAACTTTACCCACTATATTCGCGAAACCTACCCCGACTATCGCCTGATCGGCATCGACAATTTGGGCATCGGGTCGAGCCCCGACAGCTTAGAAGGCCTTGCAAAAAATTTTAAATTCGTCCAGGCCGACATCGTGAACATGGATGAGATGCTGGCTCTATTTAAACGCGAAAAGGTCGACTATGTCGTCAATTTTGCGGCGGAAAGTCACAACGACCGCGCCATCGCCAACCCCTCGCCCTTCGCCCGCACGAACGCATACGGCGCACAGCAAATCCTAGAGGCATCGCGACTCTCTGGAGTACAGCGCCACGTCCATATCTCCACGATTGAAGTATACGGGGAGCAGGGAGACGATATCCCCTATTTCACAGAGACGAGCCCGCTCAATGCCAAGACGCCGTATTCCGCGGCCAAAGCCGCCGGCGACTTGATGGTGCGCTCCTATATGCAGACCTACGGGGACATGGAGATATTCATTACCCACTGCGCCAACAACTACGGCCCCTATCAGTTTCCGGAAAAACTCATTCCCCTATCGATTATCAACGTACTACAAGGCAAAAAAATCCGACTCTACGGCGACGGCCTGCAGTCCAGAGACTGGCTGCACGTACTCGACCATTGCCGCGCCATCGATTTGGTATTGCACCAGGCGCAGGTGAGAGAAGACGCATTGCCCATTTACGATATCTCGGCGCGCTGTGAAGTGACAAACCAATATATCGCCCAGCGGCTTATTCAGTGCTTGGGCAAAAAATACGATGACTGCGTCGAGCATGTAGCCGATCGCCCGAACCACGACAAGCGCTATTTAATCGAACCACGAAAAATCGAAGAGGAGCTAGGGTTTAAACCCTCCATTGAATTTGAGCGGGGCATAGAGGAAACGGTAAAATGGTATGTCGATCATGCCGATTGGTGGACCAAGATCGCCGAGAACAACACATCGCTCGTTTTTGATTGGTCAAAATAGGCGGGACACAAAGGACGGCACGGTCGTAGAAGAGCGGGGATGCGATATTCTCACCTTCCTCGACGGCAAGATTTCCGTCAAGGATACCTATCTGAAATAGGCGTGAAAAACAAAAGGCGATTGCGGCTTTCTTTGCTCAGTCTGACGCCCCGTTGCGCAGCGCGAGCAAATAGTAAACTAAATGCCAGCCATCTCCTTGGCGGATGATCTCTCCATCGGGCTCGTGTAATATTTCGCGATAGGAAGACATTTTGCTGCCATCGAGCCCAGTGACGAGCGTGCGATACAGATCGTCGGGATTGCCACCTCTTTTGAAGGAATTGTTCTGACCCGAAAAATCGAAGGGTATCTGCGGATTGCCCGAAATATCTGGCGGCAAACCCTTGGCTTTGCCTTCGGGACCATGGCAAGAGTCGCAGCGCAAAATCTTGAAGACCTCCTTGCCCCGAGCCACCGAAGATGCAGACCCCACGTATTTGGGCACGGGAGGCAACTCGACTACACTAGCCGTATATTCATCTGCCCATTGGGCGAAGAATTTTTGGATATATGCAACCACGGCGCGGCGGTCTTCACTCGACATCAAGGAGTGATGCGGCATAGCGGTCCGGCGAATTCCCTTGGCAACGGTGTGTTCGAGGTCGGCAGCCGTCGGCAAAGCGCCCGTCGGCGTACTGCGATATTTGAAGATGCCAATCGTAAAATCGCGCGGCCGGATGCTGTCCAATATGAGCTCTGTTCCCCTGCCATTGCCTTTGGGACCATGGCACCCCTCGCAGGCTCTGGCATACACTTTTTTGCCCTTTGCGATGAGCTTATCGTCCGCTTCTTCCGCCCAAGACACGCTCATTAAGCAAGTGAGCATAAACGCAATGCCCAACAAAACCTGGCTTCTCTTTACATAGCACATAGGACCCACCTTTGCATTTTTTGTAGCCACCGTTTTTGTAGCCACCGTTTTGTAGCCACTGTACAATGCGTGCAATTCCCCCCGACAAACAATCTCGCGCATTACGCACATGTCTAACGAAAAACGGGCAACTATCGTGCCATAGCTGTATAGGTGCATCTTGTGGCGGAAGATGGGGTCTATGGAGGGGTCTTCTCCCCTATAAGGACCCGTTCGTCCCTACTTTGTGCGTCTATTGGGTCATACATATCTCACTACCAGAAGAAAAGCGGACGCGCATAGCGCATAAAAGGCCAGGGGATCGCGAGCAGGATGAGAAACAGGCAGAAACCGCCCCACTTGAGCATCGCGCGGTGTTTCGCGCGGTCGCCTTCGGCGCGCTTGCTCTTGGCCACGGCGACATGACCGATGCCAATAGCCAACAGCGCGGCGAACTGATGTTCGATCATAAAGAAGCGCAGCACTGAGTCTTGCATGGACAGTCCGATGTCGCTGAGCGCAGCGCGCGTGATGGGGCTAAAGATAGCGTAGAGTAGTAGGCCGATGACGAGCTGTATATTGAGGGTGTTAAATAGCAGTTTGGCGAGCCATTGATCGGCGCGAGTATGCGCGCTAGATTGGACCAGCGCAAAGATACTTCTGACGAAGAGCGCAGCGGCAATCAAGACCAACAGCCAGCGCACCCAAGAATGGGTAAAGAGCACTATTTCGTACATCGCGGTCTTTCTGTATGGAGAAATGGACCCCCTATTGAGGGCAGAGTCGCCGCGCCTGTCAAGCGGGCGCTGTTGTGTCGGTCGCTCTCCGGGGGCACTGACCGATGCGTGGGACCATGGCCTGCGCGTTAGTTGGGCTAGCCCTCAGCCCATTTTTCAAACAAGCACTTACAGGAGACAAAGAATGAGTCAGATTCGCGCAGTGGAGACGAGCGATGCGGCGGCTATTGCCCAGAGATACAATCATTTTGTGGCCAATACGATCATCACTTTTGAAGAAGAACTCGTGACGGCGACTGAGATCAGCGCGCGTATTGCGGCAACGACTGCGGCCTATCCGTATCTGGTACGAGAAGATCAAGGCACATTGTGCGGTTATGCGTATGGCAGCGTATTTCGCAGCCGGCCGGCCTATCGTTTCACGGTAGAGACGACGGTGTAATTGGCAGTTGGCACTGGCGGAAACAGCCACACCTTCATCCCTCTAATTTAAAAAGCAACTATGAGTAAATTTATCATTCCCTATCTTTTGCACAGAGCGTGTAGCAGAAGCGAGTCTGGAACAAACGGGCTGCACCATTTGCCAAACAACCTCTGCACGCTACAAGAAAGATGGTCACTCAAAATAGACGAGCCCATCGTAGAAAATACATCGTGCTCGTGGGTGGCACCCTGCACTCGAGAAGACGGCAGTCCGGCTATTCTCGCCCTCGGCATGCCGCACCCGCAGGCAGGGGCGAGATTGACGGCCTACTCTTCTGGGACGGAGACCCCACCGTCTTCCTCTTTGCAGCAGATAGAGAGATGAATGCGATGCTACTCGAGCGCTGTTTTCCCGGAACGTCTTTGAACGCGCTAACAGAAACGGAACAAGACCCTATTGTCGCTGGGATCCTACGGCGCCTATGGGCTAAGGCCCCAGATAGAGATCGCTTTCGATCTTTGCCGCAGATGGTCAGAGAATGGACCAGCGCCCCCACGGGCACGCCGGAGCCCGAGTACGACGAGTGCAGCGCTGGCTCTTTGCTCGCCTGGCTTCGGAATCGCGCGTTTCCGACCAAAACCTCGCACGCAATATCGGCCTGCCCTAACTAAGGCCATAGAGGCCAGACGGGCTACACCAACCTCGCGTTCCCCATGCAAAGATCGCACTTGGTTCTGGTAGAGCACCACCGTACCTTGTGACCTCATTCGACCGATTACTCACCTCGCGGAGGAGTGCATGGATTTTCTGACGATCAACAAAGAACGGGTATCTTTGGAGGGCATTGCCCCGGATATGCCGCTCTTGTGGTTTTTGCGGGACCACCTCGGTCTAACGGGCACAAAGTTTGGCTGTGGTGCCGGACAGTGCGGCGCGTGTACGGTGCATATTGGCGGCCGCGCTGTGCGCTCGTGTTTGACGCTCATCAGCGAAGTGGGCAGCGACGAAGTCACGACGATTGAAGGGCTTTCAGCTGCGGGAGACCATCCGCTACAAAAGGCCTGGCAAGATCTCAACGTGCCCCAATGCGGCTATTGTCAGCCGGGGCAAATAATGTCGGCCGCCGCCCTCTTGGCAGAGCACGCCGATCCGAGCGACGAGGAAGTCGCCAATGGTATGGCGGGCAATATTTGTCGCTGTGGCACATACCAGCGCATCCGCAGCGCCATCCAACAAGCTGCCAAGGAGATGCCATGAGCCGCGTGATAAAAATTGATCGTCGCGATTTCCTCAAAGGTATATTGGGCGTAGGAGGTGGGCTGATCTTGGGTGTGCGTCCCTTAACGGCTCAGACCGCCGCCGCGCAAGGCCCTTGGGCACCCAATATCTTTCTATCTATCGCAGAAGACGGGCTCGTTACTATCATCGCACATCGCTCTGAAATGGGCACGGGCATCCGCACCTGTTTGCCCGCGATTGTAGCCGATGAATTGGGCGCCGATTGGGAGCACGTCCAGATCGAGCAGGCCATTGGCGACGCGGCCTATGGCTCGCAAAATACCGACGGCTCGCGCAGCGTGCGCAACTTTTACGACGCCATGCGCGAAGCAGGTGCCACGGCGCGCCTCATGCTACAACGCGCAGCGGCCAAAAAATGGGGCGTAGATGCGGCAGCAGTGGAAATAAGCGCGCACACCATACAACACAAAGCCAGTGGCAAGACGGCTGCGCTCGCCGACTTCGTGCAGGCGGCCGCGACGTTGCCCGTTCCAAGCAAAGAAGAATTGACCTATCGCTCGCCGGAGACCTATCGCTATATCGGCAAGGAATTTCCCATAGTCGACCGCAGCGAAATCGTTACGGGCAGTGCAGAATACGGCATGGACGTCCGCCTCGAGGGCATGAAATACGCCGCCATTATGCGTTGTCCAGTGCTCGGCGGCAAAGTGATTTCCTTCGATGCCAGCGCAGCCTTAGCCGTGCCCGGTGTGGAAAAAGTCGTGCCCATACCCGAAGTAGCCGCTCCCTTTGCTTTCCACGCTTTGGGCGGCCTGGCCGTTATTGCCAATAGTACCTGGGCGGCGTTCCAGGGCAAGACCAAACTCAGCGTCGAGTGGGACTATGGCGAGCACGCCAACTACGATTCAGACGCCTATCGCGAGGAGCTTTTAGCGAGCGTCAACACAGCGGGAGAAGTGGTGCGCGCGCGCGGCGATGTAGACGCCGCCCTGAGCACCTCTGCGACTCAACACGCCGCCGACTATTACGTGCCGCACTTGGCGCACGCGCCAATGGAGCCGCCCGTTGCCACGGTGCGCGTTGCCGACGGCATGTGCGAAGCATGGGCACCGACGCAAAATCCACAAGCCGCACAAGACGAATTGGCGCAGGCGCTAGGTCTGGATAAAGAAAAGGTCATCGTGCATGTGACGCTCTTAGGTGGCGGCTTTGGGCGAAAATCAAAGCCGGACTTCATCGCCGAAGCAGCGCTCTTGTCTAGAGACCTCAAGGCACCGGTCAAGGTCGTTTGGTCGCGCGAGGACGATATACAGCACGACTATTACCACGCCGTAGCAGCCTGCCGAATTGAGGCTGGCTTGGATGAAAAGGGCAAAGCCCAGGCGCTGCTAATGCGCACGGCCTTCCCGTCGATCATGTCGACCTTTGATCCGAATGTCGATGGCCCCAGCGGTTTTGAACTCGGGCTGGGTCTTACAGATCTTCCCTACGACATCCCTCATATCCGCTGCGAGAAAGGCAAGGCAAAACCGCATGTGCGCATCGGTTGGCTACGCTCGGTATGCAATATCTACCACGCCTTTGCCGCTTCGTCTTTTGCCGATGAGTTAGCCCATTTGGCAGAAGCTGATTCGCTAGAATACTTGCTCGATATGATTGGCCCCGACCGCCATCTCGACCTAGCAGCAGAAGGCGCCGAGTACGGCAATTACGGCGCACCTTTGGAAAAGTATCCAATTGATATAGGGCGACTGCGCCATGTAACTGAACTAGTGGCGGCCAAAGCCGACTGGGGCAAGAAACTTCAAAAAGGGCGCGGTCTGGGCATTGCCTGTCACCGCAGCTTTCTGACCTATGTCGCCAATGTCGTCGAAGTCGAAGTGGCGAAAGATGGCACGCTGAGCATTATAAACGTAGACGTGGCAGCCGACTGTGGTTTGATCATCAACCCAGACCGGGTGCGGGCGCAGTTTGAAGGTTCGGCTGTTTTTGGCGCCAGCTTGGCGCTGATGGGCGAGATCTCAGCCAAAGAGGGCCGCGTGCAGCAGTCGAACTTTCACGATTATCCCGTCTGCCGCATAAACGAGGCATCGTGGGATACGCAGGTGCACTTGGTCGATAGCACCGCACCGCCGGCCGGTGCCGGCGAACCGGGCGTGCCACCCTTTGCCCCGGCGCTGACCAACGCGATCTTCGCCGCCACGGGCAAACGGATACGCAGCTTGCCGCTGTCGGCGCACGATCTGTCGTGGGGGTAGAATAAGTCCTTCGATCTATTGGTTCTTTATCAAGAGTGCAAGCATTGGCAGCAATGCTTGCACTTTTGATATCTCGCCTTATAAAGGCTCTATATTAAACGCAGCCTTTATTTAACGAGAGCGGCAATCTCTTTAAACTGCGCCCCACCCGCCCTCTGCAACAATTCAAACAAACACATTTCAACCGACGTGATTTGCGCCCCGCAGTGCAGCATCTTTTCTAGGCCGATGGCGTTGTTTTGCGGAGTGCGCGAGGAGACGGCATCGGCGACAATCTCCACGTAAAAATCGTCGTCTAATAAATCGCGCGCCGTCTGATAGACGCAGATATGGGTCTCGATACCCGCCAGCACAATCTGCCGACGCTGCGTCTGACGCAACGCTTGGCGAAACTCGTCTAAACCGTAGGCGCTAAAACAAGTCTTGGCCAGCGGCTCTTGGCCCTCTAACAATTCGGCAATTTCGGCAATCGTCGGTCCGAGTCCTTTGGGATACTGCTCTAACCACAGTATGGGCAGCTCTAGTGCTTGCGCGCCTTTTATGAGTTTTTGCAGGTTGGCATAGAGCGTTTCCTTATCGTGCATTAGCGAGGCGAGTTTGCCTTGGATGTCGATGAGTACGAGGGCGGTGTTGTTGGTTTTTAGCATGTGCTAACTCCTTTTTTATGGAGACGGGTTGGTCATTGTCCAGCCGGGGTTTTGTCCGAACCGCGGCCTTCTCCCATCGCTTTTATGCCCCAGAGGGTACCGTTAACACTTTTATACCCGGAGGGTGACGACTCCCCGCCGCCCAACCACGCGGCCTGACCCGCCCGACCACACCCCAAACAAAACTCCTCTGGGACAACGTCCACCCCTACGCAGATTGGGGAGGGGGACCCATCTCTATCCAAGGGAGAGGGAGAGTAATAGGGATCTCCCAACTTTACCATCCTTCCGGTTTCTCTCCCCTCCTAGCGGGAGGTGGGTCTGGTGGAGGACTAAATGCCTGCGTAGGCCTTCGCACGATGGCAACCGCCTTATACAAGCTAAGGGGATGTCAGCGCCTTTGGCGCCCAATCAGCTTCGACTCTCCCATGCTGCTAAAGGCCGGCTCGCATTTAGACCGGAACCAGATCCACCGGACGCCACCGGACGCCTAAATATATCCAGTAGACCCATCCGGACGCACCGGACTCGAGCGCTCCCAGTGCACATATTCATTCTCCGTAATAGCTTCCTCATTTACCTCGACGCCCAACCCAGGTCGGTCTGGACGCAGCTCCAGATAACCATCTTTAGGCATATAGGGCTCGTCGACCCAATTGTGCCACTCCGTTTCTGACGGCAATAAGTATTCGAGGATCTTGAAGTTGGGCGTCGCGGCGGCGAAGTGCACATTGACGGCCGTGGCCAGTGGCCCCATCGGGTTGTGCGGCGCAACGCTGACGTAGTGAGCTTCGGCGATGGCGGCGATCTTGCGCATTTCGAGTAAACCACCGCAAACGCAGATATCGGGCTGGATGATGTCGGCGCCCTGACAGGCCAAGAGATCGAGAAATTCAAAACGCGTGTAGAGCGATTCGCCCGTGGCCAAGGGTACCTGTAGCTGCGAGCGCAGCTTGGACCAGGCCGGCATATGCTCGGGGCGCAGCGGCTCTTCGTAAAAGAAGGGGTCGTAGGGCGCCAAAGCGTTGGCCAATTGCAAAGCCAAGATGGGCTCGAATATCTTGGCGTGCGGATCAAAGGCGAATTCCCATTCCTCCGGCGTATTTTTGCGAATCTCCTCAAAATAGTTCGCGGCTTCGCGGCAGACCAAACCCCAGCGATTGGCGTCCGGGTCGAGCTTATAGGGGCTGGTCTTAAAGGCGGTAAAACCATATTCGTCGTGTAGTTTATGCGCTTGCTCAGCCGCCTCTTTGCCGTCGCGGCCACCAATGCCGCGATAGACGCGAACCTTGTCACGCACGGCACCGCCCAAGAGCATATAGACGGGCAGGCCGGCCGCCTTGCCGGAAATATCCCACAGCGCGTGGTCGATAGCGGAGATGGCCGAAAGGCCAATGCCGCCGGGGGGAAAGCGGAACTGCTGCATCAGTTTCATCATAATAAACTCGATGCGGCGCGGATCGATGCCCTTGATCAACTCGAAACAATAGTCTACAACGGGAGAAACGGAGAGGTCTGGGCCAATCGAATACGCTTCGCCCCAGCCGTAGATACCCTCATCTGTTTCTACCTTTACCAGCACGCGCGGGCGGTTGCCAAAACGCGCTACAAAGGGTTTGATAGCGGTAATTTGCATGATGAGCCTCTCTATTGAGGGTTGATGGGACGCGGAGTGATAAGGCGGATAGTTTGCACGTACTCAGTCGAATCGACGTGCACCCCGTGCAACTGGCTTAATATCTCTTCGATAACTTTTTCTTGCGCGATGTTAAGAGATGCGGCATTGCGAGTAATAAAGAAGTAGTCCCCCTCTTTGAGGCCATGGTCAAAGTGTTGTGCTCGCTCTATTGCAGCGGGCAATAATCCGTCTTGGCTTGGGTTGCTCAGGGGAAATACATGCGTCTTTTTACTCAGCATAAGCGTTTCGGTCGTCAGCTCTGGTGGCAAGAAAAGGGCGATGCGTTCGTCGTCGGCTGCGCGGCGTTCGATCAGGGCGAGTGCATCGCGCACCTCGCCGTGGCTCGGTCCGGCAGACCAAGGCGAAGGGGTAGTAGCGCTTAGCTCCATTAGTTGGTGTAGGGGCGAGCGCGGCCATTTAGCTGCAAAGTCGGGCCCAGTCTTAACCAATAGTACAAAGGCGATGGCACAGAAACAATAGGTGATAGCCTGCGCAAAACCGCGCGGGGTTTGGCGGGAGCTCCGCTGCATAAAGAGGAACCAATAGGTGGCGATAACGATCAGTGGGATGCAAATATGATAGAGGTTGTTGTAGTGCGAACGTCCGAGAAAATAAGTGAACTGCACGATGCCGAAACCCGTCAAACCGGCGATAAAGGCAAAAGGGGCAGCGTCTTTTGCAGGGGCGAAGAGTGCCTTGTATAAGAGCAGCAGCAACGAG
>JBLHGI010000103.1:0-17238 GCA_047616505.1 Planctomycetota bacterium
AGCAACGTGAGCAAATCTTCCTGCAGTGGCACACTATCCTGCGCCTCGTCCTCCAATACGACGGGCCAACGGCGCCCCAGACGCGCGCAGAGGTCGGGATGGTGTTGCAGTAAGTCGACAGCCGTCCACACTAGATCATTGAAGTCGAGCCCCCCCATAGTCTCGACCTGTTGCTGATAAAGCTGATATATCTCGGCACCGATGCGCAAAAAAAGGTTGAGCTCGTCCCCCCCTCCCGATTCGATGCGCGCCAAAAGATCATCGGGTCTTAAACGCCTATTTTTGGCCGCAGTAATTACCGTCCACGAAACGGTGCGGGCGATTGAACGCCACTCCCGCTCCCAGCGCTCATCGTAATAGTCACCCGGAGCCAAACCACCCCATATGCGCTGGTTGCGCCCATTCCAAATCCGTACGGCTTTGTCGAGTAGGTCCCCGCTGGCGCGATCGTCGATCACGCTAAATTCCGCACCAACACCCGCCAAACCCGCATTCGCCTGAACGATGCCATAGGAGAGACCGTGCAAAGTGCGCACATCGTAGCCGACCTGTAACCGCCCCATACCTTCTAAGACTTGGCGGATGCGACTGCGCACATTCTCCACAGCCGAGGTCTGATAAGTAACGATCAATATCTGTCCGCCACCAGCGCGTTTTTCGCTTATCAAACGGGTAGCCAACGCGACAATAGTAGCCGTCTTACCGCTACCTGGCACGGCCGAAACCCCCATCATACCACTTTCGTAGTCGAGAATCTCTCGCTGTCCCTCGCGCGGCTGAAACGCGTTCATCGCCCCTCCTGTAACACCTGCTGGACCGCCATTAACAGTGGGCTATCCTGTACTTCACCGCGCCCCTCACGCTCACTCGTGCATAGGAAAATCCCGTCGCGGCAGCGCAACGCCAACCCGCGTACGAGCCGGTGTAAATTGCGGTTGCGCAGTGAAAAATCCACGGCGTCAGTCCAGCGTTCATCGCGGTTCCAGCGCCGGGTTAACACATAGTGATTAGTCAGCGGTTGGTGGAGTGGATCCCACCAGGCAAGCGAACCAATATCCAACCAGAACTGGTAACGAGCCATATGTCCACTAAGCAAGTAGGTGTAGACTGGAGCGACGAGCGCGATCGAATCCGGCGCCATATCAACGTCTGATTCGGCCAAATACTGAGCGGCAACGACTCCCGAAAAAACCATTTCACAATAGTGTAAACCCACCTCCGGAGCAGACAAACCCATGGCCGGAGCGGCTAGACGAAAAGCACTGGCCGAAGCGATTAGTTTGCTATAGGCTGCAGCCCCTTCCGGCTCTAGGTGCGGCCCAGCTAACACTTCGCCAAAGAGTCGGCGCAAAAAGTGATCAAAGGGCGTATTTTCGACTTGATTATAAGAAGCGAACCAAACGCGCAACGCCTCATAGCGTTCGACGACGGCAAAACCGATGCGTTCGCGCAGTGCCCCCCCGATTTCGCGTCCTTCTTTTAATGTGCCCCCGCGTTCGTCATAAACGTGCTGAGCCAACAAAGCCGAGCGCAACGGATCAAGTGGCTGCAAGGCCAGTCCCAGTGCCTCCGCGACATCGAATTGGGAAAGCGCACGCCGCCAGTGGGTATGTGCGAGAATGGCCAACGTCAGGCAAGCGCGTACTACTGGCTCTTCCCGCAGCGCCTCGTAGCGCCGCACCACGGCAAAGGGGATGTCTGCCGCGGCAAATGTTTCAGCCAACAGAAAGCGCAGGACGCCATCGGCATGCGGAGCCACCACGGCAATATCACCGGGAGCAACACCGCCTTCGACAAGTCCTGTAATCCGCTGGGCAACCGCTTCTATCATCTGCGCCCGATAGGGTGTGCGGATCAAATCGACAATAGCCCGCTTTACACGCCCGTCGCGCGCCCGGCTCGATCCTTGGCCCAACTCTTCTCCCAGACGCCCTGCCCATACCGCCATATCTGCGTTGGCACATTCCTCTTCGGGCGCACTGACATGGTGCTTACAACGCGCAGATAGGTCCACAGCCCCTTGAGCATCAGCCCCGAGAAATAGCCGGAATCCAGCCCCCTCGTCCCCTCCTATACACGCCGAGTCGCACTGCGGTAAGAGCCGAGCAATCAGATCGTGGGCCACGGGAACCATCTCCTCGACCGAATCAACTAATAAGTGGCGGTAGCGCTCGGTGAAGTAGCGCCAAAATTCTTCTTTCTCGACTAGGTGGCGATTGAATACCTCAAAGACCAACGACGCATCGAGCAAGCCGTGCTGTAGACAGTGTCCGCGGAAGAGGTCCACGCAGTGCTGGGCCTGCTCATAATAGCGCAGACGGCTCTCGTCCCCAGCCCAGGCCTCCCCCAAACGTTCACCCACCTCATGGAGGGAAAAGCCATTTACTGCCATTTTATTAAGGTTATCTAACAGCTGCGAAATAGCCCGCTGCGGCCGCAGCGCCAGCCCCTCAAAATATCCTTGGGCAAAGAGCGGATCGACCAATTGCCCCAAGGCATATTGCGCAGATTCGTAGTTGAGAAAAACGGGGGCTTTTTGCGGGGTGGCAAAACCGGCCTCAGCGGCGACGAGTGGCCAGAACAAACGAATCAAACGCACGGCTAGACCATAATAGGTCTGTAGCTCGACTTCGCCATAGGGACCTAAGTCGAGTCGAGCTAACTCTTCGCGAAAACGCTGTGCCGTCGCCCGGTCGGGCAATAGCACTATAATAGAATAACCAGAGATGCCGGACTCTAGCACAAAACGCAGACGGTCAATCAGCGCTTGGCGCTGTCCTGCCACTAGGGGGCCACTGAGAAAACAGGTGTAATTACCCTCGAGTGGACCCCGAATCGCCTCGGCGAATTGCGGGACCATCAACACCTCTCAAAACAGAAAAGGACAGAGCGCTAAGCCACTCCGTCCCAGTAAATTACATATTGTAATATAGTATTAATGCGTCGCGAAATTATATCAACTGTCGATTGTTTAAAAAAATATCGACTACCGTCTGTGCATCTGGCGCTGCCACTAAGCTCTCACGCACGTCTTCATGCTGTAGCAACCGCGATAACGAGGCTAAAAGCTCCATGTGTTGCTTCTGGTGCTTTTTCGGTGTAGCCAGCAAAGCGACAATATGAACGGGGTTCCCATCGATAGAACTAAAATCTACGCCTTCGCGCGAGATACCCACGGCTAATAGCTGCCGACTTATAGAGTCTTCATGCGCATGTGGCACAGCCACTCCTTTGCCAATACCCGTCGAAGACTGTTTTTCTCGACGAATAATATCGGCGATAAAACGCTTGCAATCGAGCACGGCCTCGTCGTCTTCAAAGACGGAGGCCAACTCACGGATTGCATCAAAATTGCGCTTGGCATTTAGGCCAACAATGACATTTTCCGGCTTTAGTATGCGCTCCCACTTTTCCATCTATGGCCCTCCCAAGACGCCGGCTAAGGTAAGCAACCCATCACCAAAGTCAAGGCTTCAAACCCAGTTCACCTGCTCTTTTGAGCAGTTCTCCCATTTCCCTCTGCCGCCCCTGCCTCTGATAAACTCGGGCCAACAAACGATATGGATAGGCCTGGAATGGATCGATCTCTATCGCCGTCTTGGCAAATTTTATAGAGCGAGCCACTTCACCAATACGCAACATCATCAGCGCGACATTGTACTGCACAGTACGCGAGTCATGCGCAATCACTGCAGCGCGTTCAAACGCCTCTAGTGCAGCGCGGCGCTCCCCGCGTTCACGCGCGTTTTCACCCCGCATAAACCAGTAATTACTCTGAATTTTTCGTGCCCATGGGTCGAGATGTTCCTTCTCGAACAAGGCGTTATCCATTTCGATCACTTCGTCCAAGATGGCCATCTTTGCCGAGTCTCCTGGAGCGAGTAAGCGGTAGACTAGCCCCGTGGGAACAAATTCGTACTCCGTTATTGGAGCCCGTCGCCGCACTAAATAAAAGAGGGGCCTTTTACCCTTTGCGAGGGCAGCCTCACGCTGTCGCTGTAGGTCAATTTGTCGAACCGGAGCTAAATCGCGGTCCACCGCATCCAATAAATCCGTGCCGCGGCCCACTCTATTATACAGCGTTATATCGGGCCGCAAGCCTTCTATGCGCAACAGATAGTCCAGTATAAAGGCCGCATCATCCCCTTCTGTAATCAAAACGGATTGCGGTGGTAAATCGTCGAGAATATCCCGACCATAGCGGTCGGCGACATAGTTATCGCTAAGGTCCGCTTCAGAAACTTGGCTAAAAAAGACGGAGCTAGCTGCTAGAATACTGATAAGCCCGCCGCCCCAAGCCACGGGCGACCGCCGCGCCAAGTCGTCAAAGGAAAAACCCAAAAAAATGGCCATACAAACAAAGCTATACAGGAAAAAAACGCCGATGCCGTTGGGGTCTCGATGGTAGTTGAGTGCGATCAGCAAATTGGCGCTAATTCCCCCTAAGGCCAGAAGAAATAACCCGCGATCTCGATTCCAAGCAACCCACCCCCCCCAGATCATCAACAAGGGTAGCACGATGTTCCACTCGGAAATACTCTGCTCTAACCAGCGTTGAGCATTGAGCAACATCCCCTCAACCGGCAAGGAAAAAAAAGACGTTCGGTAGGTCGCCCCACTAAGATGATCCCATAGCATGCCAAAACCATGAAGGTCTCCCCAGTGAAAACCTGGTCCGAGCCCGTTGCGCAGCGGTATATAGGCCACCAGACTGTACCCAACCAGCCCACAGCACAAGGCAGCCACAAGCAATTTCCACCGCGCAAAGAGCTGCGGCCAACGCCACACAAATAGCAGCAGCAGAGCCGGACCAATCAACACCTGATTTAAATGCGCCGTAAGACCTAACCCCAGCAACCAGGCAGTAAAGAGCAGAGCGCGTTCACTGCGGCGTTCCACAGCCCGCAGCGCCCATCCCATGCTGAGTAGTAGCATAAGCATGCTCAACCCATAGACCTCGGCAATAACGGCCTGACTCCAAAATGTGCGCGAAAAAGCCAGACACAAACCAGCCCCAAGCGCGGCCCAAGCGCGAATCCCCCGCCGGTACAACAACCAAACGAGCGCCGCACAAGCGAGCGCGGCAAAGAGCGCCGAAGCGGCGTTTATTTTTAATGCAGGGCTCCCCCAAGGCAACGCAGCGGCCACCAAGCGAGCAGCTAAAGCAAAGAAGGGATAACCCGTCGGATGAGGCGTACCTAAAAAATAAGAAGCGCCAATTAGTTCGCCGCTGCCCTCCACGTAAACCGTTGGACACAGCGTTATACCATAGGCAAGTAACGCACAAAAAAATGCCGTAAGTAGCGGCCAACGCACCACGTCTATCCCCCCCACCCGTCGAGTACTCGACTGCGTTCGATTGCCCCAACCCACAGCGGCCACTGGCTGACAACTCCATAGAGCAATACGACCAGCACGGCCTGCATGGCAGCGGCTATCATGGGGCCAACATAGGCTTCGTTGGCATGGAACCCACTTCCTCCTACCCGCCTTCTCCATCCAAACACCAGCACGAACCCACAGCAAATACTGGCAATAGCACTGATCCATAACCCAGTGCGGAAACTCTCTGGTTCGTAGCGGAATCGCACCTCATTAGCGCTGGGCGCAACAGCGACGGCGCGAAATACGTGATTTGCCACCATAATATCGCTCTCCACCCCATCGACCCATGCGCGCCAACCCGGATAGAACGTATCGCTAAGTAGCAGATATCCCCCCGCGTGTTCGTGCAAGCTCAAGACGACTTCTTCCGGTTCATAGTGGATAATTTCAGCGCGCCCTAACGTCCTGCCATCCCCATATACGGACGCGGGTTCGCGTTCCAATAACACTTCACTATATCCAACGCCGGCGCCACGCCGGAGGCGCCGGAGGCGCTCTTGGGCATCTGCCACCACTTCGTAACCGGCCGCAATATAGGCCCGTGGATAACTATTTTCCAAGCGAGAAACCTGTATATCGCCATCGTATATGGGCTTAGCACTCTCTATACGCAAGGCCCCGTAATGAACGACGTACTCTATTCCAGCGACGCGCGCGACGCCAGGATAAGCGCGAGCGAACTCCCAGTGGCGACTCAGATGCAACGGGCTCCACCCAGGCAGGGCATTGCCCAAACCATAGAGTCCACCGCTGTATAGGCGCAAAGTCTCATTATAGCGGCGATAGGAGCTCAAATCCACAGCCCAGCCCCCATGCCAGTCAAAAGGGGCATTGCGCTCGTTGACTAAACTCAACACGCGGGGTGGTTGAATGGATTTGTTATCTGACAGTATGGCCCGAGCGGTCGCGGGCGGACGAGTATAGACTTCTGGATTGATCGTACCGTTAAAGTCTGCAGCAAAAGTATAGAGCTCAACAAAAACGACTACGGGGGCAATAATACCGGCATATCGACGTCCCCCCTCGGTCAGCAAGACATAGGCTACAACTAATACGATCAATAACCGCAACGCATCAAACCGCATATACCAAGCATAGCGTGCAAACTCTGCTCCTCCAGTCTCGACCAACCAGGTATTGTCCGCCAAGAACACGGCGCTGTTGAGATAGAGGACGGCGCCGGCTGCCAGCGCGAGCATCATCACAAAAACTCGCCCGCGCACACGGGTCCCAGCGCTCTGGCGCAAGAGCTGATCTACTCCCAATCCGCACAGCGCGCTGGTCGCCAGTGCAAACCACAGCAAAAAACGCGTGGGGATGCGAAAAAAATGCAGACCGGGAATTTCGTAGAGCAGGTTAAAAAATCCCGTGTACTGCCCTAGCGATAGTACCAAACCAGCCGCTGATAATACGGCGAAAAAACCCACTGGTTCCTCGCGGCGCTGGCGCAGGGCCACCCACGCCAAAACCAGCGGCAGGGCACCGATAAAAGGACAGAGTTGAATAAAGAATCCAGCCTCGCGCCCCCAGTAGGTGCCATAGGCCGAGTTGCCGTGCAAGTTGGGGAGGAGCAGCTCGATCAGCCGCTCTGGTGGCAGCGACATATTTATAAACTGGTTCCAAGAAACCCCCTGGCTACGGATAGACAGACGAGTCAACTCGACGGTAGGCAGTAATTGCACGGCCGCCAAAGAGACTGCAACCAGTGGCACGCAGGCAAGCGCGGCATAATAAGAGATTGGCTTGCGCGCCGACACGCCTAAATAGACTCCGTAAGCCAGCCCGGCCAGCAGGCCATAGGCAGCCGCCTGCGGATGCCCAGCTAACAACTGCAGAGCCAATACGAGGGTTGCCCCCAGCCAATATACGAGCCGCCCTTCGCGCGCCGCCAAACTCAGCAACAGAATCAGCAGCGGCAGCCAAGCACAAACGTCGATAAAGTTGGGCGACATCGCCCGCACTATCATATAGCCGGATAGCGCATAGCTCAGCCCCGCGGTCAATGCCGCTGCCGGCGCAGCCCGCCAAAAGCGCAGTAGGCCATACATGGCCGCACCAGCCAACCAAAAGTGGAATACTATATTGAGGCTGATCGCCGCGTAGGTGGGTAAGAAGCTCGTGGCTACATTAAAAGGGTACAGCGGTCCGGCTTGCCCCTCGGCAAAGAGAGGAAAACCGCAATTGATGGCAGCATCCCACAGCGGCAGGGTACCCGCGCGCAGGTTGCGCGCAAAGAAATCGCGGAACGGGTAGTTCTGCACCATCATATCTTGTACAAAAAATGCACTGGGCTCTAAGATCGCTCGCCAAAAAAAGAGCAGCACCGCTACGGCGAGTGCCAGTAAACAAAAGAGGTCTACTCGCCATTTCAACGCGCGGCCTCCCCTTGATAACTGCTCAGCGAACCGCATAGGGTCTGAGCCGCGAGTTCGTGTCCAGCTGCATTCCAATGACTATCGCGCAAGTAGAGCACCTGGTCCTTGCCCCGCTCTTTAAAAACTGGATATAAATCCACATAGTCCAAGTTATAGCGCTGGGAGAAATGGGTTAGATGCGCGTTGGGTTTTTGCAAATCGTATTCGTCGACCAACCCATGCAAGGTCCTTTTTGCCTGCCAATCTTCTTCTTCTATCTGTACGATCGCCGGCACATACACTACGATAAATTCGCCACCCCGACTCTGCACAGCCGCCGCAAATTTTTCCAATAGCATTCCCGTCAATTCCCACACGGGCTGCCATTGTCTATCGACGTCATGCCCATAGAGTCCATCGTAGTACTGACTTTGTTGGGCAGGTGCAATTTCCGGCTGCAGCGCTTTGTTGACCAGCACATAGAGATGCCAATTCTCATGCAAATAACGCGACAGACGCGTCCCCAAGGAGGCGTCCCGGTAGCGCGCTTCATCCCAATAGCGCGTCTTTACTACAGGCACCCCCCCCAAGGCCAAATGCCCATTCGACTGGGGTCTAAAAAAGGGTTTATAGCCCCGCTCGGCACCAATGCCGCGCTTTGAGGCATTATTCCATAAGTCATTACCATAAAAGAGCACAACCACCACGTCGGGTTCGTACAACTTTCCCAGCTTCTCATAGAGTAGTAGCTCTTGATCCGTACCATAACCGGCCACACCAAAATTGATAACCTCTATTGAATCAGTGCGATCACTCTGCAAACATTTTTGCAGCTGCTCACTTACAGCCTCCTCGCTTTTTACCCCCCACCCCTCGGCAAAGGAATCGCCAAAAACGAGTATCCTGCGCACTCGATCCGGCTTTTTACGCTCATAATTACCGCCGCGCAGTCCCTCTTTATTTATGTGCATCTCTACGTCAAACTCGGGCGTCACTAAACGCCCCTTCCCCTCCGGCACATGAGCCCACCCTAAATCGCCATCAAATTGCCAGATGCGCGGCGGACGACGGTATAACTGTGGATAAAACACGGCGAGCAACCCTTCGCAAAGCAGTATCCCCAGTGCCAGCGCCGCAAGCGTTAAAAACCATGGTGCCCATTTCAAGGCAAATATCTCTCGGCATTCATAGTGCTGCAAATTACTGGCCCGCAACGCCTCTGTCAACGGCGATAATTTGCCCTCTTACAACCTCCTATCTATATTTACAGGCTCCACTTTGCATCAAAAACCATACGCGCGATAAATGATAGCGCAACCCACGCGGGGCACCCAAATATTATGAATCGCGTTCTCGTCACTGGCGGCGCCGGATTTATTGGCTCTCATACCGTTGATCTGCTCGTCAAAAAAGGCTACCAAGTCCGCATTATGGACGCGCTGCAAGAACGCGTCCATCCCCACGGCTGGCCCTCCTATATACCGGAATCCGTCGAACGCCTACAGGGCGATGTGCGCCAACGCGCGGACTGGGAGAAAGCGCTCGACGGCGTCGATGGTGTCATTCACCTGGCCGCCTACCAAGACTATATGACGGATTTTTCCACCTTCCATCACGTCAATACCGTGGGAGCTGCGCTGCTCTACGAAATAATTGTTGAAAAAAAGCTACCCATAAAAAAAGTAGTTCTCGCCTCTTCCCAAGCCACCTATGGCGAAGGCAAGTATCGCTGCGAAGAACACGGGGTTCAGTACCCTGATTCCCGTCCAGATGCCCAACTAGCCCACGCCGATTGGGAGGTCCACTGCCCCGTCTGCGACCGCCATATGTCGCACGAGCGGATCACCGAAGACCACGTCCGCCCCCATACGACCTACGGAATTTCTAAGTATGCATCTGAGTTGACCTCGTTTAGCCTCGGCCGCAAATACGATATTCCCACGACCAATATGCGCTACTCGATAGTCCAGGGACCACGCAATTCATTTTTTAATGCCTATTCTGGTATTTGCCGCATCTTTACCTTGCGCCTACTCAACGATCAACCGCCCGTCTGCTATGAAGATGGCCAATCCCTACGCGACTATGTCTACGTGGGCGATGTCGCCCGTGCTAATGTCCTCTGCTTAGAAGACGAACGCGCCAACTTTCGCGCCTTTAATGTCGGCGGCCAACGCGGCACGACCGTATTAGAATACGCCCACCTCGTCGCCAAGATCGCCGGCAAGGATATCGAACCGCTCGTCAGCGGCGATTATCGCTTTGGCGATACGCGCCACACGGTCTCGACATGGGAGGCCCTCGGAAAACTAGGGTGGAAACCGGAAACACCGCTGGAAGATGTAATTGCCCAGTATATCGACTGGGTAAGGGAGCAGCCCAACGTGCGTGATTTTTACGCCGAAAGCGAAAAGAAAATGCGCGCGGCCAATGTGATCCGACGGGCAGATCAATGAAGGCTATGGTTTTAGCCGCTGGCCGCGGCACCCGGCTCAAACCGCTTACCAATAGCATCCCCAAGCCGATGATTCCCTTTGCCGGCAAACCACTGCTTGAGCACATAATAAACCTATTGGCCCAGCACGGTTTTGACGAAATAGTAATCAACCTTTACCACTTACCCGAGTTGATCCGAAACTATTTTGGCGATGGCTCTAATTGGAATGTACACCTCAGCTACTCGCTGGAGGACGAACTGCTTGGCACCGCCGGGGCCGTGCGCAAAGTAAGGGATTTCTTCGACGAACCATTCCTCGTCTATTATGGCGACAACCTGACCAATTTCGACCTAACAGACCTGCTACAAGAGCATAAAAAACAAGAGCTCATTGCCAGTATTGGCCTCTTGTGGATGGACGATCCTACCACCCGCGGCATCATTGGGCTCGACGAAAACGGCCACATCAATCG
The DNA here is from genome assembly GCA_047616505.1 of Planctomycetota bacterium. Lineage (GTDB taxonomy): Bacteria > Latescibacterota > UBA2968 > UBA8231 > UBA8231. The sequence continues at coordinate 10,650 of JBLHGI010000103.1, forward strand.
CTTTGTCGAGAAACCGCAGCCCGAACAGGTCTTTGATGATTATCTGATCAACGCCGGCACCTATATTTTACAACCTGAAATATTCGACTTTATCCCCGTGGGCCAAGTCAGCGACTTTAGTCACGACACGTTCCCCACCCTGCGCCGAGAAGGCCGCGCGCTCTATGGCCATCGCATGCGCGGCGATCTGCTTTCGACAGACACATTAGAGCGCTACGAGTACGCCTGCCAACACGTCGACTCCGGCACTTTTACCCTTCCCTGAGAGGACACCCTTGATCACTACCCGAGCACCCCTGCGCATCCCATTGGGCGGCGGCGGCACCGACCTACCCTCCTATTACAGAGACCACGGCGGTTTCATATTGAGCGTCGGCATTGATAAATACGTCTATATCCAGCTCAACACGCTCAAAGTCGAGGACTTTATCCGCGTCAAATACGCCGAGACAGAGCGCGTCGACCACCCGAGTAAAATAAAACACCCTCTGTTGCGGGAATCGCTCTTGCACACCCATATCAATGGCGGGATCGAAATCGGAGCTATGGCCGACGTACCCGGCCGCACCGGCATGGGCTCATCCGGTTCCTTCACGGTCGCCCTTCTATCGGCACTACACGCCTACAAGCGCGAACAGGTCCCGACCCAGGAATTAGCCGAGGAGGCGCACTATATTGAAGCGGGACGCGCCGCACAACCCGCAGGTAAACACGACCACTACATGGGAGCCTTTGGCGGTCTAACCTGCCTAGATATCGACCCCTCCGGCAAAGTAGAAGTATCCTCGCTGAGACTTTCCGAACACGTCGAGCAGGAATTGCCCAATAGCCTAGTCGTCTTTTATACGGGGATCCAGCGCGAAAGCTTTGACATTCTCTCCGAACAAGACCAAGATACGCAAGCCGGTGATAGCCAAGTCATCGACAGCCTGCACGAGATCAAGAGTATCGGCTACGAAATCCGCGATGCGCTCGTAGCGGGTGATATTGATCTATTTGGCCAGCTTATGCACAAACATTGGGAGGTCAAAAAGAAGCGCTCGCAGCAGATGTCCAACTCCCGTATCGATCGCTGGTACGAAGTAGGCATGGAAGCCGGTGCCCTAGGCGGTAAAATCCTCGGCGCGGGCGGCGGCGGTTTCCTCATGTTCTATTGCCGGGCCGAACACCGCTGGAACCTGCGCGAACGCATGGCACAGGAAGGATTGCGCGAGATGCACTTCCGCTTCGATATGGAAGGCGTAAAAGTCCTGATGAACGTCTGATGCGTCGACTGCAGTTGGGCCGCGTCGAAGTCATTCATATTCCCGGTGGTTTTTTCCGCCTCGACGGCGGCACTATGTTTGGCGTAGTACCCAAAACACTTTGGCAAAAGCAAGCAGAGGCCGACGAGCGCAATCGCGTGCGCTTAGCGTGCAATTGTCTCTTAGTGCGCACGCCCGATGCATTGGTCTTGGTCGACTCCGGTTTTGGTGAACGCCTCGACGAGCGCGCCAAAGATATCTACGGCGTCGAAGAAGGTCCGAGTCTGCGCTCTTCTCTTGCGCAAGCTAATATAGCGCCAGAAGATATCGACCTCGTCGTTTTCACGCACCTACACTTCGATCACCTCGCCGGCAGCCTGTATGAACAGGAGGGTGAGCTCAAGGCTATTTTCCCTCGTGCGATACACTGTATACAGCGCGGCGAACTCCGCGATGCACTCGCCGGACGCAGTACGATGAAAAGCAGCTATCGACCGGCGGATCTCAGAGCCCTAGAACAACAGGTTTCCATCAAGTTACTTTACGGCGATAGCGAGTTAAGCCCCTATATATCGACCTTTATTACGGGTGGGCATACAGAGTGGCACCAAGGCGTCATGATCACGGGGTCCAATCAGCGCCTGGCCTATCCCGGCGAACTGGTACCCACCCGCGCCCACTTGCGCAGCTATTGGAATATGGCCTATGATATATTCCCATTGCAGACCATCGAACGCAAACATCAATTTATATCCGATGCCGTACGCAACGAGTGGATCGTCGCTTGGGACCACGATCCCGACACCCCGTGGAATCGCCTAAAGAAACAGGACGACCATATCGTCGCCCATAACTTATAAAAAACCATGCATCCCTTAACTACTCACCATCCAGATTTAGGCGCCTACGATCCGCTCTCGTCCATTCTGTTTTACGACCCATTTAACCGTGGCCTCAATGGTTGGACTGGTTTAATTGGCAACTACGAAGACAGCCTCGACGCCATTCTAACTCCCTACCGCGATTTGCGTCCCCCCATGCTGAGCAATGCCAGCACCTGGGATACGGGCACGGGCGGTGCTCTCAGCGGCACCTATGCTATGAAGTTGGCGACCCGCCCCCAGCGCTCTGCGCTGGCAGTTCAAGCAGCAGTCACCGACCTTCCGCGATATCGGCGCTAGCGGCAAAACGTTCTCGCATTTCCACTTAGGCGAGGAGGGCTGGCAGGATGTGCCCGGCTTCAACCAACTGCTCTGCTATAACGATATCGCCAGCAAAAAGAACTGGCACTATCTGCGCGTCGGCTTCGATCTAAAAGACATGCGTTTTACCGAATTTCAGTGCAATGACCATCACTTTGACGTCAGCCAATTAGAGCCGATGAGCATGCCGGCCATGGCCAATCTCTGGTGTATGCTCAACGTCGTATTCTTCGCGCGCGCCGGCAACGACAAACGCGCGTTCCTCTATTTGGATTCGGTGCTGCTCTCGGCCGAACTTCCCCGCGAGGAACGCTAAACCATCATGCGCAAGAGCCATACTGCTATCATCGAGCGCAATGTCGAGTGGGACGGCGTAATCGAGACCGAACCCTATGAAGTCTCTTGGGCCAGCGAAGCCATTTTCTTTATCCGCCTACTCGAGGCAGAAGGTTCGCAGCCCGTCCACCTCGACGTACAGATTTCGCCCGATGGCATCCGCTGGTGCAGCGAAGGCACTACACTCAAAATTGATTTTAACACCGAAATATCCTTCGCCCGCCTTTCCCATTTCGGCGACTGGCTGCGCCTCAGCGGCCATATGTTAGCAGCCCAACGAGCTCGCGTCATCGTCTACCTGAGCTTAAAAGAATAACCGACGCATTGCCGCAATAGCGGCCTATGCTTATCCTATCTTCTATTATGGCACTAGAAGTCATCGAAATATCGGCAAAACACAAAGACCTGCTCAGTCGCCTCAGCGAGCTAATCCCCGACCTTGATGCGGATTCACCGGCGAGTGTCCAACGCATATTCGGGTTAGGCCTTATCGCCCTAACTATGCAGGTGACAAATCGCGCGCGGCAGCAACAGCAGGACGCCCTAGTCGACGAATTGGGCGCACTGGCCCGCGAAATGGTCGCAGCGGAGAGTTGGGAAGACCCAGAGGCTTAACAATGGAAATACCCAGCACATCGACGGATCTCTTTAAACTCAATGGCCAGGTAGCCCTAGTCACAGGTGGCAGCAAAGGTCTGGGCGAGGCCATGGCTACCGCCTTATCGGGCGCCGGCGCCGACGTCGTTATCAGCAGTCGCCACCTCGACGAAGCACAGTCCGTCGCCCAACAGATAAGCAGCCTAACGGGTGGGCGCGTGCTCTCCGTAGAAGCCGATGCCAGTCAACGCGCACAAGTCGAAGACTCGGTCCAACGCGCGCTTGACGCCTTCGGGAAAATCGACATTCTCGTCAACAATGCCGGTATCAATATCCGCTCGCCCATCGTCGAACTCAGCGACGAAGATTGGGATACCGTCATCGCCACGAACTTGAGTGGCCCGATGTACTATTGTCGCACCGTTGGCCGCCATATGCTGGAGCGAGGTTATGGCCGCGTTATCAACCTGGGTTCGACGCTCTCGCATATTTCTATTGTCGACCGCACGCCTTACGCTTCTAGCAAGGGCGGTATCATGCAATTAACGCGCACTCTGGCCCTAGAGTGGGCCGAGCACGGCATCACGGTCAACGCCATTTGCCCCGGACCTTTCGCCACACCGATCAACCAGGTCCTGTTACAAGACCCCGCCAAAGCGAAAGAAATGCAGTCCAAGGTGCCCATGGGACGCTGGGGAGATCCGGCGGAATTAGCTACCACCGTGCTCTATTTCGCCTCGCCCGCTTCGAGTTTCACCACGGGAGCCGTACTCCTAGTCGACGGCGGTTATACCAGCCAATAAAAAAGCTGGCCATGCTCAGTTGCACGGCCAGCCCTCGCAACTGTTTTAAATCGCCCTTCTTATTTTAAATCGGTTCAAAGACGCGGCCTGCGCGCAGGGTCTTTATCGGCTCCAGCCAGCAGTCGCCCATGCGTTTTTCCCCTATCGCATCTTCTAAAGTGCGCGAATCTTCGCGCACTTTAAAGAGGGCAATATCAGCACATGCCCCCGGCGCCAACGTGCCAATTTCTCCCAGCATGCCCATAGCGCGCGCCGGCGCTACCGTCACTTTCTCCACCGCCTCCTGCAGCGTCCAGCCCAAGAGCATAAACTTCGATATCGTCGTAGCGAGATCGTAGACGGGGCCTTGCACATTCCATTTGTGCAAGTCGCTAGAGATGGTACCCGGCAACAGCCCCTGGGCCATCGCCGTTTCCGCCACTTTATAAGAAAAACTACCGGCGCCGTGCCCTACGTCAAAGAGGATACCCCCCTCGACCGCTTGGCGCACCTCGCGTCGCACCTGCCCCCCAGCATCGAGCACCCCAGTAGTGCTCTGGTGAAAGCAGTGCGTCATGATATCACCCGCTTTCATCTGTTGCAGCATCTCTGCTAAGCTCAGCGGGCTGTCATTGGGGTGTAACATCAGCGGCAGCCCCGTGGCCTCGCAGACAGCGCGCGCGCGTTTGAGCCCCTCACGGCCATTGTCGCCGACCAAGTTTTTCGTCATGCGAATCTTAATGCCGACGATAGAATCTCGGTACTGCTCACATGCTTTGACGGCACTTTCCACATCGGCATAGCGCAGATCCGTCAATTCGCCGATATCGCGGTTGAGCTGTCCCTGTGACGAAATATGTAAAAAGGCCTTTATCCGAGTCGCACTGACGTCGATGACGTATTTCTGAAACCCCTCGTAGGTATCCGACCCCGCTGACCCCGCGTCGTAGACCGTAGTCGCCCCGCGCCGCACGCAGTGAGGGTCGGCCTCTATACCGAGATTGGCCACCCCCTGCCACACGTGCACGTGCAGGTCGATTAACCCCGGCGTTACGAGCAATCCTTTAGCATCTATAACCGCTGCTTGTCCTGCATCCAGGTCTGGATCGATAGCAATCACTTTGCCCGCCAGTACGCCGACATCAGACGGGCCATCAAGGCCTTGAAATACATCGAGCACGTGGCCCCCTTTGACCACGACATCGAATTTATCTGCCATAGATCACCCCGTAGTTAGCTCCCAAACACCCTCTCTGTTCTTTTCGACAATCCGCTTTTTACCTCGCCGCATTACCGGCACCAGTTGATCTAGATCCTTGTCGCGTTTGGCGAGTACAAACTGCGAGGAATCGTCGGGATTGGGTATAATCTTGTAGGGAATCAAACGATCGCCGCCACCAACCCGTATCGAGACACGTCCAAATTGTACGCCCATCTCTTTTTCTTCGTCCGAGAGACCTTCGTCAGCAGCGGTTTCACCCACCGTTTCAACGACCGCTTGTTCCCCCTTTTCGTTTCGCTCCGCCTCGCGTTCGGCGAGCACTTTTTTCTCAGCTGCGGCGATCATATCTTCGCTACGTTCCTGAATGTCTGCCGATTCTTCCGCCGTTATATCTGGATAGAGCTTCTGCAAACGAGTGCGCAAAAATTCCTGTGCCTTCTCGCGCGCCTCGCCCATATCCTCGCCCGAGCGAAAAAATTCCTCGACGATGAGATTTATTTTTAGCAATCTCATTTGTTTGCGGAAAGGAGTCGGCTTGATGAGCGATGAAATAAGGGCATTAACACTGAGCATGGCGGCGGCCAGTTTCGCCCGTTCTTTGCGCTCGGGTGCATTGAGGCGTATCGCGATAGCCTCTTTGCTATACTGCCGCAAATCGTCGACAAACCCCTCGGCGACCAAGAGTTTCTCCACCCGATCCTGCCCCCGGCGTATCACATAACTATAGGGCGGCAGACGCGCCGCCAGCATGCGCACCTCGGGATCCTGGCGATCCATCAACTCAATAACTCGGTGCATCGTGTCATACTCGCCGATTAACGCATTGACGACCGGCTTCCAATCGACCGTCGCTCCAGCTTCTGCATTGACGGCTTCCTTGTGAACGATGAGAAAGCGCAGTGCAGGGTCAAAGCGCGGATCAATGCGCTGCAGCCCTTCAAAAAATTGGGCATAGATAATGACATAGTCGACCTCTTCGCGCATTTTCTTTTCTAGGCTATCGCGCGCAGTGCCACTGAGGATGCTGTTGCGTATTTTGCTGCCTTTTTCGCGATCTACTTTACCACTGCGCAACGCCTGTTCAACTCGATGTAACTGGCGTAGGCGCTCGGCATCTTCGGCGCTGATCTGCCCCTGTTCGATATAGGTATCCAGGTTCTGCACCAAGACTTGCATTTGCTGAGCCCTGAGTGCTGCCTGCCCCTT
>JBLHGI010000104.1:0-17067 GCA_047616505.1 Planctomycetota bacterium
GCGTGTGTACGTTGATGTGGTCGATGCGGTAGGCCGGTAGCCCGTCCGGCTGCGCCCCGCCGTAGATTTCATCGAGCAGCGGTGCAAGAGGGGGCAGATCCAGCAGGTCGACAAATTCCTGCGACCAGAAGCCACTCCGATCAAAACCGCCCCGGTCTGAGTGTTGCGAGTGCAGATCCGGTCCCTTTTCGTCGATGGTGGTCTTGAGGGCTGCGACCTGTGCGGGACTGAGGGCGTCCTCGATGACGAGGAAGCCCCAAGTGTCAAAGGCAAAGCGTTGTTCTTCATTCATGGGCCAAAGCTCCGTTTGGGGTGTCTAAAGTGTATAGGAATTATACAAGCCCTTTTAGTGCGTTGGGGCAAGCCATTGGGGAGCGGTTCGGTTCACCTCCGATTGAATGTCAGTTGCGGGCACCCTCGGCTACGCTCCTCCCTCGATGATCTCGAGGATCTGCCGCTTGGCATCCTCCGAGAGTTCATCCCAGGCAGATATGACCTTCGCCAGATCAGCGGGGAGATGCCGGTACTCTTCTGGTACTCTTTTCAAGTGCAAAGATGTGTGTGGGATGTGCGTGGGATGTGCGTGGGATGTGCGTGTGATGTGCGTGGGATGTGCGTGTGATGTGCGTGGGATGTGCGTGGGATGTGCGTGGGATGTGCGTGGGATGTGCGTGGGATGTGCGTGGGATGTGTGTGGCTTCTGTCGGTCGCTAAATTTGTCGGAGTTTATAGCGCACTGATCTGCAAGGGTTTGCGTGGGTTTTGTATCAGAAGTGTTTGTTTTAGAAATAGCTGCCTTGGGGTTCGATTCCCGCCGCCTCCACCATTTGTAAAGAACGCAATTCTCTTGTATTTAAGAGGGTTGCGCTTTTTGGTTCTGGGGAGAGAGTTGTAGTTGCACGTATGTTGCACACTAAATCTGGCGACGGATCTTGAGGTCGGTGTGTGCCTAGTTTCGACACTGGACTAAGGAGATCTCCGTTTTTCTAAAGTAACGTTCCTCGCCTCTATAAAAAGTGCCTATATAGTGTGACCGAATAGCTTGTTTTGGTCCGTTTAGGGGTGAGAGGTTTTGGGCTAAGATGAAGTTTTCTGGACTCTTAATGTGAGAGATCAACTTGCATCTCCCTATTGATGATATGTATTGGTATATACCATTAATAAGAAAGGCACATGTTTGATGAATCGGCTGCACTCCAATATGCCTCTATACGGAGCCACCTAGAAAAAAGCGGTCTCGCCATCAGTGAGAGAGATACGAAAATTACCTCTATTGCGCGGGCTAAGAAGCTGATCGTTGTCACGCACAACACCAGAGAATTTACGCGCGTTTCAAGGTTGAAAGTTGAGGATTGGGCGATCTGATATAAGTACCTATGTGGAATAAGTTGGTAGAGCAGCTATTAGAACGGGGGCTGGCGGCTTATCGTTTCGCCACTGATGAGGAAGTTGCGGAAGTATCCACACGGCGACTCGAGCGAAACGCTGAGTTATATAAGAGACTCGCGAAGGGGGATTAAGTGGACTTGCTCCCTAATAGGGTCAGGAGCAGAAGGGGTGACGACCTGCATTGGTCGTGAATAACGATCTATTCAGCCATTACTTGGCCTAACTTATATAGGTCATTATAGTCTATATGACTATAATTTATGGAGGTGCAGATTGTCTAAAAGTATATCAATCGCTGAAGCCAAAGCCCATTTTTCGGTTTGTATACGAGAAGCCGAACAAGGAGAGCCGATACTAATTATGAGACACGGTAAACCTGTCGCTGCACTGGTAGCTGCGGTTCATCTGGAACAACTGGAACGACTTCGCAAAGCTGGACCTCAACACGGTTTGGCCAGTTTGGCCGGTGGATGGGATGGATCGAACGGATTGGTTGGGTCTATCAACCAGTCATCGCGTTCCGAAGTTCGCGACACGGCACCTTTGTAATCGGTGAATTGTATAAAGGTGCGTATCGATCTCCTGCCCGGGAGCGCCATTTAGATAACATCCGTAAGCGTATTTTACCTGCTGTAACCGTATTGCCATATGATGTGGCAACAGCTAATGTCTACGGGCAAATTCGCGCTCAATTGGAAGACGCAGGGCAGATGCTCGCCGATGCAGATCTTCAGATTGCAGCTACGGCGCTTTATCATGACCTAGAATTAGTCACGGGTAACCTACGCCACTTCGGTCGTATTGATGGACTACGGATCAATAACATTCTCTCCCAAGCTCGTCGGTCGCAATGACGCTTTGACCCGATCAGAAGCAGAAGAGTCCGATGAAAAAGTGCAGTTTTTTGTGAATTGTAGCGTTTTTTTGGCTTAGCACCCTACGGGGTTGGATCGTTGTCGCTGACGGAGGGCGTCAGCGACTTTGTCCACGATTTGTGCTAGTCGTCCAATATCATCCTCATCAACAGTGACGACCTTGGATACGGCACCCCTGCCCGGCGTCTGATACTAAGCAGGGGGGTACATCAGGTCTGCACGAAGATGGACTCCGCCGGCACCGGATAGGTTACGTGCAGATGCGGCGTCTCCGTGCGTTGCTGGTTTGTGCTCGCCGACTGCACACAGGCTTCGGTTAGTCCGGGAGGTAGTATCTCAGAATTGGATGAGACCCCATGGACTTCCGGGTAAAGTCCCGTTAGAAGACAGGCTCTAGAGGGAACACAGGCTTGAGAGGTGCAGTACGCATTTTCATATACAGTGCCCTCTCTGGCCAGACGGTCAAGGTTGGGTGTTTTTATTGCAGGATTATATTTCCCCCATGCATCATGCCGATGTTGATCAGAGAGAATAAAGATTGCGTTTTTTGCCATTTTCAATCCCCCTTTTGTCTAAACCCAGTTCATCGAGGAAAGTACAAAGATCGAACCCAACACCAACACTCTATAAGCGCCGGCGAAGGTCTCAGACACCGCCGCCCTCTGTCATATGCTCAAGCCGAAGTCGTGTGCAAACGCGATGGCACACCCAGCGGTTTGCCATCGCGGCAGACGATGGGAAAATGCGCCCCAGCCTCGGCCATCGGTGCATTGTCCGGCAGATCAACGAATTGCTTCATCACGTGATCGCCGCTCGCGTCGAAACGCGCCTCGCCGGTCATATAGTGAATGGCGATAGCCCGCCGGGGCCGTTCGGATTGATTAAACGGCGAACCGTGCCAGGTCAACGAATGGTGGAAGGATACTTCGCCGCGTAATACCGGCCGCGGCTGGGCTTCAATTGCACGGAGCTCAGCGTCTGCCGGTGGCTCAAAACCCTGTAAGTCATTAAAATTCTCCAAGAGCGAAAGATTCCCCTGGGTGCGCAAAAACTCGATCTGATTGCCCCACTTATGACTGCCAGGCACCATCCACATACAGCCATTTTCCTCCGTCGCGTCGTCGAAAGGGATCCAGGCTGAGACCGGCGTCATCGGTTTGATGATCGGCCACAAGGGCGCGTCCTGGTGCCAGTGCGTCGAACCGCCGTATTGCGCCGGTTTGTATTGGATCTGGTCGTGCCAAACCATCAGATCTCGTTGACCCGCGAGTTGGCTGATGCCCTCGACAATCGCCGGATGGTAGATCAGTTTCTCAAACGCTGGTGTGGCCTCCCAAATATTGACAATCTGCCAGACGGGATGTTTTTCGTCACCGGAAAGTGAGCGAAAGTTTACCGGCTGCGGCTCGTCTTCGGAAAATCCATCCGGCCCTTTCGCCAAGACCTGATCGAGCGCGTCGCTCAATTCGCCGATTTCGTCTGAGGCCAACATATCGCCGACGGTGAGAAAACCATCGCGGTCGAATTCGTCAATCTGATTCTGCTTCAACATCCTTTATCACCTTTTTTATTGGATACATTCTGTTTCATAAGGGCTACACGGCCTCGGCCATCGCTTCGCGGATTCCATCCCATTCCCGCCAGATATCGATCAAAGCATCCAATCCAACCGTGTCAATATCTACATGTCTGGGTCGGCAAATCAGTGCATAGCGGATGTTTGCAGAGATATTCTGGGCCGCTGTGTGGATGAGCGCATGGTGTCCCAGAATCAAATCTCCAGGTTTGCCCGTAATTTGCACTGGACCTTCGGGCACATCCACATCTGGCATATAATTTAACAAAACCTCGTGTCCCTGTTCTTTCAGCACAGCTTCCATCACATGGTGAGACTTGGGCCAAATCGTGAAATTTCCGCTATAGGGTTCGGGCACATCGTTCAGATACATCACCGCAAATGCTGTAAAATTGCGATGGTAGGCGCTTTCGCTGATGGTTCCACGCAGGAAATCGCGGGCCTGAGCGATGCCATCCAAATGGCCGCCTGTTCGCAACGGTGGACCGGCAGTTGCAAGCTCTGGCTCTTTCCTTTGTGTCCCCACAGGTGCGGTATAATTTAATTGGACCGTACCTGCGCCCAATCGCTGAAGGTTTCCTTTTCCAAGGGCTGACTCCACAAGCGAAAATGCGGGTGTTTCGTTGAACAGATCGGTAATCACAGATGTTTTGTTGATGTCTGGAAACCCGTTTAGCACGCCTTTGCCAATTTCGTGGTTAATGGCCTGCCTGGCGGCATTGATCATGTCCTGAGGAATGACGCCTTCCAACGTCACATATCCGTCCTCGTAAAACGCCACTTTCTGTTCCTGCGTCAATTCCATATCGCCCTCCGGTTTCTAAGTGAAATATCAAACGCCACATGCTGCGCACCCAGGATCTGCAGACGGCCAGCGGCCAGGGGCGGCCGAATCACGTAGCGGCCAAGCTTCTCCAGTCGCACGCGATCGGTAGCCTCAACACGGGTGGCCGCGTGCAGGGAGAATAATTCCTACACACGCCCAAATTTTCATTTCCTAATTTTCAATCAGATTTTCTTCCTCGTAAAGCACAGGATTCTCAGGTGAGTCGATGATTTCTCCCACCTCAACTCCAGGGCAACTTTTCTCGCGATCGTTCACCTGACTCTCGTTCTCCGGCTCTTTGAGCCGCATATCAACATCCATATAGATGATCGTCATCACCTCCCGCGCTTTCTCAGTCTGATTGCCTTCCGCGCGATGAAACGTCCATCCATAGTGAAAGCTCACCTCGCCCAGATCAAACGGTTCCTGCACGTAGGGGAATTCCGCATCTGAAAGCGCCTTTTGAATCTTCTGCTCGCTCTCGTCGCTGATCTTGAAATTTCGACCATAGGTAAACGTATGGCTGCCTTCGGAAAATGCGAGTGGTCCCATCTCCAACGGCGTCTTCTGGAGCGGAATCCAAACCGTGCAGCACTTCTCTGTCGCCAAAGGCCAGTAATATTCGTCTGCATGCCACGGCGTAAATCCGCCGCCGCCTTCTTTATACAAAGCTTGATCGTGATACATCCTGATCCCGCGGGTCCCTAGTAATTCCGCAGCAATACGAGGCAGCCGTTTTCCAAAAACAAACTGCTTCACCAGCTCGCTCTTCTGCCACAGATTCCCGATCTGGATAAACGCTTTCTGATAGGTATTCCGCTCCGACATCGGGCGTTTCTGCGTGTTGCTCGCTTGCACCACCTTCGTGAATTCTGCCCCGAAGTGAGCCAACACCTCGGGTGACAGCACATCCTTCAGCTTCACGAAGCCTCGTGATCTAAAAGAAGCGATCTGTTGGTCTGTTAGCTCATAGTGTGAATCGATGTCCATTGTTATATCCCTTATAGTCCAACGTGAATAGGAGATTCGGTGTCTTGGAGTGAACTGGTGACTCAGCCAAACCTATCGCCCGGCTTTGACCATGCACTACTGCTCTGCCAATACGTGGCTCACCTAGAAGGGTGAACGCAATTGCCGGGGCGTGATTCAAATCCAGGGTCAGGATCCCCTATGCAGCCTAGGGGTATGTGGATGCTAAACCGTGGGCCAAGGTGGAATAGGGCAAGAAGCGGAATGCCCTCAAAAAGCGCGAAATTTGGTCCATACGCTCTCGTCGAGTGGCGTACTCGCTGCCCAAATATTGGCCTCTAACTGCTCGGTATTGAGGCTCCCAATCGGGTTCCCATGAATGCGGGTCTCGGCCAGACAGAATTGAATGGCCAATTGCAGCAGGTTGACCTCTTCTTGCTGGCACCACTGCCAGATTGTCCGTGAGGCATCTACGTCAGGATCGTTCTTGTAGCGTCCTTTTTCCCTGGCTTCATCAATATCGATACCGGTCAACAACCCGCGCAAGATAGACCAGCCATTCATCACACCGATATCGGCGGCCGCGGCGGCAGACAAGAGTTCATCCGCCGCGGTCTGACGTATCAGATTATAGTCATTGAAACAGAGCAGCAGATCGACGTCGCCGGTTGCAATGGCTTTGAGATGAAAGTCATGAGGGTTCATCCCATAGCCGACGTTGCGCACTAATCCGCGGGCCTTGAGCTGTAGCAAACCGGCCAATGTGCCATCCTTGGCCAGCGTTGGTTCAATCTTTTTCGGATCGTGGATCAGCATCCCGTCAAAATAGTCTGTCCCCAAGATCTCCAGTTGATTCTCTACATCGCGGATGACGCGCTCTGCCGAATAGTCTGGCTCCCCATCGCCATAAAAACCCCACTGCGCAGCCGAATGACAGCAAAGTCGCCCAGTGATGATAACGTCTTCGCGCGGAATCTCTCTAAGAGCCAACCCCGTCTTGCGTAGCGAATCGCCATAGCAGCGTGCACAATCAAAGTGGTTGACGCCCAACGAGACCGCATGTTTGACCAAGGCAACCGCCTCTTCATCTTTAACAGAGCCAAAATTGTTGCCAAAGCCTTGCGTGCCAAATGGGATTACGGGTATCTCTAAACCGGTTTTGCCCAGGCGTCTGCGCGGTAGGGGCATGATTAGATTCCTCCTGTATTGAGTGTTTCGCTACACCACGTCAAGCTATTGCGCAACATCGCTTGAAAAGATGGGTGATGCCAAATTTCCAAGTTGTGACCCGGAGTCAACACGCAGACACGGCCTTTGCCCTCGCTGCGGGTCCAGCCGCCTGGTTGGGTGCCATGTTCCGATGTGGTGTTGAGAAAGTGATCGACATTGGGATCATTCATCGCCATCTGGTAGTGCTCATCTTTGCCTGTGAAGGCCGCGCTACCCACAGTCAGCGGATGGCCTGCCCGTGGCTCAACCGTCACCGGACATTGAGCGGGATGTCCAGTAAAGATACCGCCCATTAATTGGCAGAGCGATGGTGCATTCTCGTAGCCGGCCGTACCCGAATGTAGAAAGAGAATGCTGTTGCCTTGCGCAACATAATTGACAAATGCCCTGCCGATCGCCTCGGTCGCCCAAGGCGCAGAATCGGTCTGGGATCGGTTGTTGGCCTTGGAGACGATGACCAGTGGATAGTCATTCATCTCCTCTGCAGACCACTCGCTGGGATCCTCTTGCCACACAAATTCATAGCCGCACTCGCCCAAACCGCCCAATCCATCGCGAGTTAGCGAGGCTGGGTGGGCGGCATCATCGCAGAGCACTAAGGTACGCATAGTTGTTTCCTTTCAGAATCAGTTTCATTTACACCTTGCCAACTACATTTCCCGAAACATAAACTGGCCGGAACACCGTATGCCGGATAGGCGGGATTGGGGCCAACTGCTCCGGGTTAGGATCCCAATTTGGAATCCTAACTGTCTTTTTTACGGATTAACCACCGCTCGCGCCGCGTCATTTATAGTCCCCCGGAACGGGTTTTTCTGTGGATCAAACCAATCGAAGAGTTGTGCTCGCAAGTCTCTGCACAACGGAGCTCGATCGGGATCAGCCGCCTGGTTGATATTTTCCTCAGGATCATTTAATACGTCATAGAGTTCGTCTGTCGAACCGTCGTTGTGGATGTATTTGTATTGCGGCGTACGGATCATATACTGGCAGTTGTCCCCGCGCAGATTGTATTCGCTAAAGACGGCGTCTGGTCCGGGCAAATCTGGAGCATGCACCAAGTCTGTGAAACGCACGTCCTGAATCGCCGCCGGGGTTCCACTCAGAGGCTGGCGTGCAGGGGAGCCGACGGGGCCGGTCGTGGTCAAGTCGGCCAGCGTTGGATAGAGGCCTAGCTGCTCGACTAGGGCTGTGCACACCTTGTCTTGCGGCAGGGCTTTTGGATACGAGACGATCAGCGGCACTTTGATGGACGGGTCGAAGAGACAGAACTTACCTTGCATGCCGTGCTGGTTCGTCATATCGCCGTGGTCCGATGTGTAAACGACGATCGTGTTATCGAGTAGGCCTGCATCCTCAAAATCGTCGAGTAGTCTACCGATGCAATGGTCGACAAAGTCGAGACAGGCGTAATAACCCGACAGATTCGCTTGGCGCAACAGCGGGTCGAGGCCAGAAAAACTTTTGATACGGTTTTGGATATGTTCGGGGTATCGGCTGATATCACCCGGATCAAGCAGGGGCATGTCCTCGACCGGATATTTGGCAGCCCACGCGGCCGGCGCAAAGAGCGGGGTATGTGGTTTCATAAAAGAGGCGCATAAGAAAAACGGCTGCTCTTTGTAGCGCTGCAAAAATTTGCCCGACTCGCGTGCGACAAACATGTCCAAGTGATCTTCGGCTGGTAGCTCGGATGCCATCGAGCGAAAATCGTTCTTCAGCACCTTGCCCGCCCACGGGCTGCCCTTGCCGTCCCACAAATCGTAGACGTCGGGAAAGCCGGCGCCGGTGTCAAAAACACTGTTGAAAAAGCTGCTTCCGTGCGGGTTGTTGGCAATTTCGTTGGCGAAATGCTGCGCGTTCGGCCCCAAGTACATCAGCCAGTCGTTAATGCTCAGGTAGTATTCAAAGCCGTGGTTGTGGGCATCGCCAAAGTGCATCTTTCCAATCAGTCCGGTGAGATACCCTTGATCGGCAAAGTGGTGGGCCACCGTGCGGTAGCGCCAGTCGAGGTAGTCCGTATTGTCGATGACACCGGTCTGGTGGGCATAGAGCCCGGTTAGCATCGCCATACGCGCAGCGACGCAGACGGGATACGTCGAATAGGCATTCGTAAAACGGACGCCGCGGCGCGCGATGCGATCGATATTAGGAGTAGGCACGACGCTCTCGCCGGCACAACTCATCAAATCGTGCCGATGTTGATCCGTCATGATCAGCAAAACGTTGGGGCGATCAGTAGACATTCGTCATTCCTTTCCCGATTATTTACATGACATCTAGGGTTTGCCTTCAACTCAGGTCAAGCGGGTCGTTTCTGTCATGCGCGATCCAGCTTGCGCAGTCTCCAGGCGTCCTCCCTACTGCGCCGTCAAGCCGCCGTCGACCGGCACCAGCGCGCCGGTCATAAAAGAAGAAGTCGGCTGGCTTAAAAAATAAACCACCTCGGCGACCTCCTCGGGCTGGGCGACCCGGCCAATGGGTAATAGCTCGGCCTCGGCGGCCCAGGACGCGGCCGCTATCGACTGGCGCACTGCAGCGCGTTGGCTCACGTCGGTGGCAAAGAAGTGAATGGCGCCGGGGTGCCCCTCGGCGGCCAACTGCTCGACGGGTTCCTGCTGAATATCAAAAACCGCCATGTCAAAACCATCGGCGGCAAATTTGCGCACGGCGGTGGCCCCGCCGGTAATATATACAGCTGCCATTATTTTCTTTTTGCTCCCTGCCGCCCAGGCGGCGCTTAGTATAAGGCCGTTTTCCTAGGCCGAAACCGTCGTCTTATTTTTATGGTAGATGAGCGGATTGAACTCGTCATTTTCCAATATATCGCCGATGTTGAGCTCTGCTATATACGCATCGGGCAACACGTTCTTTTGCCCGTTAAAGGCTTCGCCGTCCGGCATATAGGCGCAGGTCATCGCGCGCCGCCTTCCCGGCGTCATGTTGGCGCCCGCCCCGTGCGGCAACAGCCCGTTGTGGAACGAGCAGTCCCCGGCCTTAATCGGCGCTGCTTGCGCTTGGCGGCCAGCCCACTGCGGGTAGATCTTAAATAGATCCGACATATTTTCCGTAATGCCCGAATTTTCAAAGCTCGCTTCTTTGTGCGCGCCCGGCAAAAAATACAGACAGCCATTGTGCAATGTCGCATCGTCGAGGGCGACCCAAATAGAAATGGCGTTACGCGAGGAAAAGGACCAATAGGGATTGTCCAAGTGCCAGGCCGTCGGGTTGGCCCACGGTTCCTTGATTAGCGCCTGATCGTGCCAAATTCGTATGCCGTCGACCCCGGCCAATTCTGCCGCCATCCTGCCCAAGCGCGGGTCCAGCATCAGGCCGCGCATGCCTGCGTGGTCGACCCACAGATTTAAACGCTGGGTAAAGACCTTGTCGTAGTAGGAGTCGCCGCTCTTCATATCACCGTTGGCCAACTTTCGGTCCTGCCGGTCGGCCACCGCCGCATCGACATGAGTCCTCCACGTCTGCAACTCTTCGGCCTCTAGCAGACCTTCGATCACGACTACGCCGTCCTGCTGGTAGCGCTCTATCTGTTCGGGTGTCAATTCGCTCTTCATCTTTCGTCTCTCTCCTAAAACCACTATTCACAGCAACTTTTCCAAGATTTGTGCAACAAGACTTTTCGTTAAGGCCTTAATCCTCATCGGCTCCCTTTCCGGATCACCTCACTCCCATAAATCCACCCCCAGCAGCTTCCTGCCCAACTCAGTCAGCACCGCCGACTCCTGCCTCTCGTGCTCCCAATCGCGCGAATCCCCTGGCCAATCCGACATCGGCCTACGCTCCTGCCACGCTTTAATACGCCCTTGTCGCGCCTCTTCGTTGTCTTTGGGCGCCGGGCTCATCGTTATATACTGCGCCAAACGCGGTTTGTCCGACGTGTTGTGCCCATTGCCATGCGCCAATAGCTTATGCCAGATCAACAGATCACCCGCCTTGCCCGCAATGGATTTCACCTGCAAATCCGCTAGGTCGGGCTGGTGCGGATTGCGATCCTCTGGCTGCGTTTTGACCCACTCCTCAAACGTATTATTAAAACCCGGCACGCACTGGAAACCGCCCTGGTTCTCCGCCGTATCCGTCAGATAGAGCACGCCCTGCACACCAAAGCGAATGGGCTGCTCCGACGTGTCCACATCCCAATGGATCATTCCCTGGTGCCCCCATTCGGGGCGATCGTCTCTGGCCGGTGGTTTCATATTGGCCCGGTCTAAAGACACCCACAGCTTCTCGTCGTCCCAGATCTCCGAAAACACCTGGTGGATTTTGGGGTGCTGCCGATTGTCCCACAGCGCCTGATGCTGGTACATCTCGACCATACCCGCCCCCGAAATTGGCGAGGAACGATCGTCGCGCGTATACGGCTTGTATTTATACCACGTCTCTGAATCGTCCGGATCCATATCTAGGAACTGCCAGATCGTCTCCACCATTCGATCCAGGTTTTCCTGCGGCACCGCATTGGGTATCACCACATACCCATTCTCCTGCCAAAAAGACCAATCTTCCTTGCTCAATACAGCCATGTAATTTCACTCTCCTTTTGCGCTCTTTTTTAGTCTAAATCCGCATCTTCTAAGATCGGAAGTCGAAGGTGGAAGGGGCGCTGCATACGCTGCTCCTCTCGTAGGTCGAGCAGGTCGGTTACTTTGTGGTTTTTGGCAGCTTAATACATGTCGATGCCTCTCTATTCGTTTTTGTCGGGCTCGCGATACTGGTGCGGGTTAAGCGGTCGAGGTGTGAAGTCTCGTTCTGGACGCGCTTCGTCCATGGTGCTCAGGCCCCTCTTTGGGCAGCGGTATTAAAGGTCGAGCGCTCCAGTTGCTTCTGTAGCTCGTAGATGCCCCCTTTGCGATCGGGTTTGGGCAAGGGGGTGCGCACCGGCACTTTTTCCAGCCGCGGCTCAAAGACGGGCTCGCCGCGCAGGAGCATGCTGTTGAATTGGTCCCAATCGTTCAAACCGCCCCCAATGGGAAAGGCGTCGGCCGCACAATACTGGAAGAGCATCAGACGCCGCGGCTTGTCAGAGGTATTGGGCAGGGAGCCGTGCAGCGCGCGCACGTGGTGGATCGATAGGCCGCCGGCCTTTAATTCGATCTTCTCCGCCGCGCTGTCGTCAAAATCGGCCTCGGTCACCGCGCCGATAAAATAACCGTCCTGGTGGTGGTCGTAGATCTTGCCTTTGTGCGAACCGGGCACGACCATCAGGCAGCCGTTTTCTGCGGTCATATCGTCGATGCACACGCCCACCGCCAAAAGGTCGTCGTTGGTGTGGGGGTAGAACGCCCAGTCCTGGTGCCATTCCACCGGGCTGCCCAACTCCGATAGCTTCATGTTGAGCTTGTTGCCGTTGGTGCGGATCGCCGGGCCGATTAACTGGGCAACGATGTCCAGCACCCGCTCGTTGCGCAGGGCCTGGGCATAGGCCGGATGCTGACCCACTGGATTGCGCAGTCGCCGAACCTTGGGCGTTTGCGGCGCGTGCCCCGGCTCCAATTCGAAGATAGAATCGTCTTCTGCTATCGTGCGGGATTGCTCGATAAACTCATCGGTAACTTGTTGTAGTTGCTTCACTTCGGCTGGACTGAACACATTCTCAATGCCCAAATAGCCCTTTTTGTGGTAATCGGCGATCTGCTCTTGAGTCAACATGGCTTGCCTTGTCTTGAAATTAATTAAAAACAAATAAATGTGATAAATTTCGACATGAATGTGCTGGTATAACCTATAAAATTTATGTCCGAATACAGGAATATCTTCCTATATTTAGGCTAATCATTCTCGTTTTCTGATATGGGTTATTTTGAGCGATGTATATTTAAATTTTGGACTGGCAAGCCATTACCGAAAGCCGCGCAAGCAGGAGCCCTTTCTCCGCCGCCACAACGAAGTGGAATTGCTCTTTGTAGAGGAGGGATCTATCTCCCTCCTCTACAGCAGCAGCAAATATATCTTAGACCGGGGACGACTTGCGGTCTTTTGGGGAGCAATACCACACCGGCGAATTGAAGCAAGCTGTACAGCGATTTTCTACGCTCTCACTGTGCCCTTGGCTTGGTTTTTACAGTGGCCGCTGCCCGGAGCGTGCACCAATGCCATACTCAATGGCGCCTTGCTGACCGACCCCTCACCCTCAGATGGGGAAGCGGATCTAGTCCGTTTTCGCCGCTGGCACAGCGACCTGACCTCGCCGCAATTTCACCGCCCCGTTCTCCTCGAAGTAGAAGCGCGGCTCTACCGCCTTGCCCTCGACCTGGATTTAGGAGAGGCACCCCCGATCCATATCGATCCCATCCATTCGAGCAACGTGGAACGGATGGCCTATTTTATTGCATGCCACTATACCCAATCGCTGTCCGTCAGCCAAATAGCGCGCGAGGTCGATCTGCATCCCGACTACGCTGTCACGCTCTTTCGCAAAACCTTTGGCGTCGGCCTAGTGGACTATCTCACCCAACACCGTCTCACCCACGCCCAGCGACTGCTGGCCACTACAGACGACAAAATAGCAAGCATCGCCTTTGAGTCTGGCTTTGGTTCGCTCAGTCGTTTCTACCACGTCTTCAACCGCGAGTCGGGCCAATCTCCTGGTCAATACCGGGTTTCCGTGCAAGAGCTGCAAAAAGAGTACTAACAAGGTAATGTCTTGTGCAGAAAAAATCTCAGAACGCCAGCGGTCAGGCCGGTGCAGTTCGAACAGCCATGACCACACCCCTCGACGCGGCGCAGATGCAGGCTTTCGAAGACGACGGCGCGGTGCTGGTCGACCTGCGCCTCAGTTCCGACCTGCTGGACAGGGCTGAAGCCGCGTGGGATCGCCTTGCCGAGGCAGATACCTCCACGCCGCACAGCATCTTTGAAGACCGGGATTTTGTGGAGCTAATTTCAGCGCCGATGTTCGAGGAGATCGCCAAGCAGATACTGCGTAGTGACCGGGTCTTCATCCTCGAAACCGGGCCCGCGGGAACGGGGCTGGAACGCGCAGAGGCGAAGGAGAGAGCCTTGCGCGAGGACTGGCCGGAGAAACACGGAATTCGGTCGGAGTGGGCCAATTCTATGCACATAGATGTTCAAGTGACGACCGAGGACTTCGAGGCGACGCCGCGAAGGGAGCACCTAGCCATTTGGTTCTGGCTGAACAACGTTCCCGCCGAACGCGCCGCGATGCGGGTGCTCAAGGGCAGCCACAAGCCGTTGGGTGCGCACTGGCAGGAGATGCAGCGGCGCTGGAAGGCGAACCCGCACGAGCCACTGCCGCTGCAGCACGGGCCGCGTTGGGAGGCCGAGGGCGAGCCCGACGCCCGCTCGTTTGCGGAGTTGGAGCCCACCGCGATGGCCGCTCCCCGCGGCTACGCCCAAGTCTTCTCGCAGTCTCTTCTCCACGCTGGTTGGCATTCAGACGACACCGAGCCACGCAAGGGATTCCACATCTCGTGGGTCGCCGACGGAGTGAGCATTGGAGGGATGCGCTTCAATGATCAAAGTGGTCGGATCGACGGGGTGCGCGAGCGGGGTGCGAAGTTGCGTGAGGTTATGGACCCGGAACGGCGGCACGTGGCGATGGACGACAGCACGCTCGAGCGGCTGGTGGAGCTGTGGGAGGAGAAATGGCCGCCAGCGCTACGCAGGCGCTTCCGGCTCTGATGGATCCAGAAAAAATCGTATTTGAATTCCCAGATAGTTATTGGGACATGTCGGGGAGCTCTCGCTTAGTCCACATCTCCTGCGTCCATTCCGGCTCTGTCTGCGCCATCCTCTGCTGCTCCTCATATAGTTCCACGCTTATCGCCAGCTGTTCCTCCTCAGTGCGTGATGGCGGCGGCGTGATGTCTTCTCGTGGATAAATCACGTAATCCTCTGCTGTCGCGAAGTCGAAACGCTTCCGTTGCCCAAGCTCCTTCAGCACAACGAGCTCACTCAGGCTATACTCACTCGGATCATCGCGCCCAAACTGCATCGGCTGTGAAAGTTGAAGACTGGGAAATTGCGCGAAGCGAGGTCTGCCGCTGGGATTGCCCGCAACGCGGTGGACCATATACGGGTGTATAATGGCCAAGTCTCCGGCCTCCCCAGTGAGTTCCTCAAACTGACTGCACTCCTTGATCATGTGCGGCTTAATGTAGGACTGGACCGAATCCGGGTGGATACCTTGCGGATGCTGGGCGAGCAAGCGAGCAACGACGCCGATGGAGTCAACGCACATTTGGGTACCTCCGGAACCGGGAAGTATATCGGAGTAAATGTACCCCAGCAAGAGCCCCTGCTGCGGCGAGTCGAGGAAGTGACGGTATTGCCAGCCGTCCTTGTGCCAGCCTGGGGCACGCGTTGAGCGCCACCCGTCCTCGCCCAGGTTAC
Source organism: Planctomycetota bacterium (assembly GCA_047616505.1). GTDB lineage: Bacteria > Latescibacterota > UBA2968 > UBA8231 > UBA8231. The sequence continues at coordinate 15,236 of JBLHGI010000104.1, forward strand.
TGTCATCGCTACACAGGTTCACTGCGAGGGAATCGGGTAACTTAATTTGCTCCGGGTCTTTCACCCGGTCCCAGCCCCCGGCGCAGTCGAGTTGCGCGCCGAGCGCGCGTGGGGCGACCTCTTGGAGACGCGGGCTTTCTGGCGGCAAACCGTACCGCGTCCTGATCTCCCGCATTTGCGCCGCCGCTTCCTTGTCACCGCGCGAAGCCATAATCTGAACGTTGGGCGGGCAACCGGTCCGTATGTATGGCTCTTGCTTCCATGTCTCCGGGGCGTCTTTCATGATACCCCGCTCCTCAAGCTCGCGCCAGGCACAGGTCACGATATCCGCCGCGATCTGCTTCGAGACCGCGCCCTTGACCACGACCCAGCCATGCTCAAGGAAGTGCCGTGCTTCCGTCGGCGACAGCGTCGTGCACTTGGCAATCGACTGCTCAATAATCACTTCAAAGTCCGCGTTCATTGATCATCTTCCTATTCTAGTTTTCATTTACCTGGCTCTGGGCGACAGGGCACCCCTGCCCGGCGTCTGATTCAGGCAGGGGGTACATCACGTCTGCGCGAAGGTGGACTCCGCCGGCACCGGATAGGTTATGTGCAGATGCGGCGTCTCCGTGCGTTGCTGATTGGTGCTCGCCGACTGCACACAGGCCTCGGTTAGCCCCGACGTCAGCAGTGTGCGCTCAATCGGACAGGGAGACTTTCCGGTCATGAAAGTCGCTTCGGCCTTGGCCATGAGCTCAGCCGAGTACATGACGTTGGGCACCGGCGGCAGGTAGAACAACGTCGACAGCGGCGCCGACTGGCCGCTGATACGAGCGGCAAAGGTGAAGTCTCCTACGAGGCCGTTCATCAACAGCATGGTTGCCCGCGTGCCGTCGACGTACTCGATGCGGTAGGCCACAGGCTCCTTGACCCATTCCTGTATCTGTTCCTGCGTCGGATATCGGTGGCTGTAGCTCTCGGGTTGCGCCAGCGTCTGGCTCCGTGACAGACAGGCCTCGAACAGACTGGCATCCCAGCCTCCCTTGCTCCAATTACCAGCCGCCATGGCCTGCCAGACGGCGTCCCCCTGCAACCCCTGCACCGCAGCCACACCGGTCTCGCCGCCCTGCCGGCGCTCTGCCATGCACTGGATAGCCTCGAGGGCGTGAAAGTCGTAGCTGTCCATGCCGCCGATGGCAACGGACATCATCTCCTCGACGGGCGCGTTTGCCGGCATCTCGACGGATGGCATACGCCAGGTGCCCGGTAACGACGAGCCCGCCGCCAGCGCAAAACCAAGTTCCTCGGACAGATCGACCATCTCGCGGGCCCAGTCCCACTTCCACGACAGGTGTTTGTCATTGAAGACTGGCGCCGATCTGCCATCGGCGCGGTAGACGTCGGTAATCTGCTTGAACAGCTCGTAGCGAGGATACTGGGTCTGGCCGAATTCGTTCTTGGGGTAGTCGCCGTGTTCACCGATGAGCAGCACGGCATCCACCGCCAGTTCGGTACCGCCACAGCGCAAGGCCTCGGCCACCGAGTCGTAGATGGGAAAGCCGAACTCTTCGGAGCGCTGCCGGCTCAGGTCTTTCTCCGGAAATTGATCCACATAGGCCGACACCACCTCGAGTTTGGGTTCGTGCCAGTTCCCCTGCGTGGGATAGCCGACAAGAAAGCGCTCGGCCATGTGCCAGGCATGGCAGTGGTAGCGCCATTCAGTTGTGACGATGGCCATGCGTTTGCGGCGTGACATGTGATTCCTCCTGTCGAGCTAGACGGCGGGTTGAAAGGAAAAGCCTATTCAGCTGGTGCAGCTTCCATATCACGCTTGATCCATTTTTCCG
>JBLHGI010000105.1:0-16960 GCA_047616505.1 Planctomycetota bacterium
GGCAATATCTTCGACCTGTTCACCAACTAAATAGACCCTATCACAGCCACTATGAATACACTCGACCACATTCGCCGCGGCCTCGACCAGCGCACACCGCTGCTGCAAAAAGAGGGCCACAATGCCTCTGTCGCCGCCATTATTCGCCCCGATAACGACGATACGCAGCTGCTCTTTATCGAGCGCGCCCGCGTCGACGGCGACCCATGGTCTGGCGATATTGCCTTTCCCGGCGGTCGCATAGAAGAGAGTGATCCCACCCTGCGCGCAACGGCCGAACGCGAAACGCACGAAGAGATTGGCCTGCACTTACAGGGCGCGAATTATGTAGGCCGCTTAGATGACTTGCAAGGATCGAGCTTGCCCGTGCAGGTAGCCGCTTTTGTTTACTTTGTCGAAAACGATGTAGAGCTCGATCTAAACGCAGAGGTCCACCGCGCCTTCTGGCAATCCTTGCATACCCTCTGTGACCCAAACCGACACTGCCAACATCTATCGCGCATGAGTGGCGAGGTGCGTCCGATGCCCGCCATTGACCTACTCGGCCCCGAACACCCTTTATTATGGGGTATCACCTATCGCTTTACCGCACAACTCACCGCCCTACTCGGCAATCCGCTGCCGGCGAAGGCCCCCGTGGAGGGCAGCACTACGTGAATACCGCACTCGAAAAACGCCTGCTAATCCTGCTCTTTCTCTTAGCTATGGTTATGGGATCGGGACCGGGACTCTATTTGGTTAACCCCAATATCAACGACCCTAATGCCACGTTTACACTTGGTGGCCTGCCCACAATTTACGCGTGGGGCTTACTCTGGTACGCCGTGCAACTCGGTGTTATTTTTAGAGCCTACACTACCTACTGGAAGCAGGGCGACGATGTCTGAAAACTCACTCGGCTCCACGCCCTATATCGTTCTTGGCCTCTACCTAGCGCTGCTGCTCGTCTTTGGCATCCAGGGCTATCGCCGGCGCATAGCAGAAAGTGAAGACGATTATTATCTGGCCGGTCGTTCGCAGGGCTGGGTCGTTACCTCACTGACCATTATGGCGACGTTCTTTAGCTCGTTTGCACTACTCGGCGCCCCCGGCATGGTCTACCGCGATGGCGTCGTTTTTTCCCTCTTTAGCCTCAACGTGCCCCTGGCTGGGGCCGCCATCTATTTTCTCGGTTCGCGCATTCGACAAATAGGCCGCGACAACGGCTATGTAACACCCGCCGACATGATCGCCGCCCACTACGGCAGCCCGCTAGCGCTGCGCCTACTCGTCGCATTGGTGGGACTGCTCTACGCCGTGCCCTATGTAGTAATACAGATCCAAGCCGGCGGTATCTTATCGGCCCAGCTCTTTCCCGGCCGCGATGCCTTTGAGATTGGTGCCGTGCTCTTGGCCATTATCACGATGCTCTATATCATGGTCGGAGGCATGCGATCAGTCGCTTGGACCGACGTCGTGCAAGGCGGCCTACTCGTCGGGGGTATGCTGCTGGCCGGTATCTGTGCCGTAGCGGTACTCGGCGGCATCGGCCCCTTCTTTGCGGCCGTCGCCGAATTGCCGCCCAAGTCGCTGTCCGTACCCGGTACTACCGGTCGCTGGACGCCGGAAATGCTTTTTACCGCCTCGGTCTTTGCCTCGTTGGGGTCGATGATACAACCGGCGCAGTGGATGCGTTTCTACGCGGCTAAATCCAACGCCGTACTGCGGCGCAGTGCGCTGATCTTTGCCGTCGTGCTGACACTTTGTTTTTTCTTTGGCGTCATGTTAGTAGGCCTAGGGGGTCAAGTGCTCTACCCCTTAGTCGATGCCAACGGCTTTTACCACATGAATAATGCCGGCTCACTACTGCCCCACCCGGACGTTGGTCTCACACCCGGTTCCTTCGACCAGATACTCATCGTCGTACTCAAAAACCACCTACCCGAATTACTAGGTCCTTTGGGTGCCGTGCTGGCCGCCGTGATCCTGGTCGCCATTATGGCCGCCGCCATGAGCACGGCCGATTCCAATCTACACGCCCTCTCCGCCCTACTCACACACGATGTCTACGATCAGTTTCTGCGCCCACAGGCCAGCCAAAGAGAGCGCACCTGGGTCGGACGCGCCATCATCGCCTTTGCTACACTGCTGGCCTTGGCACTGGTCATTATTAGCCGAAACAGCGAGAGCAACCCGCTCGGTATGATCGTGCTATTGGGCCTTATGGCCATCGCCTTTTCCACGCAGCTACTGCCCATGACATTGGACATGCTCTACTTAAAATGGGGCACGCGCCAAGGGGCCATCGCCGGTCTTCTCACAGGCCTTTTCATCATCTTTACTCTCAGCCCTTTCTTTTCCATGTTGGCCGGAGACACGTGGGCCGGAACCATTATTTTGATGAAACAGACTTTCGACGTCGGGGCCTGGGCTTTAGCCGGGAACGCCACCATCTTCATCCTCGTCAGCCGGTTCAACCGCGCCATCGCGGCACTGCGCACCTAAGATATTTCGAGCTGATTCGCTGCACGATATTTCACGAGGCAATACCAATGGCCAGATTGTTGTTTATAGGCCTGCTGTTCATCGCGATCCCGGCGCAGTCAGAGGAGTCGGATTTTTCTGAGCTAACGGCGGCGACCGGAAAAACGGCACGCGCCTACTACAATTTTTATATACAGCTCGACTTCGACTCCCTCGCCCCCCTACTAGCGGAAGACACTTCCTTTTACGATCCCACCGCCCAACAGATCTTCGGCTCGCAAAAAAAGAGCGGCAAAACAGAGGTGTTAGAGAATTTCAAAACGGCCTATGCCAATATCACAAAAATGGAAATCCACGATGCTAGCGCCTTCTTCTCTGGCAACTACGGCATCTTTTCCAGTCAACTCGATTGGTCTTTTAAAAGCGGACCCGATCAAAATCTAGTCCACATAAAAAAATGCCACTCACCGTAACGATCAAAGTAGAAAGCGGCGTAGTCACCGAGCACCGCGACTACGCCGACTACCGCATCTTCACCCACCAATACGCAATTCAAACGGCATCACCCTAACCGTTTCATTGGGGTTTAATCAACTCAAAATATTCAAGTAACGGAGATATAATCCCCATGACTCCTAACGAAGTAACAACGACCATGCCCATACTAAAAACAGCCATAGTCGGCCTCAAAGGCGTCGGCCGCCAACATCTACAAGGTCTGTCCGAAAACGAACGCGCCCAGCTCGTAGCCGTAGCCGACCTGGACCAGAGCCATGCCCAACACATAGCAAAAGAGCACGACGCGAGCGCCTATACAGACTATCGTGTTCTCATCGAAAAAGAACAACTCGATGCCATCATTTTTGCCACGCCGCATCAGCTACACGCACCGATGAGCCTCGATGCACTACAGGCAGACCTCCACGTCTTAGTGGAAAAACCCATTGCCATTCGCGTGTCCGAAGCCGATGCGATGGTCAGAGCAGCAGAAATGCGCAACAAAGTATTAGCCGTCGGCCACAACTACCGCAGCTTCCCCGCCAACGTCCGCCTCAAAGAGCTATTGCCGCAGCTAGGCCCCATCCATCGCGTACTCTGGCAGTGGCTGGAAAACCGCCCAGAATCCTATTATGGCCGCGACCTCTGGCGCTCGACCTGGGCCCATGCCGGCGGTGGCGTACTGATGAATCAAACCAGCCACGACCTCGACCTGCTCTGCTGGCTCTTTGGCCCCCCGGCCGAAGTCTCGGCCATGATCGGCAATAGAGGCCACGCCCACGAAGTCGAAGATACGGCCATCGCCAATATCCGCTTTCAAAGCGGCGCCTTGGCCAACGTGCAATTGAGCACCGTCAGTCATCGCCTCAACATGCGCCAGATCGCAGGTGAAAAAGGCGCTATCCACTTTGAAGATGCCATCAATGCCAATGTGAACATACCCGAAGTTTTTCGCCTCGGCCTCTACGATCGCCCCGTTTCAGAGATCATTGCCAACGAAGAGCACATGACGGCACAGCCCGTGCCCCAGTGGCAAGATGTAGACTGTAACAAAACGCAGTCCCCCACCCTACTTGAGAGCTTTGTCGATGCCTGTCTTGACGGCAGTCAGCCCATCACAGACGGCGCGAGTGCGCGCACGACGCTCGAACTGATCAACGCCATCATTCTCTCTGGCGTGCGCAAAAAGGTCGTCAGCTGTCCTGTAGATCGTGGCGAATACGACGAATTGATGGAGGAGTTGTCTAGCGGCAAAGTGCAAATCGATAAACTATAAACGCCGGGGTCAGCCGTCTCCCACTGCCCCCGGCAACCACCAGCCCATCGCGAGGCGGAGTCGCACCGCGTGTCAAGGTCCGGCGATCTGCTCCGCCAAACTCAGCTTTTATTCACCTGTTCTAAACTGCGCTCTAGGAGCATACCCATCCACCGGCGAATCCTCGCATCCGTCTCGCGCAGGTGCGCCTCGGCAAAAATTCGTCGCGCTTGCGCTCAAAACTGACGTCCATATCGAGCAGACTATCGGCCGCCAATCTGCGCACGCGGCGGTTGGGGTCGTCGAGCGAGTTCTTCAATAGGGCAATGACCGTCTCCTGGCCAGCGGGCAGCGCCGAATCCACCATGTGTATGGCCAGATGCCGCGTCTGCCAGTGCGGCACCTCTAACGCTTTGATAAAACCTTCGACGCCCGGCGTGCCAATCTTGTGCAACTCGCCTTCGACGGCCCGCCACTGTTCCCAGCTGAGGTTTTGCTGCGGATAACAGTGGAGTAAATCGTAGACGCGCGCTGCGTGCTCGGCAGGCGATTGATCCCCGAGATCACCTGCTGACGCAGCTCTTCTTTTTATAGTTGCGCCAGCGCCCCCGGCTCCTGCGCCACGTCTTCGGCATCGTGAAAACGACGCAAACGCGAAAGCGCTACGGCAAAAACGGCTTCTTTATAGCGCTCAACAATGGGCGCGAAGACCGCTGCGCCGAGTAGCACCTCGGCCACCAGGGCCGCATCGTTCATCCTCGATCCTCTTTTCTAAGTGCTACTACTCATTAGTCGAATGAGCATGGAGAAAGGTTCGCCCGGTGGCAATTTTATTTTTTTACATCGGCATCTATCGCGCGAATAATGCCGCGAAACATACCGCGAAAAATCAGCGCATGCAGCGGGTAAACCCCATACCAATAGAGCAACCCGGCTAGTCCAACTGGGTCAAAAAGCGCCGTCTGACGCACGATGCAGCCCCCGTCGCTCTCCTCTACCTCAAACTGCAGCCACGCCCTACCCGGCAACTTCATCTCGGCACGCAAACGCAGCATACGCCCCGGTTCGACCTGCTCTACGCGCCAAAAATCGAGCGCGTCTCCCAGTTGCACGTGCTGCGGATCGCGACGGCCCCGACGCAGCCCCGGCCCGCCCAAGAGCAAATCGACAAAACCGCGCAGACGCCACAGCCAATTGCCATAGAACCAGCCATTATCGCCGCCAATGCGGCTAATCGGCGCAAAAGCCGCGCCCGCGACACACGAGAGTTGCTGTGAGCGCGAATCGACTAAACGCGAGCCAAAGATGACGCCGCCCCAATTCTTCTCTTCTACCGCCGAAGAGAGCGCGTCGCACCAACGCGTCTGAGCAAAGGCGCTGTCCTCGTTGGCCAAAGCGCGCGCAACGGCCTCGCTCAAGCTCATGGGATGCACCGAAAACAATTCCTGCGCACGCGGTGAGTGGACGATTGTATCGTGGCACACGCTGTCGATGAGCTTGCGGCCAACCCGCGCGTAGAGCGGCGTCACTAACCCCAACCACAGACTCGACAACCAAGGCGAGAGAATCGGAGCGGGAAGGAGCAAACGACGCAGACCGCGCTGGCGCGCGTACTCCGTCATAATATCGAGATAACCGACCTGGCTGGCGCCACCGATCTCCACGATCTCGCTACCTGCCAGTTCTACGTCCAAGGACTCGACCAAATAGGCGACGACATCCTCGATCGAAATGGGCTGTGACAGCGAGTAGACCCAGCGCGGCGTCACCATTACCGGCAATTTATTGACCAGGTTGCGAATCATTTCAAAGGAGAGACTGCCCGAACCTATAATGATAGAAGCACGCAACTCCAAAACCTCAACCTGCGACGCGCGCAGTATGCGCCCAACCTCGTGCCGGCTGCGCAGATGCTCCGACTCGACATCGTCCGCGCCAAGCCCCCCTAAGTAGACGATGCGCCGCACACCGGCACTTTCGGCTGCACGGGCAAAGTTTTCAGCCGCCGCCCGATCCTGTGCCGAAAAGTCGCTCTCCGCCCCCATCGAGTGCACCATATAATAGGCCACATCAACCTCCTGCATGGCCTCTACTAGCGTTTCTGGGCGCAGCACATCACCGGCGCAAACTTCTGTACTATCCGCCACGCGTGCCCGCAGCTCGTCGGGGCGCCGAGTCAGACAGCGCAACTTTTCGCCACGCGCCTCCAAGGCCAGCAAAAGCCGCCCACCAACATAACCGCTGGCTCCCGTCAACAATATCCTGTTTTTGTCTATAGTATCCATAGGGCAGAATAAACCCCTAAGGCGTCCACCGGACAATGACCAGAGCAATAAAAAAATATCATTTAGTCCTTTACCGCTCTAAAATTCCATCATCCAAAACCCTTGACTTTACCTTTTTTCACTATATATCCTAACCATAAATGTCTAATTTCCGTCTAACTACTGAATGCCGATTAAAAATGAGCCAGACTCCTCCTTTATAAAAGTTAAATTGGCGGCAAAAACTTCTGTGCTTAGGCATATTATGGGACCTACACCCCGCGAGCGTCTACGCCCGCGCCGAGGAGAATAGATCGTGATACAAACGCTCGCCCAGCGCCCCAGCGTCGCCATCGTCGGCAGCGGCGTCTCCGGCCTCGTCGCTGCGCATCGCCTGCACCGCAGCTGTGATATTAGCATCTTTGAAGCCGGTAGTTATATCGGCGGCCACACCCATACGGTCGACATCGAACAGGATGGACAGCTCTACCCGGTCGATACGGGTTTTATCGTCTATAACGAAAAGAACTACCCGCACTTTTCGCAGTTGCTCGACGAGTTGGCCGTGCCCACCCAGCCGACGCAGATGAGCTTTAGCGTGCAGTGCCAGCAGAGCGGTCTCGAATACAACGGCACCTCGATCAACAAGATCTTCGCCCAGCGTTCGAATCTACTCAGCCCATCGTTCCACCGCATGCTGCGCGATATTATCCGTTTCTATCGCCAGGCCCCCGAACTTTTGCAGGGCGACGATAGCAGCACAACGCTCGGCGAGTATTTAGAGCGCGGGCGTTTTGGCGACGACTTTGTACAACAGCACATCATCCCCATGGGGGCTGCCATTTGGTCGGCCGCGCCCGGTGGCATGTGGGATTTCCCAGCCCGCAGCTTTGCCCAGTTCTTTCACAACCACGGCTTTTTACAGTGGAAAGGGCGGCCGCAGTGGCGCGTTGTAAAAGGGGGCTCGCAGCAATACGTCAAAGCGCTGGTCTCTCCCTTCACCGATCGCATCCACCTCAATTCGCCGGTACAATCGATTCGCCGCTTTAACGACGGCGTCGAAATAGAGGTCGCGGGTCAAGCACCGCAGCGCTTTGACGAAGTGGTAATCGCCGTGCACAGCGACCAGGCCCTGCGCCTGCTCGCCGACGCCAGTCAACAAGAGCGCGAAATCCTAGCCGGCATCCGCTACCAGAAAAACGAGACGGTGCTGCACACAGACGCTAAATTGCTGCCCAAAAAAGAGCGTGCCTGGGCGAGTTGGAACTACTTCCTGCCCGAGGCCGGCGCCAGCGCCCCAACCGTCACCTACAACATGAATATCCTCCAGGGACTCGAGAGCAAAAAACCGTTCTGCGTCAGCCTCAACCGCCAGGACGAGATCGACGAAAAAGACGTCCTGCGCCGCATGACCTATCACCATCCGATCTACGATTTGGCCACCTTAGACGCCCAGCACCGGCGCGGCGAAATAAACGGCGTCAACCGCACCTATTATTGCGGCGCCTACTGGGGTTACGGTTTTCACGAGGACGGCGCACGTTCCGGTATCGAGGTCGCCCAAATGCTCGGTGATCGACACAAGGAGCGTGCGCGTGTTTAGCTGCATCTACGAGGGCAACGTGCGCCACCGCCGCTTTGCGCCGGCAGAGCACGCCTTCACGAACAAGCTCTTTATGATGTATCTGGACTTGGACGAATTGCCCCAGCTTTTCGATCGCCACTGGCTGTGGTCACCGGACCGTTTTAACATCGCGCAGTTCCGCCGCGAAGACCATATCGGCGACCCGCGCCAGCCGCTACAAGAGAGCGCGCGCGACTTGGTCGAAGCGCACAGCGGCCAACGCCCCACCGGCCCCGTGCGCCTACTGACGCATCTACGCTATTTTGGCTACCGTTTTAATCCCGTCAGCTTCTACTACTGCTACGGCGACGACGGCGAGACCGTAGAGGCCATCATCGCCGAAATCAACAACACACCCTGGGGCCAACAGCACACCTACGTGCTCGACGAAGGGTTAAATAGCGGCCGCCAACACAAGAAGTGCTACCAGTTCGACAAGGCCTTTCACGTGTCCCCCTTTATGGGCATGGACCAGCACTACACCTGGCATTTTAACGCGCCGACTTCCAGCATTGGCATCCACATGGACAGTATCGAAAATAGCACCTCGCTCTTCGATGCCACCATGAATCTCAAACGCTGCGAAATCAACAGGTTTTCGCTGGCGCGCGTGCTGGCACAGTATCCACTCATGACCGTGCAAGTTGTCGCCGCCATCTACTGGCAGGCGCTGCGCCTGTGGCTCAAACGCAATCCATTCCACTCTCATCCCACTTCCTTAGAGAACGCAAAATAGAGGTCTCTCTCATGAGTCAAATTACGTTAGAACCAAAAACGCAAACGACGAGCCGGCGCAGTGCTACCCCGTGGGATGCATGGGCGAAAAAACTCGTCTTGGCCAAATTGACGCGCTTTCAGAAGGGCCAACTCACCCTCGTCGACGGCCGAGAAACCTACACCTGTGGCAATGAAAAAGAGGGACTGCGGGCTCAGGTGCGCATCTTGGACCCGCGCTTTTACCGCTATATGGCCCTGGGTGGTAGCCTCGGCGCCTCCGAGGCCTATATGGACGGCCTATGGGAAACGGACGACCTAACGGCCCTCTGTCGGATCGTGGTGCAAAACGGTGAGACCCGCGACAAGATGGAGCGCAGTTGGGCGCAGTTGGCCAAACCCGCACACCATCTTTTTCACGCCCTGCATCGCAACACCACGCGCAATAGCCGCCGCAATATCGCCGCCCACTACGATCTCGGCAACGAGTTCTTCCGCCTCTTCTTAGACGATAATCTCATGTATTCGTCGGCGATCTTCCCCACTCCAACCAGCAGCTTAGAAGAAGCCTCCGATCACAAGATCGAGCGCATCTGCCAAAAGCTGGAACTAGGCCCCGACGACCACCTGCTCGAAATAGGCAGCGGCTGGGGTGGATTTGCCCTGCACGCCGCCGGCATCTACGGCTGCCGCGTGACGACGACGACGATCTCAGAGGAGCAGCACAAACTCGCCAGCCAGCGCATACAGGCCGCCGGTCTCTCTGACCACGTAGAAGTGCTGCTAACAGACTACCGCGATCTCAAAGGCCAATACGACAAAATCGTCTCGATCGAAATGATCGAGGCCGTCGGCCACCACTACTATGACGCGTATTTTTCCCAGTGCAGTCGCCTACTCAAACCCGACGGGCTCATGCTACTACAGGCCATCACCATCGGCGACTGGTTCTTTGCAGCCCACACCCGCACCGTCGACTTTATAAAACGCTATATCTTCCCCGGCTCCTGTATTCCATCGGTCACGGCCATCGCCCAATCGCTGGCCACCGTCTCCGACTTGCGCATCGTCGACCTGCGCGATATCGGCCCGCACTACGCGCGCACCCTGCGCCTATGGCGCGAGCGCTTCTCGGCCCAGATCGACACCGTGCGCGCGCAGGGTTTTAGCGAGGAATTTATCCGCATGTGGGAGTTTTATTTTTGTTATTGTGAGGCCGGTTTTACCGAGCGCTATATCGCCGACGCGCAAATCTTGCTGGCCAAACCGCAAAATCGCCGCCACGCCGAATTCGCCTAATGAAGACACGTATCTTTTTTCACCGGCACCTGCCCTAGGCCACAAGCCTAATGTCTGCCTATATCTATGCGCCCTTCTTCTACGGCCTGTTCGCCGCCTCGCTGCTGATGTTCGGGCTGTGGCTGCGCCAGTGCCAAACCCGAAACGCCACCAGCGTCGATATCGCATGGGCTACCGGCATCGGCTTGCTCGCGCTCTACTTTGCCGCGAGCAATACGGGCGACCCCGCGCGGCGGCTCATCGTGGCCGTGCTCGCGGCCGGCTGGGCTTTCCGCCTCGCCTGGCATCTACACAAGCGCGCCCACGGCGAGGATGAAGACGGCCGCTACCAGATGCTGCGCGGGCAGTGGGGGGCATCTGCTCAGCGCAATTTCTTTTTTTTCTATCAGGCGCAGGCGCTGCTCGTCGCACTCTTCGCCCTGCCCACCTTTTTGGCAACGGCCAATCCCATGCCCCTCAACTGGCTCGATGCGTTGGGCATTTTTTTATGGTTAGTGGCGCTTGTGGGAGAAAGCATGGCCGACACCCAGCTCGCACAGTTTCGCCGCGACCCGGCCAACCAAGGGCGGACTTGTCGGTACGGGCTGTGGGGGTATTCGCGCCACCCCAACTATTTTTTTGAATGGCTGCACTGGTTCACATACGTGCCGCTGGCCCTGCCCTTTGCTTTTGGCTGGCTGAGCTTATTCGCCCCCGTGCTCATGCTCTATCTGCTCTTTGCCGTCACCGGCATACCCTATACCGAAATGCGCGCATTGGTCAGCCGCGGCGACGACTATCGCGACTACCAGCGCCGCACCAGCGCATTTTTTCCGTGGTTTAACAAAGAAGCTACACAAGAGGTCACGCTATGAAATACGCCCTAAGTCTGGCTGAAAAAGGACTCGTCCCCGATGCACTGATCCGCACCGGAATTCGCAAATTACTGCGCCATCGCTTAACCGAGATCAATCCGGGTAACTGCGAAGACCGCAGTGAGTTGCTACAGCGCTTTCTCCAACACATGCGCGAAAGCCCCATAGCCCTGCACACACAAGAAGCCAATGAGCAGCACTATGAGCTGCCGCCGGCCTTCTTTGAAAAAGTGCTCGGCAAGCACCTAAAATATAGTTCGTGCTATTACGCCAACGGCGACGAGAGTCTCGAGCAAGCCGAAGCGGCCATGCTCGAACTCTATGGTGAACGCGCCGAATTAGAGGACGGCATGGATATATTGGAGTTGGGCTGCGGGTGGGGATCGCTGACGCTGTGGATGGCCGCACGCTTTCCACAGAGCCGCATAACGGCCGTCTCCAACTCAGCACCGCAGCGGCACTTTATCAATGCGCGTTGCGACGAACGCGGTCTCGACAATGTCGAGGTCATCACCTGCGACATGAACGAGTTTAGCCCCCCAGGTCACTACGATCGCGTCGTCTCGGTGGAGATGTTTGAACACCTGCGCAACTATCGCGCCATGCTCCAGCGCGTCAACTCCTGGCTCAAAGAAGACGGCAAGCTCTTTATCCACATCTTCGTGCACAGCCGCCACCCCTATATATTTGAAGTCAAAAGCGAAGACGATTGGATGAGCAAATACTTCTTCACCGGCGGCATGATGCCCAGCGACGATCTCTTGCACTATCTACAGGAAGACCTCTCCCTAGAGTCGCACTGGCGCGTCAGCGGCACCCACTACGCGCGCACCTCCCGACATTGGTTAGAAAATCTCGATGCACAGCGCGATGAAATACAGCAAATCTTCACCAAGACCTACGGCACCGAAAAGAGCGGCATTTGGCTCGAACGCTGGCGCATGTTCTTTATGTCGTGTGAAGAGCTATTTGGATTTGATCACGGTCAGGAGTGGTGGGTAGCACACTACCTGATGGCCAAGAGGTCGGTTGGTTCAAACAAAGGCGAGAGCGCAGAGCATGAACTCACGTTGGCACTATAAATAACGGTAAAAAAAGACGAAGCATAAGGCGCTGCCACTCGTTATTGCGGCAGCGCCTTATGTATTAAAAACAACATCAACAGCGCGCGCGCGCTCCACAGTAGAGTGCGCAACCAGTTGCTACGCACGAGGAACTGGTGCACAGCACTATCAAAAGCCCGCAGCAATTCTTCGTGGCGCGGCACCTGTAAAAAAAAAGTCGATGCCCATATTGCAATTAGGGCGACAAAACTCACCCATAGCCAAACGAGTGACACACCCACGGGCGGCCAAATGAGCAACGCTACCGCCGTGACTCCTTCTAAACACATCGGCGCGGCCACGACCCAACTCGTGCGCTGCATATGCCGCCGCTGATACTCGGCAAATTCGGCGCGCCCCACCTGTGCAAAAAGTGGATAGTGCACGACCTGCACCAACCAAATCAAACCGCACATAAAACACGTGACTCCCGCGTGCAACAAGAGCAGCCAGTATTGCATCAGCTCTTCATCTTTGCCAATGCGGCCAACGCGCGATCGCGGGCAAAGGCGTGGTCGACGATCGGTTCGGGATAGTTCGCACCCAACTCGACATGCGCCGCGCGCAAAACCTGCTCCGGCGCGCGCCAGGGCGCATGGATATACTTGGCAGGCAACTGCGCCAGCTCCGGCACCCAACGCCGCACATACTCCCCCTGGGGATCAAATTTCTCCCCCTGCGATACGGGATTAAAAATGCGAAAGAAGGGCGCCGCGTCGGCACCGCACCCGGCGACCCACTGCCAGCCCAAACTATTATTGGCCAAGTCGGCATCGACCAGCGTGTCCCAGAACCACTCGGCGCCGCGCCGCCAGTCGACGAGCAAATCCTTGACCAAAAATGAGGCGGCGACCATGCGCACGCGATTGTGCATCCAGCCCGTGTGCCAGAGTTGGCGCATCCCCGCATCGACCAGCGGATAACCCGTCTGCCCACGTTGCCATGCCAACAGGCTCGCTTCGTCTTCTATCCAGGGAAATTTTTCATAAGCCGACCGCAGCGGCTGAATGTCCAAATGTGGAAAATGATAGAGTAGGTGATGGGAAAAATCGCGCCACCCCACCTCGCGCAAAAAAGAAGCAGCCCCTTCACCGCGGTACTTTTGTACGGCAGCGGCAACTTGCCGCGGGCTAATTTCGCCAAAGTGCAAATGCGGCGACAAGCGCGACGTAAGCGACTGGTCAGGGCGATCGCGCCCCTCTTCATAGTGCCCAACGGCCGTGCGCAAAAAGAGCTCTAACTCGCACTGCGCCCCGCGTTCTCCCGGCTGCCAACTCGCGCGCAAACCCGGAGCCCAGTCGATATTCGGCAGCAGAGCGAGTTCGTCGACAGCCATCGAGACGGGCCACTTCTCAGGAGTAGGTATGGTTGTGGGCGCCGGCAGTACCTCGGTATCCAACCCCATTTTCAGACATGTTTTCCAAAAGGGGGTAAAAACTTGGTAGGGTTTGCCCGAACCGTTCTGTATTTGAGTCGGCAAAAAAAAGGTCGAGCCATTCAATGCCTCGACCTCGACGCCTGCCGCCGTCAAAATATCTGTTATGATTCGCTCGTTTTTTCGCGCAGCCACCTCGTAGCGTCGCTGATAAAAGACACACCCGGCACCCGTCTGATCCCGTAAATCGAGCAACACATCGCGCGCGGCACCACGGCACACAATTAAGCGACTGCCACACACCTGCAACTCTTTAGCAAGTTTCTTTAGCGAGTGGTGCAGCCACCAGCGACTAGCCGCTCCCAGCGCCCATTCCCCCTCGTCACTATCGTCATGTACATATACGGGCAATATCGGCAACCCCGTATCTACCGCGCGGACGAGCGCGGCGTTATCACGCAAGCGCAAATTGCGGCGAAACCATACAATAACCGGAGCTTTAGCTTGGCTCAAATTCGCCCCTTGATCCATTGGAGTACACTGCCAATAATGGGCATATAGGCAAAGAGTCCGCCTGCCGCATCCCAATAGTCGCGGTGCAGCACCACGCGCCCCTCGGCGTTAAAGCGGATATGGCTCATGCCCTCGGAGCGCGCCCAACCACCGTTATTGAGATTGCGAAACTTTATATCCATCTGCCAGCGATAATAATAGTCGATGCCCGAACGGGCTACGTCGACCACCTCGACCTCGACCCGTTCCGTCGCCTCTAGGCTTTCGGCCAAATAGGTGCCGATCGCCTCGTTGCCCGTAAGTTCTTTGATCGTATCGTTAAAATAAGCGTCTTCAGCATAGACCTGCTGCGCGCTTTCACCTATGCTGGCAGCCTCCATATCGCCAATAAAACGGCTGAAGCGCTCAATAGCCGCTTTTTCTGCTTCGCTTTCGGGCTCCACATGCCCCACCTCGGGCGCAGCGGTATAGACCAGGGCCTCTTCATAGCTCATTGTTTTGTCTCCTGCCGAGGCGATGCCTACTGAAATGGCCACAGCCAACAATAATTCGACCGCACGGAGCCCCCATATGAATCTCATATTGATAAACGACCCATGCCAAAGATCGACTTAGTTCGCCGATAACTCTATTTGCCAATCGTCAAAATGAGCGCGCATTTTCTTTAGCGCGCGATTGCGCAATTGCCGCACGCGCTCGCGCGTTACACCGAGTTCGTTGCCGATCGCCTCCAAGGTCTTACCGTCGGAACCCTCAAGACCAAAATATTCGTTTATAATCTGTGCCTCGCGCGTATCGAGCGAACGCAAACTCTGCTCTAAAGCACTGACCAACTCCTCTTGATCCATGCCATTATCATCATTGCCAACTCCGGCGAAAGCTTCAATTGTCGGCGTGTCCTCGCCTTCAAAGAGCGGTGCGTCAAACGACATATCCTGCTGGCCAGCTGCCATGGCATTGCGCAGACGATCCGGTGTCATTTCCATTTGGTCGGCAATCTCAAAGAGCGTTGGCTTCCGCCCTAAATCCTGGCTCAAAACGGCCATGCCCTTTTCGACGGCATGCAAATCGTGAATATGACTCATTGGCAAACGGGCGGCGCGGAAGTCGCGCGGCAGCGCTTTGAGTATAGCTTGGCGAATCCACCAAACTGCATAGGTTATAAACTTAAAACCGCGCGTCTCATCAAACTTATGCACCGCCTTGATCAGCCCCATATTGCCCTCGGCAATCAAATCCATCAACAGCGAACCATCTTGTGGGCAGTACTCGCGCGCCACGCTGACGACAAAACGCAAATTGGCGTTGATGAGTTTTTCCAAAGCTTCTTCGTCTCCCTGGCGTATAAGTACAAATATTTCGCTCTCTTCTCTGCGCTTGAGCGGCTGGTTGTCCTTAATCTCCTGCCAGTATAAGTCTAAAATATTGTTGCTGTTCTTTTTTTCTTTTATCGTGCTAAATTTGCTCATCACGGCCCTCCAATATTAGACAAAAGTTATACTGTCGAAGATCAATGATTATATTTTACATCACTGTCTATACTTTGTCAACATAAATATTCTTTTGCACAAAAAAACATTGACGAACCTTTGACAACCTGCATATTACCCTATATGAAAAATGAAAAGAAATATACCATGAAGGTAGTAACTCGACGCACGGGCCTGACTTCGCATGCTATTCGCGTATGGGAAAAACGCTATAACGCAGTTGAACCGGAGCGCACTGATACGAATCGCCGCCTCTATTCCGAAGCTGATATTGAGCGCCTGACCGACCTGCACAGGGCGAAGCAACAGGGACACAGCATTGGCCGTATCGCACAATTGGCCGCCAGCGAGCTAAAAGCACTCGTCGACGAAGAAGCGCCCTCCTTCGCCCCCACCACCCCATCGAACCCTCCCTCGCCGTTTAGCCTTGACGACGATGGTCATTTCGTCGCGATCTGCCTAGAGGCAATACAAGCGATGGACGCTGCCGCATTAGAAACCGCGCTCATGCGGGCAGAAGTCGCCATGGGGCGCAAAAAACTGCTGACAACGGTAATTGAACCCGCCCTGAGACTAGTGGGAGATCTCTGGAGCAGAGGCGAACTGCGCGTTGCCGATGAACACTTGGCCACCTCGGTCATCCGCACTTTCCTAGGCACGTTGCACGCAGCGCACCGCCCACCCAACGGCGCCCCCCTGCTAATTTCGACCACTCCGGCGGAGCAATGGCACGAAGTGGGCGCTCTGCTGGCGAGTTTATCAGCCCAGAGCGAGGGCTGGCGCACCCTTTATTTAGGCCCCAACCTACCGGCGGAAGAAATTGCAGCCACCGCGCTAAATCACGGCGCGAGCGCTGTAGCCCTCAGCATCCTCTTCCCCGGAGAGGACGTTATAATTACGGGCGAATTGAGGAAATTGAGCCGATCACTCGTCGACATACCCCTATTAATAGGAGGTCGCGCATCGGCACACTATGCTTCTACAATAGAAGAGATCGGAGCATACCATCTACGCGACCTCAAAGGCCTGCCTGCCCTCTTGCAGACCTTGCACTCAGGCTAGTTCGATGGTAAAAAAAGAAAAACACCACTTGTCTACATTTTTTATAGACAAGTGGTTGACATTTAATAGAAGCTCCATATAATCATTGCAAAGACCAACCCTAAAAAGCGCTGCGGCGCACAAGGAGATTTGCAATGAAACTTTCTCGTTTAATCGGTTCAACTCTAGCCATAGCCGCTTTGGCCTTCTCAACCCAGACGGCCAAAGCCCAGGATTTGGATATCGTCGACACCGCGGTGGGAGCCGGCACGTTTAACACGCTGGCCGCCGCTCTGACAGCAGCCGATCTAATAGACGTGCTCAAAGGCGAAGGCCCTTTCACCGTCTTTGCTCCGACGGATGAAGCCTTTGCCAAATTGCCCGCAGGCACCGTCGAGTCGCTGCTGCTGCCCGAGAACAAGGACCAGCTCATTTCCATTTTATTATATCACGTGGTCGCCGGTTCC